>JAEYYY010000809.1 GCA_023430775.1 Pseudomonadota bacterium
CCCGGCGCGGGCTTGTGAGCTACTCCCAGGACAGCTGAAACGGTAGCCGCGCCTGGGCCCGGGAATCGTCGACCAGCACCGAGGTCGGGATGCCCTTGATCAGCTCGCGCAGGATCGGGAGATCGAACGGCGAGAGCTGCGAGCTCTGGACACCGCCGACGCCGATGAAACGGCCGAGCGGACCGAACAGCGAGCTCGGCAGGTTCGGCAACTCGACGAGCTGGACGCGCGTGGTGGGCGCGAGCTTCATCAGCCGCTTCGCCTCGTCGATCGCGTCGCCGAGACCACCGAACTTGTCGACCAGCTTGATCGGCTTGCTCTGCTCGCCCGTGTAGACGTGGCCGCGGCCGATCGCGTCGACGTCGTCCTTCTTCATCTTGCGACCCTCGGCCACCGCGCCGATGAAGCGGCTGTACATGTAGCGGAGCTTCTCGAGCAGGTGCTTGCGCTCCTCCTCGGTGTACGGCCGGAACATGCTCTCGGCATCGGCGCGCTTGCCGCGCTTCTGCGTGTTGGTGGTGGCGCCGAGCTTCGAGAGCAGGCCCGAGAGATCGAACTTGCCGTAGAAGATGCAGATCGAGCCGGTGATGGTCATCGGCTCGGCGAAGATCTGGTCGCAGCCGGCGGCGATGAAGTAGCCGCCCGACGCCGCGAGGTCGCTCATCGAGCACAGGATCGGCTTGACGCCGCGGGTGGCGAACACCTCGCGCGACACCAGCTCGCTGGCGAGCGCGCTGCCGCCGGGGGAATCGATGCGGAGGATGATGGCGCCGACGTTCGGGTTGGCGCGCGCCGCCGCGATCGCACCGACCAGCGTCTCGCCGCCGGCCATCTTGCCGAGGAACGGCACGGTCTTCGATTCGCCGTCGGTGATGTCGCCATCGACGTAGATGATCGCGATGCCGGGGCGCCGCCAGCGGTCGGGGCGCTCGGCCCTCGGACCGCTGACCGGCAGGATCTTGCCGATCTCGGTGGTCACCAGCTCGCTGACCTTGTCGGGCGGCGCGACGGCATCGACCAGCTTCTTGTTGCCCGCGAGATCGCCGGCGGAGAACGGCCCCTCGTCGATCAGCTTCTTGAGCTCGTCCTTGCCGAGCTTGCGGCCGTCGGCGACCTGGGTGAGCCACTGATCCCACAGCGAGTCGAACAGGTCGTTCGTCATCTTCGCGGCGGTCGGCGTCGGGCCGTTCTCGGTGAACTGCTCGGGCGCGCTCTTGTACTCGGCGATCTTCTCGAACTGTGGCGACACGCCGATCTGATCGAAGGCGCCCTTGAAGTAGATCGTGGTGCCCGCCATGCCGACGAGGCGCAGCCCGCCCGCGGGGTCGACGTAGATCTTGTCGGCGGCGCTGGCGACGAAGTAGTCGCGGCCGGTGCCCGACACCATGTACGCGAACGTCTTCTTGCCGGCCTTCTTGATCGCCACCAGCTCGCCGCGCAGCTCCTGGAGCGTGGCCCAGCCGGCGGCGATGCCATCGAACGTGACCACCACGGCCTTCGCCGTCGGATCGCGCTGGATCGCGCGCATCCGGGCGACCAGGCTCGTCACCTCGCGGAGCCCGATCGAGCCCTCGAGCTCGATCCGCTCGATGTGATCCGCGGGCCCGACGATCGACGCCGCACCGATCGCCGACGACCGGATCACCAGCTGGCCGCCGAGGAAGTGACTGTTCTTGGTGTCGTCGCGCAGCCCGGTCGCGTAGGTGGTGGCGCCGAACGAGCCGAACGACACCTCGAGGCCGAGCGTCGCGCGGATATCGCGGCCACCGCGATCGTCGAGCCCGGTCGGCGAATCGACCAGCGCGTGAACCTCGCGCGTCTCGAAGGCGGCGTGCGCGAACAGGCCGCGCGTCAGCCTGGCCGACAGCCGGCCCCAGCCATCGAGATCGAGGCGGGTCTCGCCGAGCCGACCACCGATCGCGAGCTCGAGCTGATCGGTGCCGAGCGGCCGGATCATGGTCTCGAGCTCGTAGCGGCGCTGCACCGGGACGTCGCCGACGCGCGACGTGGTCAGATCCTTGATCACCGCGCCCCACGCGAAGTGATTGTTGGGACGCGCCGACAACCCGAGATCGAAGGTGTCGACGCCGCGCAGCACGCCCTCGGACTTGAAGTGGTGCCACGACATGCCGAACCCGGCGTTCTTGCCGAGCGCGGTGCCGAAGCCGAGCGTGAACCGGAACGGCTCGCCCGGATCGGGCGCCAGGTTCGAGCGCGACGGCCGCAGCCACTCGAGGCCGATGCCGAGGCCGAACCGCGGCAACAGCTTGCCGCCGCCGGCCATCGCGAAGAACGTCCCGAAGCCCTGCCCGCTGCTGGTCGCGACGTCGGGATCCTCGAGGCCGAGCACCAGCGCGAGCTCGCCGCCGCGCACCATCGGTAGGCCGCCGGGGTTGGTCGACACCACGCGACCGTCGAACTCCCCGGCGAGCGGCGCCGCGGGCAACGCCATGCCAGAGGTCGGCTCCTCGGCGTAGCGACGATCGACATTCTGTGCGGCGGCAGGTGCCGCGACGAGCAGGCCCGCGATGACGAACCGCGAACAAATCACGAACCGCGAATGGAGCACCATGCGGCCCGACGGTACCGCTAGACCATCGAGCCGGCGAGCCAGTCCGCGAGCAGATCGACGCTCGACAGCATCTGGTTCGCTCTGCGCAGTCGCTCGGACAGCGTCTTCACCACCTGCACCAGCAAGATCGATGCGGCGCTCGCGTCCTCGCTGATCAGGCCGCGCAGCGCGTCGTGTGGCAGGCGAAACAGGAACGTCGCGCTCATCGCCGTCACGCTCGCCGATCGCGGCGCCGGCTCGACGAGCGACATCTCGCCGAAGTACTCGCCGCCCGACAGCGTCGCGAACGTCTGCGGTCCGCGGTGCACCGCGACCTGCCCCGAGAGGATCAGGAACAGCGCATCGCCGAGGCTACCCTCGACGACGATCGCCTCTCCCGGGTTGTAGCTCTCGACCTCTCCGGCACGCGCGAGGTGGTCGAGCTGATCGGGCTCGAGGTTGACCAGCAGCGGGTGCTGTTCCAGCAAGGTCGGAGTCGACACCCGGCCAGTATCACCCAATCGCGGCGCGTTCGCCCGGAGCTACAGACCGTCGTTGATGGACATCTTGAGGCCCTTGTTGCAGTTCTTGATCTTGTTCGCGAGGTCGGCCTTGAGCTTCGCGTTGGAGGTGCCGTTGCGCAGGCTGATGTAGACATCCTTCGCGCGCTGGTAGAGCCCCTTGCCGAACATCGCGTCGCCGTAGAGCATCTTCGCGCGGAACTGCCACATGCCGGCGGTGTTCGCGATCGCGCGCTTCGCCATGTCCTCGGCGCGCTGGTTGTCGTTGGTGCGGAACGCGACCCACGCCTGCTGGTACTGCGCGATGCCGGCGTAGCCCTTGATGCGCTCGAGCTTCTCGTACATCTGGCGCGCGCCTTCCCAGTTGTTGGTGCGCTCGAAGGTGGCGCCCTGCTTGAGCAGCGCGTTGGGATTCTTCTCGTCGATCGAGGTCGCGACGCGCACCGGCGGCTTGGGGCGAGCGGGCGGCTTGTTCCCCTGCGGCTTCTCCGACTGTGGCGGAGGCGTGTCGTCGAGCTTGAGGCCCGGCGTCTCGGCATCCGAGCCACTGCCCTGGCCGGGAACGGTGGCGCTACCGACGGCGGCCGAGCCGTTGGCGGGCTTGATCTCGACCTGCTCGGGAGGGTTGGCCGACCCGCCCGGCTCCGGTGGCGGCACGGTGGCTTCGAGCTTGCCGGTCGCCGGCGCGCGCTGCGTGCGTTCGCCGAGCGCGACGTAGAGCAGCGCGCCGACGCCACCGAACAGGATCGTGGCGAGGAGCAGCCAGCCGAGGATGCTGAGCGCGCTGCGCTTGGCCGGTGCGGGGATCGCGATCGATGGCTGCGAGCTCTGCTGCACCGGCTGCGACTCGCCGGGCTGCGTCGACGCGCGAACCGACGCCGAGGGCGCGATCCGCATGCTGTCGAACGACGCCGCGGCGGCCACCGGCTCGCTCGCGAGGCGCTGCTGCAACCCCGGCAGGTTCGACTGCCCGGTGGCCATCGTCGGCCCCGACCAGCCGCCCGACATCGGCGACTGGACATCGCCCGGCAGCGGCGAGATGCCACTGTGGGTGGCCGCGCGCATCGGCGCCGCCTGGGTGGCCGCGCGCGGCGGCGCGACGATGCCCTCGTCGGCGATGCGCATCGACAGCCCCGGGTTGAGCGTGGCGACCACGTTGGCATCGGTGGTCATGCCGAGGATCTGCGCGACGGCGACGCCGCGGCCCGACAGACACTTGTTGAGCTCGTACTCGAGCTTCTCCATGGTCTGCGGGCGATCGTCGGGATTGCGCGCCATCGCCGCCATCACCAGATCCGAGACCTGCTGCGGCAGCTCCTTCCTGACGTTGTAGGGCGCAGGTGGATCCTGCGTCGCCTTCTTGGTCAGGATCTCCATGAAGTTGTCGCCCGAGTACGGCGGGATACCCGTCGTCATCTCGTACATGATCGCGCCGAGCGCGTAGACGTCGCAGCGCGCATCGGCGGCGCGGCCGGCGGCCTGCTCGGGAGACATGTACTCGGGCGTGCCCATCGCCATGCCCGGGCTGGTCAGCCGGCGCTCGCGCGCGGCCTCGGCCTCGGTGGTCTTCGCGATACCGAAGTCGAGGACCTTGACGACGTCGGCGGCACCGTCGCGGGTGATCAGGAAGATGTTCTCGGGCGTGAGATCGCGGTGGACGATGCCCTGCGCGTGCGCGGCAGAGAGCGCCCGGCAGATCTGGCCGGAGATCTTGAGCGCGCGCGCGACATCGAGGGCACCCTCGCGCTCGATCACGCTGCCGAGCTCGACGCCCTCGAGGTACTCCATGACGAAGTACACGCTGCCCTCGGCGGTGGTGCCGGAGTCGGTGACGTCGACGATGTTCGGGTGACCGATCTTCGATGCGGCGCGCGCCTCGCGGCGGAACCGCTCGACCAGATCCGGCATCCGCGAGTACGAGGGGTGCAGGACTTTGAGAGCGACGCGCTTGCCGATCTCGACGTGCTCGGCGAGATAGACCTTGCCCATGCCGCCCTCGCCGATCAGCTCGATCACGCGATAGCGACCGTCGACGACGACGCCGGTGAGATCCGGCTCGGCCTCGAGATCCTGCTGCTGGGCGAGCGCCGCCGCGGCGTTGCCTCGGTCGTTGGTCATCGCGGCGCCGGCGACCGGCGAGCGCGCGCGGCGATCGGCGTTGGCGCGGCGATCCTCGCCTTCCATGCCGCGATCCGAGGCGCGGCGGCCGACGCTGCCCGGCTTGCGCACCGGCGGATCACCGCTCGGCGCTTCGGAGTGAATCATCGCGGCGTCGTCGTCGAGCTGGGTATCGTTCGGGCCGCGCAAGCCGCCGCTCTTCTCGATCCACTGGCGAAGCTCGTCGGTGGGCGGCAGCGTCAGCGCGCGCGTGCGGACGCGCGAGATCAGCTCGGTGCGCTCCGAGCGCTCGCGAACGATGTCGTCGGAGAACAGCTCCTGGAGGAACGTGGACATCCGCGTGCCGTCGGTGGTGGGCGCGTTCTGCGCAAGCCACGTCTGCAGCGCCATCCGCATCTCGTCGCAGTCGGCGTAGCGATCCTTCTTGTCGGCGGCGAGCGCACGCAGACAGATCTCGTCGAGCTCGACGGGCACGCGCGGCGCGCGCTTGCTCGGCCGCATCACCTCGGGGTTCTTCGCGCGCGCGAGCAGATCCTGCGGCTGATCCTTCCCCGGCGGGAACAGCTGGCGGCCGGTGAGCAGCTCCCACAGCACGATCGCCGCCGCGTACATATCGGAGCGGCCGTCGAGCTTCTCGCCACGCGCCTGCTCCGGGGACATGTACGCGACCTTGCCGTAGATGATGCCGGGCGCCGTCTTCTCGAGCTTGAGCGTCGACGAGGCGAGACCGAAATCGGTCAGCTTGACCTCGCCGGTGTACGAGACCAGGACGTTCGGCGGCGAGATATCGCGGTGAACGAGGTGGAGCTCGGGATAGCTATGCGCGTACGCGAGGCCGCGGCACAGCTCCTTGATGATGTAGACCGCGACGTCGATCGGGAACGCGACCTGTTTTTTCGCACAGCGGTTCCACACCGCGCGGAGGTCGCGGCCCTCGACGAAGTCCATCGCGAGGAACATCTCGCCGCCGACCACGCCGGCGTCGAACACCGGGATCAGGTTGCCGTGGGACAGCTTGACGACAACTTTTGCTTCATCGCGGAAGCGCGCGACGTACTCGGCATCCGCGAGATGCGGAAGCACGGTCTTGATCACCATCAAGCGCTCGAGCCCGCGGTCGCCGGTGACCGCGAGATAAAGCGCACCCATACCGCCCTGAGCTAAGGGTCCCAGCAAGTGATACTTGCCGAATTTCCTGGGGTAATGCTCCAGGTCTCCCTCGGGAGGCGGCACGCAAGCCGAACGTACCATGGCGTTTCGAGCGCTACCAAATCACGAAGCCCGTCGATTGAAGCCTGTGGGGTTGTGGCCATAGGATGTCGATCCCTTCGGGCTATCGCACGAAGTGAGGGGAACACCGACATGGCCGGCGAACTGGTCCTAGTAATCGACGACAGTCCGACCATCACGAAAGTGGTGCAGCTGGTCCTGACCAAAGCGGGATATCAGGTACAGACGGCGCCCGACGGCGAAGCCGGCCTGGAAGCCATCCGTGCGCAACGGCCACAGCTCATCCTGCTCGACTTCGTGATGCCTCGAATGAACGGGTACCAGTTCTGCCGGGAGCTGGTCGCCGATCCGAAGTTGCGCGACATCCCGGTCGTCCTGATGAGCGCCAAGGGCGACCAGGTCGGCGAGCGCTTCGTCAAGGTGATGGGCATCGTCGACTACATCACCAAGCCGTTCTCGCCCGAGGCGATCACGGCGGTGGTCCAGCACACGATCGCGAAGTACAGCGGGCCTGGCACCGAGGACGACACCCCGGGGCTGGTCACCGGCGAGGATCTCGCGGCCACCGACGATGCCGATCGGGCGCACGCGAAGACCAGCGCGCTCTCCGAGCTGCGCGCGCAGATCACCGACGCGGTCTCCGCTCGCGTCGCCGCGCTGTTCGCGCTCGCCGAGAGTGCCGGCAGCTCCGAGGAGAAGATCCCCACCGACGCCGCGGCGATCGCCGAGGCCGCACGCACCGCACTCGACGACGCCACGCTGTCGCAGATGCTGTCGTCGATCGATCTCGGGTTGTTCGCCGAGGGCACGCCGGGCCTGCGCGGCGATCTGCGCGTGGTGCCTCTGGCCGAGGTGCTGCAGCTCCTCGATGTCCAGGAGCAGTCGGGCGTGCTCACCGTCGAGCGCACCGGAGCCAAGGTCGAGATCTACTTCCGCCGCGGCCGCGTCGATCAGGCGATGGCCGAGGGCGTGCCCGAGGAGTTCCTGCTCGGCCGCTTCGTGATGGACGCCGAGCTGATGGGGCGCGGTGACTTCGAGTCGTTCGCCGAGGGGCGCGCCCAGGGCAAGCTGATCGGCCAGCAGCTCGTCAAGCTCGGGCACCTCGCCGAGGCCGATCTCAAGGCCTGCCTGACGCGGCAATCGAGCGAGCTGATCTACGAGATCCTGCGCTGGCGCCACGGCCGGTTCCGGTTCTCCGCAGGCATCGAGCTGCCGCCCGCGGCGATCGATGCCGCGCTCGCGCTCGATGTCGAGAGCGTGCTGATGGAGGGCTACCGCCGCGTCGACGAGTGGCACCTGATCGAGCGCGCGATCGACAACTTCGACGTCGTGTTCCTGCGCAACGAGGATTCGGTCGCGCAGATGGGCCGTGGCCGGTTGACCCGCGAGGAGCTCGCGGTGCTCGAGTTGATCAACGGCAAGAACACGGTGAAGGAGATCATCCGCAAGTCGCGGATGGGCTCGTTCGAGGTCAGCAAGATGCTGTACCGGTTGCTCAGCATCAAGCTCGTCCGCCGCCGCGTCCTGCCCGTCGCCGTATGAAGGCGTACCTCCGGTGCGGAGCTGTCGAGCACGCGCTGCACGCGCCGCTCGCCACCACGCTGTCGGCGATCTGCGATCACCTGAGCGGCCGCCCGCGCACGACGTTCGAGCGGATCGCGAAGCTCGATCGCGAGCGCGCGCCGGGCGAGCACTCGTTCGAGCGCGGCGAGTTGCTCGAGCTCGCGATCTCGGCGCACGGTCTGCTCTGCGATCCGCCGCTGCCGGTCCGCAAGCTGCGCCGGCTCGCGGTCGGGCCGATGCCCGCCGCCGATCGGATCGGCGAGCTGCGCGACTGGCTCCACGCGCGCAGCGACGTCGTCGTGATCTACGACCTCTGGCGATCGATCAGTCCTGCGCCGCCGTGAGCTATTCGTCGATGGCGTCGTAGTACGGGCTGGCCGGCAGCGGCGGCGCGATCTGCAGCTGGAGCTCGGTCGGAGTGGAGAACGAGCGCAGCTCGGCCTGCTGGTCATCGGGAACTCGATCGAGCATCAGCTTCTTGCCGAGCCCCTTCGGGAGATGGCGATCGAGGATCGGCATCAGGTTGTTTGCCCACGGCACCCGGACCGTCAGGCTGTCGAGCCGCGGATGTCGCTGCGCTGCCAGCCGCTCGAGCTGCGCGGGCTCGTCGAGCTCGACGGTGTGGAGCGATCGCATCTCGTCGAGGATCGCGAAGGTGCCTTCCGACACCTCGATGGTGTGGACGGTCGCCCACTCGTCGCAGCGCACCGCGTCGGCGATCACGCGGCAGGCGGCGACAAAGCCGCGCTCGTACGCGAGTGGAATGACGCACCCGCGCAGCGGTCCGAGCCAGCTCAGGCCGTGCGCCTGGATCAGGCGCATCGCGCGCCGGTGGTGGTCCTTGTCGGGCTCGAGCTGGAACAGGATCAGCTCGCCGCGCGGATCGTTCTCTGCCAGCAGCGCATCGGCGAGCACCCGGCGGAGCTGATCATCGTCGGGGTTGGCGTAGACCTCGGCGTAGAGCTGGTCGATCGCCGAGGTCATCCTGCAACTATAGACTGCCCGCCGATTCCGGTCGGGTCCGGCGGCGGCGCAGCACGAGGCCGAGCACCAGCGCGCCGAGGCCGAATGCCCCCGGTGCACCACGGCTCGACGAGCAGCAACCACCCTCGAGATCGTCGCCGCCCTCACCCGGTCCGGTGCCGTCTTCGTCCTCGCAGGTCGCCGAGCAACCATCGCCGTCGTCGAGGTTGCCGTCGTCGCAGACCTCGTCGTCATCGACCTCGCCGTTGCCGCAGTTCGGCGGCCGCACCGACGGATAGACGATGCAGACGTCGTCGAGGTTCCAGCCGCCCATCTGCAGGCCCTCGTCGGACTCGAGCTCGAAGCGGAGCTTGACCTTACCGTCCTGCGCGAACGCCGCGAGATCGAAGTCGGCGAATCGCCACTCGCGATCGATGTGGTTGATGCCGTTGTTCTGCGGCGCCGATGGCGACGCGGTGTTGGACCACACCTCCTGACCGTTGATCAGGATCCGCGCGCGATCGTAGAAGCCGTCCTCGACGGCGAGCCAGCGTTGCAGCTGGAGCCGCGCGTCGGTGTGGCCCTCGAGATCGATGTCGATGGTCTCGGCGAACGTCGACGTCTGCTTGCTGTACGAACCGTCCTGCGACAGGTCGGTGCCGAAC
>JAEYYY010000851.1 GCA_023430775.1 Pseudomonadota bacterium
GATCCCAACAATCCCGATGGTGGTGGTGGCGATGACGCGCCGGCGTTCACCGACGGCGTCTCGACGCTCACTGGCGCGGCCGATGCCGCGTGGGAGGACGGCCCGCGTGGCGTCGCCCGATTCAACAACCCGGTCAACGTGATCTATGGACCGGACGGCCGGCTCTACGTCGCCGACTTCGACAACTCGAAGGTGCGCGCCGTCGATCCCGCGACCGGTGACACCGAGACCGTGGTCACCCAGCCAAACTTCCGCCGCCCGTTCGCGATGGCGTTCGTCGGCAACACGCTCTACGTCACCACCGACTGCAACTCCACCAGCGGTACGCAGGGTCCGATGACCGGCACGATCTGGCGGGTCGACAACGGCGTCGCCACCGTCGTCGCCGAGAACATGGGTCGGCCGCGCGGCCTGGTCGCGCTCCCCGATGGCCGGCTGGCGGCGTCGGACTACCAGCACCACGTCATCCAGGTGCTCGACGCCAACAGCGGCGTCGGCGAGATCCTCGCCGGGACCTGGGACAACGCGGGCATGGTCGATGGCTCCGCGTCGAAGTTCTCGGCGCCGTACGGCATGGCGTTTCAGGACGGCGCGCTGATCGTCGCCGACTTCGACAACCACCGGATCCGCCGCGTCGGGCTCGACGGCAGCGTGACCACGCTCGCAGGCACCGGTCAGGCCGGGTTCGCCGACGGCGCGTCCGCGATGCTGAACAAGCCGCAGGGAGTCACCGTGGCGAACGGCACGATCTACTTCACCGACCTCGGCAACTTCCGGGTCCGCGCGATCAGCGGCGGCGAGGTGGTCACCATCGCCGGCACCGGCGAGGGCGGCTTCCTCGACCACGACGATCCCCTCCAGGCGCAGCTGTTCGGCCTCGAGGGTCTGTCGGCCAAGCCCGACGGTAGCTTCGTGTATGTCGCCGACGGAACCCGTGGAGATTCGGTCCCGTACAACCGCGTGCGGATGATCGAGATCCACTAGTTTTGCTGCCACCGCCGGGGCACGTATGGCATGGTCCAACCCATGACCTTGTTGCGTGCCCTTGCCGTGCTGGTGCTGATCGGCCTCACCGCGTCGCCGGCTCTCGCGGATGACAAGAAGAAGCGCGAGGAAGTCTCGCAGGCCGATGGCGAGAAGCTGCTCGCGTTCTTCGGCAAGTTCGTCGACGCGATCGTCCAGAACAAGGACAACTGCGGAAAGATGGCGAAGGACGTCGGCGCCGTGATCGACGCCAACCCGGACGCCGTCAAGCTGGCGAACGATGCCAAGGCGGCGAACAAGCAGCTGCCCAAGGCGCTCGAGGAGAAGATGATGGCGCGGGTCAAGGAGCTGATGCCCGCGATGCAGAAGTGCGGCAACGACAAGGACGTCAAGGCCGCGATCAGCAAGCTCGAGCCGCCGAAGAAGGCCGAGAAGTAGTCGGCGCAGCCGGCTCTTGATAGCCGGCGACACGAAGTATCGGTGGACGGCCGGCGGTGTGCCGGGCTCTAGTGCGGCGCATGTCCTCGCGTGCGTTGCGTCGTGTCGCCCTCGGGCTGCTCGGCGTGGCATTCGTCGGTGGTGCGATCTACCTGTGGCAGACCGGCAGCGTGACGCCCACCAGCATCCGCGACTGGCTGGAGTCGCTGGGCCCTGGGGCGCCGATCCTGTTCGTCCTCGCCTTCGTCGCCGGCTCGTTCGTCGGGCTGCCCGGCATCGCCTTCGTGGTCGGCGGCAGGCTCGCGTTCGGACCGTACGTCGGCTTCGTCCTCGGCTATGCCGGCGGGCTGTGTGCGGTGTCGATTCCGTTCATCGCCGCGCGCAAGCTCCGCAAGGCCGACGCCGGCTGGACACCGAAGAATCGCCACCTCGCGCGCGTCTTCGGGATGCTCGGCTCCCACCCGTTTCGCAGCGTGCTGGTGCTGCGCCTGATCCTGTGGTTCAACCCGCCGCTGTCGTACGCCCTCGCGTTCTCGACGGTGCCGATCAGGACGTACATCATCGCGTGCGCGGTCGCGCTGCTGCCTGTCGTCACGCTCGCGAACGTCGCGACCAGCTGGCTCGCCTGATCTATGCTCGACGGTCGTGGCCGAGGGCAAGCCGTCGGGGATCGAGCGCACGCAGGTCGGCGTACCTGACGCGGATACTCCGCTTCCGGTCAGCGGCGTCGACAACACCGAGGTCGGCGCACCCGCGATCAGCGGCGCCGAGCCGACGCTGGCGAGCACCTCGACTGCCCAGCCGGCCGAGGAGCGGCTGACCGAGGTCGCGCGCTCGCTGTACGAGATCCACGACGAGCTGGCGCGCGGCGGCATGGGCCGCATCCTGATCGCGCGCGATCGCCGGATCGGCCGCACCGTCGCGCTCAAGGAGCTGCTCGGCAGCGGCGATGTGCTGCGCTTCGAGCGCGAGGCCCTGGTGACCGGGCGCCTGCAGCATCCGGCGATCGTGCCGGTCTACGAGGCCGGGCGATGGCCGAGCGGCGAACCGTTCTTCGCGATGAAGCTGGTCCGCGGCGAGCCGCTCGACAAGGTGATCGCGAAGACCAAGACGCTCCACGAGCGGCTCGCGCTGCTACCGACGATGATCCAGATCGCCGAGGCGATGGCGTACGCGCACAGCCAGCACGTGATCCATCGCGACCTCAAGCCGCAGAACGTGCTCGTCGGCAAGTACGGCGAGACCGTGGTCGTCGACTGGGGGCTGTCGAAGGACATCAGCGACGGCGCGGCCGCCGAGTCGTTGCCCACGGTGCGCAGCCCCGCGACCTCGGGCGATCTGACGATGGCGGGCTCGGTGATGGGAACGCCGACCTACATGCCCGTCGAGCAGGCGCGCGGCCAGCCGCTCGACGAGCGCTGCGACGTCTACGCGCTCGGCGCGATCCTGTATCACGCCCTCGCCGGCAAGCCGCCGTACAGCGGCAAGACCTCCGACGAGATCCTCGATCGCGTCAACGAGGGCCCACCACCTCCGCTGTCCGAGATCGCCGATGGTGTCCCCGAGGAGCTCGCGGCGATCGTCGCCAAGGCGATGGCGCGCGATCTCGAGAAGCGCTACCGCACCGCGACGCAGCTCGCGCAGGAGCTGGTGCGCTTCCAGGCCGGCCAGCTGGTCGCCGCGCACCGCTACTCGCGCTGGGACCTGATCAAGCGCTTCGCCAGACGGCATCGCGCGGCGCTGTCGGCGACGGCGGCGTTGCTCGTGCTCGGCGGCATCATCGCGATCGTGTCGGTCCGCCAGGTGGTCAGCGCGCGCGACGAGGCGCGAGCGGCACTCGCGACGGTCGAACAGGAGAAGCGCGCGTTCCTGATCGAGGAAGGCCGGCAGGAGCTGGTGGCCGGCAAGACGACGAAGGCGGCGACGCTGCTCGCCGAGGCCTACGAGGCGGGCGCCAGCGATGACTACACGCGCATGCTGCTCGCCCAGGCGATGCGCCCCGTCGACGCGCTGATCGCACGGATCGATACGCCTTCGGTCCACGACCTCGGCGTGCTCGCGGGCGATCGGTTCGTCGCGGTCGACGACTACGGCAAGCTCTCGGTGTGGTCGTTCGACGGCAAGCTGCTCGAGAAGTCCGAGCTCGGGGCCGGCAACACGCTCGCGATCGATGCCGGCGCGACGCGGTTCGCGTTTCAGGTGGGCGACGTGATCGAGGTCGTGCGCGCGAGCGACCTGGCGCGGATCGCGAAGCTCGCCGTCGGCGATCTCGAGGTCCAGACCATCGCGTTCTCGCCCGACGGCACGAAGGTGTTCGCGGTCGCCGGCCCGGCGCTCGCCGAGAGCTCGGAGCTGCTTGCGTGGACGCTGCCCGACCGGACAGCGAAGCGGCTACCGCTCGACGTCGCGTACGATTCGGTGGCGTCGATCGCGGTGCTGGCGAGCGGCACCGTCTACGTGCAGACGCAGGAGGCCGGGCTCCGGGTGATCGACGCCGACCTCGCGAAGGCGTCGACCGTGCGCGGCGACAGCGTACGCGCGAGCACCGATGGCCAGCATGTCGCGCTCGGCATCACCGAGGAGGCGACCGGCACGACGCTGACGTCGATCAGCGTCTACCCGGCCGCGAAGCTCTCCGAGGAGATCACGACGATCCCGAACGCCACGGTCGAGTTCGTGATCGATCGGCGCGGCAAGCGGATCCTCCAGCTGCCCGACGCGGTCACCGACGCCGTGCTCTGCGAGGTCAGCAGGACGGATCGCCACGAGCCGCTGGCGCGGATCGCCGGTCAGCTCGCGGCCCTGTCGCCGGATGGCACGCGCGTCGCCACCACCGACGACAGTCACGTGATCCGGCTGTGGGATGATCGCGGCGAGGTGATCGCGGTGTGGCCCGGCCACCAGCGCGAGATCAAGCGACTGGCGTTCTCGCCCGATGGCGCGACGCTGATCTCCGGCGGCACCGATGGCGTGCGGACGTGGCGGATCGGAGCGCCCGACATGATCCGCGTCGCGGCGAGCTCGCTGTCCGAGGGGGCCGCTTCGCCCGACGGCCGCCAGCTGATCGCGCACGCCGGCGACAAGGTGGTGCTCGTCGATGCCGCGACCGGCGAGGCGACGCGCGAGCTGGCCTCGGGCCCCGTGTGGAGCGCGGCGTTCTCGCCCGACGGCACGCGCGTGGTGACGACGTCCAGCGATGGCCACCTGATCGTGTGGAACGTGGCGACCGGCAACCGCGTCGCGACCGCCGACCTCCACGCCTGGTCCGCGCTGTGGTCCCCCGATGGCTCGCGGATCGTGACGGCCGGCGATGTCGATGGCCATGTCGTCGACGCCGCGACCGGCGCCGACATGCTGCTCGACGGTGCCGACCTGGTGCGCTCGGCGCGGTTCTCCGCCGACGGCACGCAGGTGATCACCGGCGGTCACGACGGCGTCGCTCGCATCCACGACGCGCGCAGCGGGGCGCTGATCGGCACCCTGCGCGGTCACACGGACTACCTGATCGATGCGCGGCTCGACGGCACCCGCGCGATCACCGCCAGCGCCGATCGCACCGCTCGGATCTGGGACCTCCAGACGGCGACGGCCGTGGCGACGCTCCAGCATCCATCGGCCGTCCTCGCGGCGGAGCTCAGCGGTGATCGCGCGCTCACGGTGGCCCGCGATGGCGGCCGCGTGTGGGATGCCCGCACGGCCCATCAGGTCGCGGCGCTCGGCGGCACCAGCGATCCGGTGGTCGGCGGCAAGTTCATCCGCGACGGCGAGGCGATCGCGACGCTGACGCGCCACGGCGCGCTGATCTGGGAGACCTCGCGCGGCGCGCCACTGTTCGCGCTACCGGCGCGCCCTCCTCCATCGCGGGTCACCACGATCCAGATGGAAGCCGCGACGGTGATGCACGAGGTGATCGACCCGCGGGCGCGTCCCGCCGAGCTCGTCGAGCTGGGCGATCGCCTCGCGCTCGCGCGCTCGGGGCGCGTATCGCTTCACCACGTCGGTCGCGAGCAGCGCACGCCGGCGGCCATCTCGGCGCTGATCGACAAGCGCGGCGACTGGCGCATCGTCGAGGGCGGCGTGGTGCCGGCGTACGATCTCGTCGAGATCAAGACGATCGATGCGGCGTACACGCTCGATCTGACCGAGGACGCGATCGAGGGCAGCGTGCTGCGCCCCGATCTCGAGGTGCAGCCCACCGAGACCACCGGCGCCGGCGGCCAGATCCTCGCCGCCAGGGCGGCCGTCGATACCGGCAACCGCTCCCGGGCACGCACGCTGCTCGCCGCGATCCCCGATCGGCCTGCGGTCGGCCGCGAGCTGCTCTACTTGCTCGCCTGGATGCGGCACGACCTCGGCGAGGATGCGGCTGCGTTCGCGACGCTGCGCACCGCCGCGACGATGCCGGGCTGGCGCGCGAGCGAGACGCGAACGCTGGCGCGCGAGCTCGCGCGGTTCGCCACCGCCGCCGATCTGTCGTTCGACGACACGCTCACCGCGCTGCGCCAGGTCTCGAAGCTGCCCTCGCTCGAGCTCCTGAAGCTGCTCGACGACGTCTATCGCGGCCACGCCTTCGAGCAGCGCGTGCTCGCCGAGCTGGTCGCGGTGTCGCCGCCCGCTCAGCTCGCCGCGCTCGAGACGCGCCAGGCGCGCCACGCACTCGACACCGGCGATCCGCGTGCGCTGCGCCGCCTGGCGATCGCCGCGATCGGTCATCTCGCCGGTGCCGCCGAGCCCGCCCGCCTGCGCAAGGAGCTCGTCGATCTCGCAGGCCTGTCGATCCGCCACGCCGACTCGACGAAGGACGAGAGCTTCCTGCGCGCCGCCCACAAGATCCTGCGCGCCGCCCAGCTCGCGACACCCGCCGACGATCCGCTGCACGCGCAGATCGCCGACTGGCTGGTCGCCGCGAGCAACCGGATCGCGACGCCCGCCAGCTCGCTCCCCGCGGTGCGCCACGATCGCGTGCGCGAGGCGGTGCGCGCGAGCCACCCGCGCGTCCGCCGCTGCTACGAGCGCGGGCTGACGC
Source organism: Pseudomonadota bacterium (assembly GCA_023430775.1). Classification (GTDB taxonomy): domain Bacteria; phylum Myxococcota_A; class Polyangia; order Haliangiales; family Haliangiaceae; genus JABFXX01. The sequence goes on from JAEYYY010000851.1 coordinate 6,449, forward strand.
GCGATCCCAAGCTCGCCGGCTCGGTGCTGTTCCGCATCACGATCGTCGGCACCAAGCCGACCCAGGTCGAGGTCGGCTCGTCCTCGCTCTCGGATCGCGCGGTCGAGACCTGCATCGCCAGCGAGCTCTCGAAGCTGGCGTTCCCGCGCGCCCGCGATGCCGGCAAGCTCGACGTGCGCTACCCGTTCGCGTTCAAGCCCGACGAGTAGCGGGTAAAACCTGGAAATCAGGCGGTTCACCGCGTGGCAAGCGCCCCGATGGGTGATCCGGGCCGGCGATCGCGCAGCAGTGGATATGAGGCGTCTCTCGGTCCCTGCCCTGTTCCTCGTCCTGACCCGGTACGCGAGCGCGGATCAGGATCCCACGACCTCGCCGTCGGCCGGGCTCCAGCCCGCAGCGGCGGCCACGCCCGAGCCCGCACCGGCAGCCCACCCACCTCCCGCACCGGTCGATACACGCGCCGGGTTCCACATCGGTGGCAGCATCGGTGGCGCCTACCTGCCGATCTCCGAGGGCCTGACCGCGCTCGTCCTGCGAGGCGACCTCAACTGGGGACGGTCGAATGGCGAGCTCCGGGTGTCGCCGGTGGTGTTCGGCGCGCGCCAGGGGGACGATCCGTCGTACGGGCTCGGTGGCGTGGTCGAGCGGCGGTGGTACGCGAGCCCGCGCATGAGTGTCGGGATCGGCGCGATGACGGCGCTCGTGTTCGACGAGGGCGCGTCGTTCGCGATCGGGCCCTGTGCGACGCCGTTCGCGGTCCGGTTCGGGGCGCGACGCAACCTGGAAGCGGCCGTCGAGGTGTTCTTGCTCCGCAACATCTCGACGGGGAGCAACCTGCCGGGCGGGTACGTCTCGCTCACCTACCTGGCCCTATGAGCACTTGTGCTCGAAGGCCGAGTGTGGCAAACACTCCCCGCTCCAAGCACCAAGCGATTGTGGCGGAATTGGTAGACGCGCTGGATTCAGGTTCCAGTGGGTAACACCGTGGGGGTTCGAGTCCCCCCAATCGCACTAACCCGGCTCACCACCGTGAGTCGGGTTTTCATTTCGCCGAACGACGGCGCAGGTCCGCTTGAACCTTGAGGTTCTCCAGGGATACCATCCAAGGACGAGTCTGCTGCGATGGCCAAGCTGATCGTTATCTCGGGTGAGGAACGGCAAGAGTTCGAGCTTGCTGCGTTCAACACCATCGGCCGGCACCCCGACAACACGATCCAGATCCTCGACCGCATCATCTCGAAGGAGCACGCCCAGATTCAGCGGGCTGCCGACGGTCGATATCTGCTGCGCGATCTCAAGTCGCTCAACGGCACGTTCATGCGCGGCGAGCGCGTCGCCGACCATTACCTGAGCGACGGCGACGAATTCACGATGGGCTCGACCCGCATCGTGTTCGCCGACAAGCCGAAGCAGGACGATGCGCTCGGCCGCGTCACCATCGCGCCGGGCCTGACCGAGAGCCACATCCGCGGCCGCGTCCAGGCCGGCTCCGCCGACTTCATCCCCGAGCGCCAGATCGCCGACGAGAAGGCGCTGCGCCGCGACTACGAGCGCCTGCGCATCGGCCACGAGCTCGCCCGCGCCGTCGGCAGCGAGCTCGATCTCGACAAGCTGCTGCCGAAGATCCTCGAGAAGGCGTTCGAGCTGGTGGGCGCCGATCGCGGCGTGATCTTGCTCCACGACGACAAGAACGAGCTCGTCCCGCGGCACGTCAAGACCAAGTCCGGCAAGAGCGACCCCAACATCGTGCTGTCGAAGACGGTGATGGCGGAGGTCATGAACAACAAGGCCGCGGTGCTGTCGTCGGACGCAACGATGGACGCCCGGTTCTCCGGCGCGCACTCGATCATCATTCAGGGCATCCGCTCGACGATGACGCTGCCCCTGCTCTACGACGGCGAGTTGCTCGGCATCATGCACCTCGACTCGCTGTTCACGAGCAACGCGTTCACCGAGAAGGATCTCCAGATCTGCACCGGCATGGCCGCGCAGGCCGCGATCTCGATCCAGAACGCCCGCCTCGCGTCGCGGATCGAGAAGGAAGCGCAGACGCGCGCCCAGATCTCGCGCCTGATTCCGCCGGCCGTCGTCGATCAGGTCGTCAAGGGCGAGCTCGTCATCGAGAAGGGCGGCCGCGCCCAGGAGCTGACGATGCTGTTCTCCGACATCCGCGGCTTCACGTCGTCGTCGGATGGTCGGCCGCCGCAGGAAGTCGTTCACACGCTGAACGAGTACTTCGAGGTCATGGTCGACGTGCTGTTCAAGTATCACGGCACCCTCGACAAGTTCGTCGGCGACGAGATCATCGGCCTGTTCGGCGCGCCGATCGCGATCGAGGACGCCCCCTTCAAGGGCGTGTCGTGCGCGATCGCGATGCTCGAGGCGCTCGAGGAGTTCAACCGCACGCGCGCCGCCGAGGGGCTGCCGCCGATCGAGATCGGCATCGGCATCAACACCGGTCACGTCATCACCGGCGCCATCGGCTCCACCCGCGCGCTGCAGTACACCGCGATCGGTGACGCGATGAACGTCGCCTCGCGCCTCGTCAACGTCGCCCAGCGCGGTCAGATCATCATTTCCGAGGACACCTACCGCCACTGCGTCGGCAGGATCAATGCGCAGCCGCTACAGCCGGTGAACGTCAAGGGCAAGAAGGACGCCCTGCGCATCTACCGGGTGACCGGCCTGCGCACCAACTCGATCACGCCGGTGCCCGGCGAGTGGTCGGGCCCGACCAACGGCTGAGGGCATTATCCGGACCGGCTCCCACGAGGTCGCCGGTGACATAGCTCGTTATCCGGACCGGCTCCCACGAGGTCGCCGGTGACATAGCTCCGCCGGACATTGTCCGGACCGGCTCCCACCCATTCAGTCGTCCGCGTCGGACCAGGCATGGATCGTCGGATCTTCGGGGATGCCATCGACGACCCAGGCCTGGAACGCGAGCGGCAAACTGGGAAGGCACTCGAACAGATCGAGTGGATGCGGCAGCTGATCCGGATCCTCCTCGACCATCTCGGCGAGCGTCTTCGCAACGAGCTCCTGCCAGGAGCTCACCAGCGTCGCGAGCCGAGGATCTCGCAGCACGTCGGGCGAGCGATCGAACGCCTCGGGCTCGATGCGCCCCCAGTGCACCATCACCGTGATCTCGTCCGCGCACGTCCCGCTCTCGTCGAGCAACACGATGCGCGCGGTGCTCTCGAGGACCGGATCGCGAACCTTGCCGACCGCCAGACCATCGAGCGAGACCTCGACGGATCCCGACGGATGCGGCGCTCGCGCGACTGGATTGCCCCGCTCGCCGAGCATGGTCTGATGACCCACGTTCTCGATCCAGCGCGCGAACGAGCCCTCGACGGACTGCGGAAACAGGGCACCAAGGATCGCGGAGGTGAGGCCGAGCTCGAGCGTCTCGCGGTCGAGCGCCGCGTGGTGCTCGAGGGCCGCGCGCACCCGCTCGATCGCATCGGGCCGGAACGGAAACCGTCCCTCGGCGCGTCTCCACGGCTCCGGGGCGGTCTCGAGCGCCTGACCATCCAGCGTGATCGCGAAAGCCATCACGCCGTGATCGTATTCGGGATCGCCGGGTTCGAAACGTACGCCTACGAGCTCGATGACGTGACCGTCGCGGTCACCGCGCAAGCCGACGAGCTCGCGCGCGCCACTCTCGAACAACATACCAAGGGTGGTTTGGTCCATGTCTGGCGAGATGACCAAGCCACCGCGGAGACGTCAACCGTGAGCTTCGGTGCAAACACCGGCGCCGCGGGCTTCGCGAATGCGCACGGCCCAGCACCGCGCAGTTTTCACTTCGCCGGTGTGATGCGCACGCAGGTCAGCGCCGTCGGTCGGTCCTTGATCGTGTTCTTGCCGATCTTGTGATCGTGGTTGACCACGTACTCGACCTTCTTGCCCTTCATGTCGGCGGTCGTGCACTTCGCGAGGCGCACGGCCTCCATGAGCTTGGTCGAGCACTTCACGCTCGACGAGTCGTCGGCCTCGGCGACCGCCTTGCCATCGATCATCGCGCGGCACTTCGTCCCACCCGCGGCGGCCGCCTTGTCATCGGGCTTCGCGCTGTCGTCCTTCGCCGGCGGCGCCTTCATGCACCTGGTGTTGAGGTCGATCATGTCCTTGAAGGTCGAGGCCGAGCACGTGATCTTCTGAGCCGCGGCGTGCTCGTCCTTGCAGCGCCCTTTCGCGTTCTGCTCGGCGATGAACTTCTTGGTCTTCTCGCAGGTCTCGGTCTTCGCGGCGTCGACCTTCTTCTGCGCGTCGGCCTTGTCGTCGGCGCTGGCGGTGCCGATCAGACAGAGGCCGAGAAGCGAACCAACGATGAGCTTCTTGATCATGGGCAGAGTTTGACGCGAACCCTGCCCCGACACTCATCGCAGCAGGTCGGCAAATTGCGCAACGGCGGCCTCGAAGGCGGCCGGCTGCTCGACGTGGGCAAAATGCCCCGCGCTCGGAATCACGACGAGCTTGCTGTCCGCGATCGACTGCTGGATCCAGCGCGACGGCACCGGCCCGCCGGAGAAGTCGCGATCGCCCGTCACGATCAGCGTCGGCGTCGTGCGGAGACGCCCGAACTTGCCGCGCACGTCGTAGCGCCCCTGCTTGCCCTGCGGCCGCCGCCGCGCCACCTCGAACCGCACGTGCAGCCGGTTCATGATGCCGTCGTAGTCGGGGCGCTTGCCGTCGTAGTCGGCGAAGAACATCTTGAGCTCGCGCTGGAGCACCGCGTTGAGCGCGGCCTCGTCGGCGGCCTTGTCCTCCTCCTCGAGCGCCTTCATGGCATCGGCGAACCACTTGCGGTCCGCGAACCACGCGGTGTTCGCCATCACGTCCTTCAGCCACTCGGGCTCCGTCGTCGGCGTCGTCGAGTACAGCAGCATCGCGCCGACGCGCGTCGGGTACGAGACCGCGTACGACATCGCGACGAAGCCGCCGTAGGAGTGACCGATCAGGCACACCTTCTCGACGCCGAGCTTCTTGCGCAGCCCCTCGATCACCTCGACGTCGCGGCCGATCGAGTACAGCTCCGGCTCGGGGAGCTTCGACGAGCTGCCGGTGCCCAGCGGATCGATGTACGCGACCGTGAAGTGCTTCTCGAACGCCGGGTTCTGCAGGTACGTCGAGTCGAGGCCCGGCCCGCCGGGATGCGCGAAGCACAGCGGCCCGCTGCCGCGGACGTCGATCACGACCTCGCCACCGGGCACCGCCACGCGCTGCGTGCCCTGGGCGAGCTTCGGCCCTGCCGGCAAGGCCGGCGAGCCACCACACGCTGCGAGTAGGAAGAGTGCGAGGCGGTCAGCCCGCACCAGCGCCACCTGGATGTTCCTCACCCAGCAATCGTCAGACCCATCTGCGCACGGACCGTGAAGAACTCCTCGGAGATCGAGTAGAGGACGAGCTCCTTGATCTTGTCCTTCACCTGCGGACCACCGACGACGACCGGCTCGGCCGAGACCATCCGCGCCGCGACCTCGAGATCGCCGCACACCACGAAGCCCGCGCGATGCGAGACCGCATCCACCGCGTGGCCCCACTTGGCGAGGTTGATCTCGGGCGCCGCCTGGATGAAGCGCTGGACCACCGCGCCGAGCTGCTCGAGCAGCTGTGGCGGCATCCGCTTCTGCATCTCCGGCAGGTACTGCTGGACCAGCTGCACCATGTCGGGCGGCACCGGGAACCGCGGCTGCACCATGACGATGGCGCTGAGCACGACCACCTTGAGCTCGGTGTTCGTGGGCAGCAGCATCTTCAGGTAGTACTCGGGCCGCATGAAGGTCAGGCGGCGCGCCGACAGGAACGCGATCTCGCGCTCGCTCTTGCCTTGCAGCAGGTGCGGGCGGACGACGAACGACGGACACAGCTCCTGCTTCTCGATCGCGTTCGCGAGCTGGATGTCGGCCGGCTTGTTGTCCTCGACGAGGAACACCTCCGGCAGCGGCACATTCAGAACTTGCGCGACATAGTAGAAGAGCTTCGAGAACATCAGCGGATCGCCCGGCAGCTGCCGCCGATCCTTGCGCTTGACGCCGAAGTCCTTGTGCGGGAACGCCTTCATCGCGGCGACACCCTGCCAGGCCGCTCCGAAGATCGCGCTGATGTAGCGGTTCTCGTCGGGGTGGATCAGCTTCGCCCAGGTATCCGGGCTCATCACGTTCTTCGCCTTGACGAGGCCGCGCGGCTTGTACTGCTCGTAGAACTGCAGCTCGTCCGGATCGGCCTTCTTCAAGAACGCGAGGGTGTTACAGACGCACCACGTCTTGTCGTACTGGTGGGCGTCCATGTAGATGCGGCGCAGCGCCTTGTACGAGTCGTACTTGAACGGCTCGTTGCGCAGCATCCGCATGTGCTGCTCGACCGCCTTGTCGGTGTAGTCCGGTCCTGACACGAGGTAGAGCTCCGCGAGGATCTCGGCACGGTCGGTACCGTCGGCGCGCATCTCGTTCTTCGGATCGAGCTGCTGCGCGATCTCGAAGGCCTGCGTCGCCGACTGGTAGTGCTTGAGGCGCGACCGGTAGATCTCGCCGAGGCCGTCGAACAGACCGACCTGCAGCTTCTGGAACACCGGACTGCCCTGCTTCGGCAGCCGCTTGATCATGTCGCGGTACGCGCGCTCCTGCGCCTTCCAGTCGCGCTTGGTCGTCAGGATCTTGTCGATCGCCTCGAACGAGCGCAGCGCCTTCGGGATGTTGGTCTCGTTGAGCTTCTCGGGGCTACCGAAGAAGCTGTCGAGCGCGCGGTTGTAGTAGTCGACCGCCTCGTCGAGCGACTTCAGCTCGTCGCGGCACACCGTCGCGGCAGCGTGGTAGTAGGCGCCCTTGCGGTACGTGTCGGGCTCGAGCGCGACGAAGCGCTCGATGATCTCGACAGCCTTCTTCCACTGCTTGGTCTCGGTGTAGAGGTCGAGGACCTTCTGCAGCAGCTGGTGGTCTTCGGGGGCAACCTCGAGCGCCTCGAGGTACGCCGCCGTCGCCTTCTGCGCGTTCTGCAGCCGCTCGTAGTAGATGCCGCCGATCTGATCCAGCAGCAGCACCTTGTCCTTGTTGGTCGCGGTCGCCATCAGGCCGCGCTTCGCGTGGACCACCGCTTCCCAGTCACCCTGCTGCTCCTGGAGCGCGATCACCGCCTCGAGGGTGTCTCGGTGCGAAGGATCGATCTCGAGGGCCTTCTCGAACATGTTGAGCGCCTTTTTGCGCTCACCCAGGTTCTGGCGAACCATACCGAGGCGGTTGTAGATGCGGACCACGTCCGCCTCTTCCTGACCGTCGCGGTGCTGGACGAGGATCGTCTGGTAGATCTTCCCCGCGTTGTCGTAGTCGCCCATCTTGTACAGCAGGTCGGCGCGGCCGACGAGCGTGGGCAGATAGGTCGAGTCGATGTCGTACGCCTGCTTGTAGTACTGCAGCGCCTTCTGGTAATCGCCGAGCTCGTCGGCGCACCGCGCGGCGCGGTAGTACAGCTCCTTGAGCTCCGCCGGCTCGGCGTGCAGCTGCGCCACCTTGCGGCACAGCATGTCGATCACCGGCTGCAGCGAGCCCCACTCCTGCGATTCGAAGTAGAGGTTCGCCAGCGGGCGGCCCGCCTCGACGTGCTCGGGGTCGAGCCCGATCACCGCGGCGTACAGCTGCTTCGCGGCGTCGTTCTGGTGGAGCCGCTCCTCGTAGATCCGGGCCGCCTCGAACAGCAGGCGAACCTTGTCGATCACGACCGGCGTCACGGCCTCGGCGCGCACCATCATCTGGGCGGCCTTCAGCCAGTCGCCGCGATCGGAGTACTGACGCGTCAGTGCCTCCATCGTCGGGACGTGCGACGGATCGATCGCGAGACCGCGCAACAGATTTGCTTCCGCCGCATCGGGATCCTGGAGCTGGCTGTACTGGATGCGGCCCATCCGCCAGTACAGGTCGACCTGACGGCGCGGGTCCTCGGTCAGCCGGACCAGCTGCGCCATCATCTCGATCGCGCGGTCCCACTCGCTGATCTTCTCGTAGAGACGACCCAGCGCATCCAGCGAGCGCGGCTCCTGCGGGTCGAACTGGAGGACGTCGACGTACGCTTCGATCGCGCGGTCGATGTCACCGAGGTTCTGCTCGTAGGTGACGCCCATCGCGACGAACAGGTCGACCTTGGTCTGCTGGTCGGTCGCGTAGGTGATGTGGTTGCGGTAGGTCTCGACGAGCGCCTCCCACTTGCCGCTCTGCTGGTAGAGCCGAGCGAGCTCGCGGTACGCGCTGAAGTTGCGGCTGTCGACCGCGACGATCTTTTCCAGTGACTCCGCGGCGCGGTCCAGTTTGCCGAAGCGCTCTTCCCACGCCGCGGCCATGCGCTCGTACAGCGCGATCTGCTCCGAATCCGACGGCGACGCGTCGAGCTGTGCCTCGAGGACCTCGAGGTACTTCTCGGACTGGTTCGTCTTCTCGTACAGCGACTCGAGAGCGCGCAACGCATTGAGGTTGTGCGGATCGACGACGAGGACCTGGTTGTAGGACGCGATCGCCTGGCCGGCGTCGTACAGACGCAGGTCCCAGATCTGACCGGCCTCGAGCCGGAACTTGATGACCTCCTGCTCGTCACCGCCCTGGTTGAGATCGATCGCCTCGGCGCGCCGGTTGAGCACGTCGATCAACGGCTCCCACTGCTCGGTGCGGCGGTACAGCCGGTCCAGCGCGACCAGCGCAGCCGGCGAGCTGGGCGAGTAGTTGAGCGCCTGCTGGTACGCGTGGATCGCACCACCGAGATCCTGCATCTGCCGCTCGAGGAGCTCGGCGAGCGAGATGTAGAGCTCGGTCTTCTTGTCGGGCGTGGTCTCGACCGCCGCGTGCCGCTGCAACGTCTCGGACAGCTCGGTCCACGAGCCGCGCTTGCGCTGCAGATCGGCCATGCCGCCGAGTGCACCGGTGTGCGCGGGATCGATGCGCAGCGCCTGCTGCACCGAGTGGATCGCGTACTCGAGGTGGCTCAGGTGCTCGGCGTACCAGCGACCGATCTTGACCCACAGGTCCGCCGCCGAGCCGCGGTCTTCCCGCTCGAGCTCGTTGACGCGGTTGGTGTACTCGTCGAGCAGCTCCTGCCAGCGGTTGGTCGCCGTGGCGAGCCGCTCGAGCTCCATCGCCGTGACGTCGTGCGAGTAGTCGCGCTTGAACGCGGCCTGCAGCACGTAGAACGCCGACTCCTGATCGCCGATCTCCTGCTCGTAGATCTTGGCGACCCGGTTCAGGATCGTGATCTGCTCGCCGACATCGGGGCGCAGCTCGCTGCGCTCGAGGAGCACTTCCACGAGCTCGGTCCACTTGTACTGCTGCGAGTAGATCGCCTCGAGGCGGTCGCTCGCGGTGACGTTCGACGGATCGCCGGCGCGGACGCGCTCGTAGACCTCTGCTGCCTTGCTCAGGTTCTCGACCTTCTCTTCCCAGGTCGAAGCTGCTTGCAGGAGGTTCTCGCGACGCTGCGTCTCGTCATCGAGGACGAGCGCCCGCTTCTCGAGAACGTCGATCGCCTCTTCCCACCGACCCTCACGCGTGAACAACCCTTCGAGGGCCGCCAGCGCGCGGAAGTCCGAAGGATCGATCGCGATCACGCGGCGCCACGCTTCGACCGCGTCGTCGACGCGACCGAGCACTTCGCCTTCGAGCTGACCGAGCTGTGCGTACAGCTCGATCGTGTCGTTCTCGTTGATCGCGCCGGTCAGGTTGCCGACGTCGATGATCCGCCGCAGCGTCTGGGACAGCTCGTCCCACGCCTGGGTGGATCGATAGAGATGCGCCAGGGCGCGCAGCGTCTCGAGGTCGTTGCCGTCGATGCGGTCGGCAGCCAGCCAGGCGTCGAGAGCGTTGCGCTCGCGCTGCAGCTTGTGCTCCCAGACATTACCGAGCCGCTTGTAGAGCCGGATCTGGTCCTGATCGCTCTGCGCGACCGCGACCTGACGCTCGATGATCTCGACGAGCTCTTCCCACTTCTGGTTGCGCTCGTTGAGCTCCGAGAGGGCCTGCAACGCCTGCGGGTCTTCGCCGCGGATGTCGAGGACCTTGCCCCAGTACTCGATCGCCTTCTCTTCGTTGCCACGGCCGCTGCCGTCGACGATGCCTTCCGACGAGATCCGCGCCATCCGCGCGTAGATGTCGGCCATCTCGGCGTCATCCGCCGCGACGTCGATCAGCTTCTCGTAGGTCTCGAACAGCTTCGTCCAGTCTTCACGGCGGAAGTGGATCGCCTCGATGCACTCGAGGGCGCGCCGGTTCCGGCTCTCCTGCTCGAGCACCGCGTAGTAGCAAGCGAGCGACTGGTCGAGATCGCCGAGCGCCTCGCTGAAGATCTGACCGCGACGGAAGTACAGCTCGAGCTGATTGTCGGGATCCTGCTCGACCTCGATCCGCCGCCGCAAGATCTCGGCGAGGTCGTCGTACATGCCGGCGGTCAGGTAGAGGCGATCGAGGGCCGCCAGGGCGTCCGGATCCTTGGCCTCGATCTCGAGCGCCTTGAGGTGCGTCGCGACCGCGTTGGCGGCATCGCCGAGCTCGAACTCGTAGACGCGCGCCTGCCGCAGCAGGGTCAGCTTCTTGATCTCGCGATCGGTGGTCCGCTCGAGCGCACGCTCGTACGCGTTGACCATGTTGTCCCAGGCACCCGTCTGACCGGCGAGCCGCTCGCTCTCCTCGAGCGCGTGGTCCCACCGCGGATCCTCGACGACGGCCTCGCTCCACCAGTGGAACGCCTTCGGCTGATCGTAGAGCTTGCCTTCGGCGAGCTCGGCCAGGCGCTGGTACATCGCCTGACGATCCGGGCCCGACAGCTTGCCGAGCTGGACCTCGTGGATCGCGTGCAGCTTCGCGTACTCGCTCGCCGCCTCGTAGAGCGGCTCGAGCACGGCGCCGATCTCCATCTGCAGGTGGCCGCCGTGGAACATGTCCTCGAGGGCCGCGAGCGTGGGCTCGTGCGTCGGGTTCTCGGTCAGGATCTCGCGGTACACCTCGACGGCACCCTTGCGATCACCCAGCTGGTGCTGGAGCGTTTGACCGAGGCGGAACTGCAGCGCCGCGATCTCGCCCGGCGAGCCCGAGTCCGAGAGCTGGATCTCGCGCTTGAGCGTGTCCGCGAGCTCGGGCCACGCGTTGGTCGCCGAGTACAGGCGATCGAGTGCCAGCACCGCCGGCTTGTTGTCGAACTCGACCTCGAGGATGCGGCGCAGCGTCGCGATCGCCTTCTGGACGTCGGCGAGCTCCTGCTCGTAGACGCGCGCGAGGCGGGAGAGCAGATCGACCTGCCGGGGCACGTCGAGGCTCTTCTCGCTCTCGGCCTGATACAGCGCCGCCAGCGGCTCGAACGAGCTCGTGATCTCCGCGAGCCGCTCGATGTGGCCCAGCGTGAGCTGGTTACCCGAGTCGTCGCGCAGCGCACGCGCGTAGGCGTCGAACGCCGCGTTCGCGTTGCCGATCATCTGCTCGTGATAGGTGGCGATGCGATGCAACAGCTCGACCCGCGCGAGCGGATCTTCGTTGTGCGCGACCATCACCTCGAGGACATCGACGAGCTTGGCGTATTCCGCCGAGTGCTCGTAGATCGGCTCGAGCACGCGAGCCGCCATCACCGGCTCGACCTTGCCGTGGACCAGGCCGTCGAGCGCGTGCAGCGTCTCGGCGTGCGACGGATCCATCTCGAGCGCTTCGCGATAGCTCTCGATCGCGCGCGCGGTGTCACCGAGGCGGATCTGCCAGAGGTGACCGATGCGGTACTTGAGCGCGACGGTCTCGCCGGTGGTCTCGGCGAGCTCGACCTGGCGCTCGAGGTTGCCGAGCAGGTCGTACCAGCGCTCCGCCTGGCCGTAGAGCCGGTCGAGTGACTGGATCGCCGGCAGCTCGTCGGCGTCGAGATCGAGGATGCCCTGGTAGGTCTCGATCGCCTTCGCGACATCGCCGAGCTCGCGGTCGTAGACCTGCGCGAGCACGTAGAGCTGACGCTTCTTGTCGGACGGATCCTCGGCGAGGTCGGCCTTCTTGGCGTAGACGTCCTTGAGCGGCTCCCACCGCGCGAGGCGGACGTAGAGTCGCTCGAGGGCATCCATCGCCGTCATGTCGACGTCGTCGATCGCGAGCACGCTGCGGAACGTCGCGATCGCGGCGTCCGCGTTGGACAGCACCTCCTCCTCGATCTGCGCGGCGCGATAGAGCAGCTGCTTGCGCTCCTCGACGTTCGGCAGGATCTCGGACTTGCGCTTCAGCGCATCGACGAGCTTCGGCCAGTCGCCGGTGCGCTCGTGGATGGTCTGGATCGCGGTCGCGGCCTCGACGGTCTGCGGCGCGGCCTGGAGGATCCGCTCGTAGGTGTCGACCGCGGCCTTGTCATCGCGGAGCTCGTGCTCCTGGATGACCGCGCGCCGGAACAGCAGCGCGACCTTGAGATCGTCTTCCTGCGCGGCGTTCGCCACGTCGTCGTACAGCTGCGCGGCATCCGCCCACCGGCCGAGGCCGCGGGACAGACGATCGAGCTGGGCGTGCGTGGTGTCGTTGCGCGGGTCGTCGCGCAGCGCGCGCGAGAACGTCGCGAACGCGGCGTCGGCGTTGTCGCCGCCGATCTCGTGGAGCTCGGAGATCTGGTGGAGCAGCTCGATCTTGCGGACGGGATCGAAGGCGTGCTTCGCCATGATCTCGTAGACGCCGATCTGCTTCTGCCAGTCCGCGCGAGCCTTGTAGATCGGCTCGAGGATGTTCGCGATCGTGAGCTCGTGCTCGGGGTTGCTGATCAGCCGCTCGAGCGCAGCCACGGCCTCGCGGTTCTGATCCTCGTGATCGAGGACCTGACGGTAGGTCTCGACCGCGGCGGCGAGCTCGTTCAGGTGCGTCTCGCGCAGCTGTGCGAGGCGAACCAGCAGCGCCACCTGCTCGTGCTTGCTTTCGACGAGCTGGAGCTGGCGCGAAATATTGTCGCCGAGGTCGCGCCACGAACCGCGCTGGACGTAGAGGCGATCGAGAGCGCGCAGCGCCTTCAGATCGTCCGGAGCCTGGCCGAGGATCTCGATGTACGTCGTGATCGCCTCGTCCTGGTTGTTCAGCATCTCCTCGTGGAGCGAGGCGATGCGGAACAGGAAGTCGAGCCGCTCGTCGGGATCGTTGGCGATATCGACGCGGCGGCGATAGACCTCGAGCAGCTCGGGGAACTTCTCGTCGCGCGTGAAGATCGACTCGAGGGCCGCCAGGGCGTTGAGATCGTCCGGCTCGATCGAGAGCGCCTTCTTGAAGAACTCGACCGCCTTGTCGCTCTTGTTGAGCCGGTCCTCGTACGACCGCGCGACCTTGGTCGCGAGCTCGTGGGCGAGCCGCTGATCGAGATCATTTTCGCGCCCTTCGGCGCCCCGCTCCAGCCCCTGTTCGTACAGCTCGACCAGCTTGGTCCAGCCGTTATCGATCAACGGTGCGAGCGCCTCGAGCTGATCCTTCGCCGCTTCCGTCGACGGATCGCCGCGGAACGCGCGCGCGTAGGCATCGAAGGCCTTCTCGGCGTCGAGCAGCTTGGTGCGCTGCAATTCGCCGATACGCAGGAGCAGGCTCGTCTTGCGGAGCTGATCCTTCTCCGCCGCGAGCTGGATCTCGTGCACGCCGACGAGCGGCGCCCACTCGGAGAGCTGCTCGTAGATCGGCTCGAGGATGCCCGCCACCGTCAGCTGGTGCGGATCGCCGCCGCCGAGGTGTGCTTCGAGGGCCTGCCGGCCACGCTCGTGGGACGGCATGATGTCGAGGATGTCGCGGTACGCGTCGATCGCGCCCGGCACGTCCGACAGGTGCTGCTCCTTGAGCTGACCGAGGCGGTACTTGAGCTCGGCGTGGCCGGGCTTGTCCTCGTCGGGACCGACGATGGTCAGCTGGCGACCGATGATGTCCGCGAGGTCCTTCCACTGCGAGTTGCGCAGGTAGACGCGGTCGAGGCTGCGCAGCGCCGTCGGCTCGTCGCCGGCGGCATCGAGGATCGCCTGGTAGGCGGCGATCGCCTTCTGGTCATCCTTGACCTCGTCCTCGTAGAGCTGACCGATCTTGCTCTGGATCGCGATCCGCTCGTCGGCATCGCCCGACAGGTCGAGCTTCTTGGCGTAGATGCCGAGGAGGTTCTCGTACTGCTGCTTGCCGAGGTACAGCCGCTCGAGGGCGTCGAGCGCCTGCTCGTTGCCGCTATCGATCTCGAGGATCTGGCGGTTCATTTCCAGCGCGCGATCGACGTCGCCCTGCTCCTTCTCGATGACGCGCGCCATCACCAGCATCAGCGGCAGCGCATCGGCCTTGTGGCCGAACTTCGGAAGCGCCGCGTTGTAGCTATCGACCAGCGTGTTCCACGCACCGGTCTCGCCGGCGAGCCGCTCGATCTCGGTGCGAATCGCCTCGGACTCGTGGTCCTCGGTCTGCGCCTTGATCCACCAGCCGAACGCCGCGCCCTTGTCGCGCAGCTTCTCCTCGCTGTACTGGGCGAGCCGCTGCATCCGCTCCTGGCGGACGTTCTGCTCTTCCATCGGCGTGGCGCGCAGCTGGATCTCCAGCACGCGGACCAGTGCGCGCGGATCTCTCCCGCCTTCGTATAGCGGGATCAACGCCTCGGCCGCTTCGAGGTTGTTCTCGTCGAGCGTCAGCACCTTCTCGAAGGCGCGCATCGCGCGATCGGCCTTGCCGATGACGTCGCGATAGAGGACCGCGATCTTCATCGCGAGCGACAGCCGGAACTTCTCGTCACCGGCTTCGACCTCGCGCTCGAGGACACGGATGTACTCGTCGACCTTGTTGCGCGACGTGTAGAACTGCTCGAGGTCGTCCCAGCGGCCCTCGCTGACGTACAGCTTCTTGAGGGCGTCCTGGGCGCGGCGGTTGTTGTCGTCGATCGCGAGCAGCCGCTGCCAGGCCTCGATCGCCTTCGCGCTGTCCTCGAGCTTCTCCGTGTAGAGAAGGCCGAGGCGCTGCAGCGCATCGGCGCGGGTCTTGTCGTCGCTCGCGGCGTCGGCCTGACGGCGCGCGATCTCGGCGAGCTTGTCCCACTCCTTGTTGCGCTCGTAGAGCTTGCCGAGCTCGGCGAGGGCCTCCTCGTGCGTCGGCTCGTACTGGAGAACCTTCTCCCACCAGTACGTGGTGATCTCGGGCTTCTTCACCTTGGTGGCGGCCATCTTCGCCACTTCGATGACCTTCCCTCCGCGCTCGTGCTCGGGTGCGCGGTTGACCTCGCTCTCCTTGAGCTTGATCAACTTCTCCCAGTCGCGACGCTTCTCGTAGACGGCGAGCAGATGCTCGACCGCCTTGTCGTTGTCGGGATCGAGGTCGAGCACGCGCTCGAAGGCCTTGATCGCTTCCGCCTGGTTCGAGAACCGCTCGAGATAGAGGTTCGCGACCTGGAGATAGATCTCGACCTTGCCCTCGGTGGTCGGCGTCTTCTCCGCCTTGTCGGAGAGCACCTTGACGAGATCGGGCCACCGCTTCTTCGACTCGTAGAGCGCCGCGAGGCGATCGTGGATGTCGGTGCGCGAGGCGTCCGACTGCATCGCCGCGCTCAGCGCCGCGATGACTTGGTTGTCGTTGTTGAGCTTGCCGTAGGTGTCGGCGAGCTCGAGCTGGAGCTCGGCCTGCGCCGGACCCGGCGGCGTTGCCTTGTTGATCTCGTCCTTCAGCGCGTCGGCGAGCTGTGCCCACGCGTTGTTGCCGCGCAGCACGCGCGCGAGCTCGCGCCGGGGCGCCTTCTCGCCCGGGTTCTTCTGGACGATGTCCTTCCACGCGGCGACGCCCTTGTCGCCACCGCTCTCGGCGG
>JAEYYY010000853.1 GCA_023430775.1 Pseudomonadota bacterium
GTCGCGGGATGGAAGGCAGACACATCGTCGTCACCGGTGGTCGCGGCGCGCTCGGCGAGGGCGTGGTCGCGGCGCTGACCTCACGCGGTGCCATCGTTCACGTGCCCGGACGCGAGGTGCGGTTCGATGACGAGGCCGCGGTCACGGCGTACTACGCGAGCCTGCCCGCGGTGTGGGGCAGCGTTCACGTGATCGGTGGCTTCGCGATGGCGCCGATCGCGGACGCGTCGCTCGCGCAGCTCGAGGATCAGTTCAAGACCAACACGGTGACGTGCTTCCTCGCGTGTCGCGAGGCGGTGCGTGCGATGCGGAAGTCCGGCGGTGGGCGCATCGTCAACGTGGCGTCGCGTGCGGCGGTGACGCCGTCGCCGAAGATGACCGCGTACGTCGCGTCGAAGGGCGCCGTCGTCGCGTTCACCCAGTCGCTCGCCGCCGAGGTGCTCGACGACAACATCCTCGTCAACGCGGTGCTGCCGGGCACGATCGACACGCCGGCCAATCGCGCCGGCATGCCGCAGGCCGATTTCTCGCGGTGGGCCAAGCCTGCGGAGATCGCCGAGGCGATCGCGTTTCTGGTCTCGCCGGCCAACACGCTGACCACCGGCACGCTGGTGCCGGTCTACGGTCGGTCATGATTCCGAACAGTTAAGCCACGGGCCGCGGTCGCTCGTAACGGCTATAGATGAGCCGCGTATCCAAGGGCACGCTGATGGAGTCACGATGAGCGACAAGCCTGATCTCGAGCGCTATCCCGAGCTCGCCGCGAAGTGGGATCGCCGGCAGTTCATCAAGTCGGCCGCGGCCGGCACGGCGGTGATGGCGATCGGCGGCACGCTGCTGCGCCTCGCCGCCGATGATCTGACGCGGCTCGCGCGCGCCGAGAAACGCGCCGATGGTCGCCCTCGTTTGCCGCCCGGTCAGCGCGTGCTCGAGTGGCTGCGACCGATGGGCGGCGAAGAAGGTCCGGGCGACGTGAAGTCGTTCCGGCTCAAGGTCTACGGCGCGGTGAAGAAGCCGTTCGAGGTCGACTACCAGGGGCTGCTCAAGCTGCCGCAGGTGACGAAGGAGGCCGACGTTCACTGCGTCACCGGCTGGTCGATGCTGCGCGGTCAGTGGAAGGGCGTCCAGATCAAGCAGCTCGCCGAGCTCGCCGAGATCAAGGGCGAGGCGCGCCACGTCATCCTCGAGGCGCATCACGGCTTCACCGCGAACGTGCCGCTCAAGGAAGCGTTCGCCGATAACGCGATGGTCACCTATCGCGTCAACGGCAAGCCGTTCGCGATCGAGCACGGTGCACCGGTGCGTGGCCTGATCCCGGATCTCTACTTCTGGAAGAGCAGCAAGTGGATCACCGGCATCCGGTTCGTCAAGGACGACCGGCCGGGCTACTGGGAGGTCCGCGGCTATCACAACCACGCCGACCCGTGGAAAGAAGAGCGCTATGGCTGAGGCTGCGGATGTCGTCGTCGGGGATCCAACCGGCTCGCAAGCTCACCGCACCTCCGCACCGAAGCCGAGTCTGATCAAGAAGCGCTGGCGCGCGTGGCTGCGCGCGATCCATCGCGACATCGGCTATCTCGCGATCGGCTTCACGATCATCTACGCGGTCTCCGGGATCGCGATGAACCACATCGACGACTGGGATCCGAGCTTCGATGCCACCGAGCGCGTCGTCACCATCACGCCGGTCGCCGACGATGCGACCGACGAAGCTGCCGCCGAGCTGGTCGCGAAGGCCGCCGGCACCGGCACGCCGGACGAGACGTTTCGCGCCGGCGATGAAGTGCGGCTCACCTACGAGGACGGCACGCAGGTCACCGCGATCGGCGACACCGTCACGATCCAGCAGCGCAGCGATCGGTTCTTCTTTCGCGTCGCCGTCTGGTTGCACGCGACGCGCGGCAAGCAGGCCTGGAAGTACATCTCCGACGTCTACGCGCTGCTGCTGCTCTACCTCGCGGTCAGCGGCCTGTTCATGATCAAGGGCAAGCTCGGCCTCAGGTGGCGCGGCACCATCCTGGTCGCCGCGGGCGTGGCGGTGCCGGTGATGTACATCGTGCTCTCCGGCGGGCCGGGAGCGACCAAGCCAGAGACCACGACGGCCGATGGCTCCGGGATCCGGATGCTGTCGCCGGAAGAGAACAGCGAATAGCGCCTATTCACCGACGGTGACGTAGCGATACGGATCGTCATCGTCGTCGTCGTCGAGCTCCTTCTGGTCGTCGACGTTGGCGCACGGGATCGCCTTCTTGATCGCCTTGGCCATCTCGTCGTCGAAGTAGTTGTCGGACAGATCGAGCAGCTCGAGGTGGCGGAACGCCGCTGCATGCTCGAGGAGCGCCTGCGCGGCCTCGCGCCACATCGTGCCCTTCGTCAGGTCGAGCGTCCGGATCCGCTTGACCAGCGGCGAGCGCGCGAGCGCGACGATCAGCTCGCGCTCCCACTCGGAGTTGACGAGGCCGAGGTACTCGAGCCGCGGCAGCCCCTTGCCCTCGAGGATGCCGGCGAACGACTTCACCGTGCAGGTGTTCCCGTAATCCTCCTGGCCGACATAGAGCTCGAGGTGCCGGAGCTCCGGCAGGGTCGCCGCGCCGAGCGATCTCGGGACCGCCTTGGATAGCCCGCTCGAGATGTGGATGAACTTCTCGAGGTACGGCGCGACGACGGTGCCGAGCCGGCTGCTCTCCTGATCGTTGCCCGAGCCCTTGAGCCGGACCTCGCGAAGCTGCGGCGCGATCGCCCACAGCCCCGACAGATCGCCGACCGCACGCCAGCTGTCCTGATCCATGAACTCGGCATCGGGCGTCATGTCGAGCACGCGCAACAGCGGCAGCGTGCCGCAGCCGACGAGCGTGGGAATGATCGAGTCGTACGCCCAGTCGATGTCGTCGCTCGGCGGCAACCCGAGCTCGAGCTCGCGAACCAGCTTGCCGGCCGGGTGCTTCAAGATCCGCTTCAGCGTCGCCGCGTACGGCGTCACCGCGTCGTCCTCGGACTCGCCGCTGTCCTCGTCCTCGGGGCACAGCGACGCGCGCTCGATGGTGCCGAACCGCCACTCGAACGCCGAGCCATCGAGCCCGCGCAGCAGGTCTCTCGTTGCCGCCTCCTGCTGCGCCTTCGGCCGCTTGCCGCTCGCGGCCATCGCGATCACCTCGCCCCACTCCTCGCCCTGCTCGAGGAGCCAGTCGGCGTAGACCTGCCACGTGCTCGCGTCCTCGGGATGATCGGCGAGCATCCCCTCGAGCCTGGGGTTGTTCGTGCTCCTCGGCTTCGCCTTCACCGGCGTCGGCTTCTTGGCTTTCCTGGCCTGCTTCGCGTCGCCGATCCGCGAGAAGCCGGTCTTCAGCCGCTCGGCGATCAGCTTGTCGGCCGCCTTCGTCGTCGCCGCGGCATCGGCGTAGCCGTAGTTGCGCTCGTTGCGGCTCGCCGCGCCGACCTTGCCCCAGCGGCACACGAACGACACGGCGTCGCGCGTCTCGATCTCCCAGAACCTGGTGACGTTGCCATCGACCTGCTCGAAGCGCCGGATCATCGACGCGACGTTCTCACCGCGCCGCGAGGTTGACTAGCGCTTGCCGTCTGGATCGCAGTGGTACGAGCCGAGGTAGCCGACGAACCGCGTCTTCCCGTACACCGGCTCCTCGAAGTCGAGCGTGTACTTCGTGCTGTACCCGGTGTCCTCGCTCGCGATCGTGAACGGGATCGTGGTGACGTTGCGACCGTGGTCCATCCACAGCCGCATCCGATCACCGTCGACGTAATAGCTGAACGGCTTCGCGTCTTCCTCGCCGTTCCACAGCTCTCCGAAATCGGGATAGTACTGCGGGTTGTCGCCCCAGAACTTGAGCCCGAACTTCGGCGCGCCTTCCCAGTAGCCGACGCAATCGATGATGCGGCGGTTCGGCAACTCGTCCACGGACGTGGTGCTGGACCGGCAGCCGGCAACCACGAGCAACAGCAGCGACAGGCGCTTCATCACGGGATCCAGGCTATCGAACCGAACGCGCCGTTGCCAGGCGTGGTTTGCGTCAACCGGTCGGTTTACCCTCGGGTCCGAGGCCACCGATGATCGATCTTGTATGAGACTCGATCTGCCACCCGCCGCGGCCATCGCGCTCGAACGCGCGGAGCGTCCCGCGCTGGTGTTCGATCGCGACCGGCTCGAGCGCAACGCGATCGCGATCGCAGGCGCTGCGCGTGCCGCCTCGATCACCTGTCTGTTCGCGGCCAAGTCGTTTCCTCATCCCACCGTGCGCGAGCTCGCCGCTCGGCACTTCGCTGGCTTCGATGCCGCCTCGCAGGCCGAGCTCGCCGAGCTGCCACCGTCGAAGATCGTGTCGATCGCCGATCCGACCGGGCGCGCGACCACCGCCCGCGCCGAGCGCGTCATCGTCGGCTGCGACACCGTCGAGCAGGTGCGAGCGGCACCGGCGAACGCCGAGATCGCGATCCGGATCTCGATGTCGCTGACCGGCCGCGATCCGGCGATCGGCGTGATCCAGGACGGCTCCGGCCATCGCCGTTCGCGATTCGGGCTCGACGTCGATCCGGGGCGGCGCGCCGACACCATGCGCGCGATGATCGCGGTGGCCGCTGGACGCCCCGTCGGCGTGCACGTCCATCACGGCGCGGTGACGGCGACCTCGGCCGAGCGCTTCATCGCGACCGCGCAGGCCGCGCTCGCGGCAGCCGCGCAGGCGGAGCTGTCACCGCGGTTCGTCAACCTCGGCGGCGCGTGGCACGGGCTCGGCGAGCTGCCGGCCGCGCTGCAGGCGATCCGCGCCGCGGTGCCAGGCTGCGAGCTGATCATCGAGCCCGGTCG
>JAEYYY010000014.1 GCA_023430775.1 Pseudomonadota bacterium
CCCTCTACCTGCAGGTCTGTTTCCCCGGACCGCACCCGCCGTTCGATCCGACCTCCGAATTCGTGTTCGACGGTGAGCTGCCACCGCCGATCACCGGAACGCGCAGAGGACCGGTCTCGGAGATCGAGCTGCGCTACCGGCGTGCGCAGCGGCGATGGTCCGCCGCCGACATCGCACGTGCGCGCCGCGCGTACTTCGGCAAGGTCGCGCTCGTCGATCGCGCGATCGGTCGCGTGCTCGCGGCGATCGCCGAGGCCCACCTCGACCCGTGGATCATCCTGACTGCCGATCACGGCGAGCTGCTCGGCGATCACGGCGTGTTCGGCAAGGTGTTGCCCTTCGAGTCGGCGATCCGCATCCCGCTGCTGATCCGGCCACCGGGCGGCACCACCGGACGTGTCGATCACGGCGTCGCCGAGCTGCTCGATGTGGTCGCCACGATCCGGAGGATCGCGGGCCTCGACCCGGGACGCTGGGGGCACCCGCTCCTCGAGCGCCGCGCGCCGCGCGATGTCGTGTTCGCGAACTTCGGCTATGTCGGGCTGCGCACCGCGGAGCTGACGATGACCTGGGACGCGCGCACCGGCGAGCCGCTCGAGGTCTACGATCGCGACAGCGATCCGGAGCAGCTCGAGAATCGCGTCGCCGATCCTCGCTACCGCGAGGCGCTGCTCGCCGGCTGGGCGACCGTCAAGGCGTGAGCGCACGACATCGGGCGCCCGAGGTCGCGAACTACGAAGCGGCGGCCAGGCGGCGCTGCGACCGCGTCGCCAGCAGCGAGACGATGACGCCGCCGCCGATGATCGTGGCCACCACCGCCAGGATGTAGAGGTTGAAGTGCGAGCCGAGCCTGTCCTCGAGCCAGTCGTGCGCCAGCATCTTGGCGCCGATGATCAGGAGCACCAGCGACAGCGAGACCTTGAGGTACTTGAAGCGGTCGATCATGCCGGCGAGGGCGAAGTAGAGGCTGCGCAGTCCGAGGATGGCGAACACGTTGCTGGTGAACACCAGGAACGCGTCGGTGGTCACCGTGAACACGGCGGGGATCGAGTCGACGGCGAACAGGATGTCGGTGAGCTCGACGAGGACGAGCGCGAGGAACAGCGGCGTGGCCAGCCGGGCGCCGCGCTTCGCGGCATCGACCACGCGGTCCTGTTCGACGGGGGCTCCCGGGCTGGCCGGTGCGTGGCTCGCGTCGGTGCCGGCACGGATGAAGAATCTCTCGCCGTGATACCGCTCGGTGACCGGGAACAGGCGGCGCACGGCGCGGACGAGGAAGCTCTTCTCGAAGTCCGTGTCCTCGCTCTTCGTGACGAGCATCTTGATGCCGGTGATGATCAGGAAGGCCGCGAACACGTACAGGATCCACGAGAACGACGCGATCAGGGCCGCGCCCACCGCGATCATGATGCCGCGCAGCACCAGCGCACCGACGACGCCCCAGAACAGCACGCGGTGCTGATAGATCGCGGGCACGCGGAGGAAGCCGAAGATCATCGCGATGACGAACAGGTTGTCGACCGCGAGCGACTTCTCCACGATGAAGCCCGTCAGGTATTTCATCGCCGCCGAGTTGCCGTCGTTGTAGTGCGCGGCCCCGCTGCGGATCGCGGCGTGCGCTGTGGCATCGGGACTCGTGCCGAGACCCAGCCAGTGATTCTCGTAGCCGAAGTAGACGAAGATCGTGAACGCGAGCGCGAGGCAGATCCACAGCGTCGACCAGCCGAGGGCCTCGCGGACCGAGATGACGTGCGCCTTGCGGTTGAACACACCGAGGTCGAGCGCGAGGAGCACCAGGATCAACAGGACGAAGCCGACGTAGAGGATCACCATGGCGCTCGCGCAGTTTCGGGAAGCGAATCCCGCGCCAGGTCCACGCCCTCGTCGCCGAGCGCTCGCGCACTGCGAGATCACGCCCTCGAAGTCAGCAATTGTTCCCGCGAGTCTGCCCAGTTGTCGCGACGGTTGCGATCGCCGGGCGACCGCGCCACACTGGTCCCATGTCAGCGAACCCACAGCCGAAGCCCCAGGAGCAGACCCCGACCGAGAAGGTCGAGCGCGAGCCGCTCGCTGAGGTGATCGACGAGGTTCGCGCGGACGCCGCCCGCGATCCGCAGGCGTACGCTCGCGAGACGATCGTTCCCGAGGGCGGAGAATAGTCCGAGATCCGCGTGTTCGACCGGCTGCTCGGGCTCGAGACCGAGTACGCGATCCGATTCGTTCCGGCGCCCGGTCGTACGCGGCCCACGAACTCCGAGATCTCCGATTCGCTCGCGAAGGCGATCGAGGCGCTGGTCGCGAGCCGACCGGGATCGAGCCCGAAGCGCGAGCGGTTCCTCGCCAACGGCGGCGTGGTCAGCTACGAGCACCACCCGAGCGGCCCCGAGGACGGGCTGATCGAGACCGCCACGCCGGAGTGTCGTGGCCCGAGCGAGGTCGTGCTCTATCAGCGCGCGCACGAGGATCTGCTGCTTCGCGCGTTGCCCGCGGTCGGCAAGGAGCTCGGCGGCGAGCTGACGCTGCTCAAGAACTGCCGCGATGTCGTCGGTCATACCTACGGCGCGCAGGAGAACTACGACGCCGAGCTCGCCCGTGGTGGCCGGCTGTTCGCGTGGCGCGCGGGGCTGATCGCGCTGCTGCCGATCGTGATCGTCACGGCGCTGGTGCTGTGGGCGGTCGTGATCGCGCTGATCCCGACGCTGCTCGCGGCGATGATCGCGATGGCGCTCGTCGGGCTGCTGCCCGGGATGCGGTGGATCCATCGAGGCATCGGGTTCGAGCGGCGGTTCATGAAGGTGATGGGCCCGATCGTGTGGATCGAGGTCGCGATCTGGATGCCGTCGAGCGTGCCGTTCCTGTTGCTCTATCGCGCGTGCGCGTTTCGCGAGCTGCGGCGCGGCTTGTTGCCGTTCTTGATCTCGCGGCCGATCGTCACCGGCGCCGGCACGCTGGTCGGCGATCGCTTCGCGCTGTCGGAGAAGGGCGTCGCGGTGCGCCGGGTGTGCCGGAACACGCTCGCCCGCAGGCTGTCGGTGTTCGAGCCCGGCAATCTGTTGAAGGGGTTGATGGGCGTCGCGCGGCTCGACTTGCGGCGCTTCGCCTCGCTGTTCGGGCGGCGCCAGCGCCTCCAGCTCGGCTTCTCGGACTCGAACATGGCGCAGACGGCGGAGTACCTGAAGGTGGCCACCACCTGCCTGGTGATCGACATGATCGAGGCCGGCGCGCTCCCCGAGCTCCCGCCGCTGCGCGATCCGCTCCGCACGCTGCGCGCGATCGTCGACGGCGACCAGGCCACCGCACTCGCCCTCCAGCGCGAGTACCTCGAGCACGTGCGCCGGTTCGTCGCGCGGTCGGAGGCCACGCCGCTCGAGGCGACCGAGGCGATCGCGCGGTGGGCCGCCGTGCTCGACGCGATCGAGAAGGAACCGGCGACGCTGTTCGGTCAGCTCGACTGGGTGACCAAGCGCGAGCTGATCGAGAAGGCCGGCACCTCGATGTCATCGCGCAAGAAGATCGACCTCAAGTATCACGAGCTCGGCACCGGCTACTTCGCGCGGATCGAACGGCGCGACCTGACCTCGATCCTGGTCACCGAGGAAGAAGCGCGCGTGGCGAGCGAGGAGCCGCCGTCGAACACGCCGGCACGAGCTCGCGCGCGGTTGATTCGCGATCTCGCGAACGTCGCGAAGGTGACCGTCGGCTGGAATCGCGTCCGCATCGGCGGCCCGATTCGCGGTCGCGTGATCAAGCTCGACGATCACCGCTAGATCGAGGTGATGCGATCGTTGCGGACGCCGTTCGTCGGATCGAAGTGGATGTTGAGGTTCAGCGTGCCGCTGATCGACAGCGGCTCGGCGAACGACAGCCGCGACTGTTGCTCGAAGTCCGCCGGATCGATCGCGCCGGGATCGGGACCGGGTAGCTCGCGCTGGGTGAGGGACACGGACAGCGCGAGGTCGACGCGATCGCCGAGCTGGATCTCGATGAACGGTGACACCGTGATGCTGTGCCGCCGCATCGGGTGATCGAGCTGCGCCTCCGATTCGAGCGACAGCCCGAAGCTGATCCGATCGTGGCGCACCGAGCCGAATGCCTCGATGCCGTGGACGGGGTAGGTGGCGAACGTCTCGCCGCGCTCGTTGCGGAGCTGGTACCTCTCGGTCGACCAGCCGAGCGCGTAGAACACGCCGAGCCGGTTGCCGCGCGGATCGTCGGGCTTGAACAGGTCCCACTCGATCGCGGCGCGCGAGCGGTTGAAGTAGACGTGCTGGCCCTTGTCGTCGTCGAAGTTCGTGAAGCTGCCGGCGCCGATCGACCAGTGATCGTCGAGGATCTCGATGTACTCGGCACCCCAGCGGACCTGCCAGCGACTGCTATCGAGATCCACCACCGTGCCGTCCTCGAGGACGAGCGGCGGCTGGCGATTGAGCCCGGCGCTCGAGAACATGCCGGCGAGCGCGCGGCGCTGTCGCGTGATGTAGCGACCGATCAGGTTGAGGTTGCCGTTCGCCGTCTGGAACTTCTCGGTGTAGCTGCCGTTGCCGCCGATCTCGATCTGCAGCCCGAACGGCGAGCCCTCCTTGGTCTTGTCGGCGGCCAGCGCCGCCGGCGTGGTGAGCTCCACCTTGACCGCGCTCGGGTGGCGCGCGCCGACGAACACGGCGATGCCGCGGAGAAACGCAGGCAACAGTTGCGCGCGTTGCTCGTCGTCGGTGCCGCGGGTATCGATCTCGACCGAGAGCTCGAGCTCCGGCGGCGCACCCGGCATCCGGCCGACGAAGCGGAGCTGGATGCGATCGATCAGCGCGACCTGGGTCGCGGTGGCGTAGACCAGGACGTCGGCACCGGCGCGCGGCGACGACTGCAGGACGCGATGATCGTCCGCGAACCCGAGGAGAAATGACGGGCACGCCTTGGTGCGACCTTCACCGGCGCAGACGAAGGCGACGCGGACCGGCGCGGGCTCTGCGTGCAGCGATCGACAGATCGCGACCAGCGTCAAGACGGCGACGATGATGCGCACGGAGGCAGGGTGTATATCGCGAAACGCTCAGCGCCGGAGGCGACCGAACAGCCGTCGCGGAGCGACCTGGGTGCCTTCGTCGAAACCCCGGATCGAGACCGCGTACGAGCCGGTGTACTTGGTGAGGTTCGGGACGCCGGAGAACAACGCGATCAACGGATCGCCACCCTCACCGAGCTGACGCGCCGTCCGGTAGTCGGTGGCGATCGCGTAGTTGTCGAGCACCAGATAGTGCTCCTCGGCGGTGAGTCGACTGACGTCGGGCATCACGAGCTCGGGCGGGATGGCGGGATACTCGACGGTGGTCGTGGTGGGAGAAGCGCGCAACGACCACACGAGGAGCAACGTATCGGTGTCGTCGTAGAAGCCGGCCAGGACATCGACCGCATCGATCTCGCCGGTCTCGAGCTCCCAGCTCATCCGTGCGCCGTCCCACGTGGCGAAGCCGGGCACCGGGGGCATCGTCGTGGGCGTCGCGACGCCGATCGGTTCGTCGATCTGCGCGACCAGGAGTGCCGACTCCGGGAACTCCGACGTCGCGCCGATCGCCGCGATCGAGCTCATCCGCGTCACGTCCGCCGGGATGTTCTGGGTCGCGATCATGCTGCCGGCGGTGACCGCCGTGACCGTCTGCTTCACCATCGCGTTCGGCACGGTCGTGTTCGGCGTCGAGAATCGGGTGCTGAGCTGGCTCTCGATCCCCTCGAAGTCCGCGAGGCCCGTGAAGCCAAACGACCGCTGGACCGGAGCCGTCCAGTCGCTCATCGCGAACGTGTGCATGGCGCCATCGGAGAACGTGGCATCCACCTTGGTGGCGCTGGCGATCAGCTCCCCGTCGCCGTCGAGCGCACGCAGCATGAGGTCGAACGGCGCCGTGACGCCGGGATCGACCTGGAGCGCCAGCGGGGGCACGGCGGCCGTCGACTCGAAGCAGCCTGCGACCGTCGCGACGCTGGCGGGTGCGGGGACCGGTGTGGCCCAGTCGATCGTGACCGAGCCGATCGGAGTCGGAATACACAGCGGGAACAACAGGCCCGCCTCGAGGACGTCACCCGGCTCGGCGCCGACGAACGTGGTCAGCCACATGCTCTCGGCGTCGTATGCCGACGCCGTGCCACCGGCCTGGATCCGCAGCGTCGCGCGGCCCTCGAGATCGGTACGCTGGACGTCGTCGATCTCGCCATCGATCCTGGTGCTCCAGACGACCGCGCCGGCGATCGCGGTGGTCGGTGCTTGCTCCGAGATGTGTGCCGAGACCCGGATCTCGAGGGTGCCTTCGTCCGGCTCGAGCGTGCGTTCCTCGAAGCCAAACCGACAGGCCCCGAGTAAGCCGAGCACCACGAACCAGTGCATCCCCCATCGTACCCTCTTCGAGGGCGCGCGGGTGTGCTCAGAGCGGCAGCCAGTCGCCTTCCATCTGCAGCTCGCCGGTGTTGAGCGCGACGGCGAGCTTGCCGCCGATCTCGGCTTGCAGCGCCGCCGGCAGCATCGCCATCTGCGCCAACAGCGCGCTGCGATCCTCGAGCGTCCACCGGCCGCGCGCCACCGCGGCACGCAGCACCTGCTGCGCTTCGTCGGCGTGCGCGAGCTCGTCCTCGGTCATTCGCTCTCGCGCCTGGTCGGGAGTCTCGGGCACCGGCTGCTGCATCACCGGCGCCTGCGCGCGTTCGCGTGCGAGCTCCTGGCGGACGATCACCGCCAGCTCGCTCCGACCGACGCCCTGGCTCCCGACCTGCTGGATCGTGCGCTCCACCTGCACCGAGGTGGTCGCCGGCGAGCTCGCGAGGATCGCACCAACCGCGAGTCCGATCGCAGTGCACGAGACACCGGTGAACAGGAGCGACTTGATCACTGGAAGCCACCGATCGGAGTGATCGCCGGGTTCGTCGGCGGCGGCGTGCCGATCGGGATCAAGTTGCGCGAGTCGTTGGTGACCTCGATCTTCACGCAGTTGCCGAGATGGGTCTGGTAATCGATCGCGACGAACGACGTCGGATTGATCGCGCGCATCGTCGCCAGCAAGTTGACGTCGTTGGTGTAGCACCGGGTCGGGAAGTTCGCGGTCGTGGTCTTCGCCTCGCACCAGCCGGTGTTCATCGTCGTGCCCTTCGTCGCCTGCGTCATGCAGCGGATGAACTGCTTGTTGTCGAGGCTATTGCGCGCAGCGATCATCGAGCCGCTCATCCGCGTCAGATGAATTCCATCCTGCGGGTTGTACGGCGGGAGACCGAACTTCACCTGATCGAGGTTCGTGTTCGCCACCTCGCCGCCGGTGGCGAGGGCAGGAACGACGGCGGCGGACGCCGCGACGAGAGCGATCGCGGCAAGCTTGGATACGGGGCGTGATGTCATGGCAGACCGCTCGAGCAAGCGGCAGACCACCGCCGGGAGGTGAGCGGGATCGAGAGCTTGCGCGCGGCCGGTCCCGGTGGCCGAACAGTTCGTGTGGGCGAAGTGCCCGCATGCTCGGGATCGTGTCCTGGAGCAAGCGCGCCTCGGGCGTCGGTCACTCGCGAACGGCTCACCAGGTCGTCGGGCAAGCGTCGTGAACGGCGCCGTGCTCGTCGACGTAGGTCTCGACATCGTCGATCGGCGGCTCGCAGTACGCGACCGAGCAGAACGCCTCGCCGGGGATGCGCTCGTGGAGGCGTGCGACGCAGGCGCGGACTCGCTCTGCCGTCACCTCGACGCAGCAGTGGTCGAGGTTGTCGACGTGGCCATCGAGCTTGTCGATCACCGCGCACGACGACAGCACGATCAGCAGTGCGAGCCTCACGGGAAGGCGCACGCCGCGAGGCATTGCTGCGGCGTTGCCTCGCAGGTGCCGCTACAACCGATCGTCGTGTCGAGCTGGCGGGTCGTGCAACCCTGGAAGGAGCAGCCGCAGCCGCAGGTCAGCGTGCAGGCCTGCCCGAAGTTCGCCGGCACCGTCGTCGAGCCGACGTCGTCGCACTGACCGTCGCAACCGATCACGCCGGCCGCGCACGTCGTGTCGCAGGTCTCGCCGTAGTTCTCCGGCGGCGCGCCGCCGCATGCGTGCTCCGTCGACGAGCACCGCGCGACCGCGAGCGTGACGTCGCCATCCGGCGTCGCCGGCGTCGGATCCTTGCAGCGGCAGCTATCGGCCTCCTCGAACCGTCGCTGCGCGACACCCGCGACCTCGTCGATCACGTTGCTGCCGGCCAGCTCGACGCAATCGCAGCCGACCAGCACGTCGTCGGGCGACTCGCACGATGCCGTCGCGAGGTTCGGGTGTGTCGTGCCGACGTTGTGATGCAGCGTTGCCTTCGACAGCCCGAGGCCTTCGCCCGAGCCCGCGGGTCCCGGTGGTCCCATCGGGCCGGTGTCGCCGCGATCGCCCTTCGGTCCCTGCGGACCTTCCACGCCTTGCGGACCCTGCGCGCCTTCGAGACCTTGCGGACCCTGTGCGCCCTGCTGGTTCCAGCTGATCGCGGTCTCGTTCGACTTGCACGCCTGGTCCGGTTCGATCAGACGCAGTGCGCCTGTCTTTGACTTGCAACCGTGGATCACGGTCGAGGGCGTTGTCTCGAGCGTGATCGTACCGACGACGGCCGTGGTGAACACACCGCCGACGACGGCGGCGAGAGCGAGCTTGCTGGCGAGGACCATGCGCTCGCCCGGTGCAGCCGGTGTGCCTCGGTAGGTGCGCGAGACGTCGACTGCGATCAGCGGGCGATGAACAATTCGCGCGGTCGGGTCGTGTGTACGTTCGGTCGCTTCGCAGCCTGCTTGGCCATCGCGGCGTCAAAGCACGCCGACGAGGCGCCACGCTTCGGTCAGCCGCTCCAAGGGCGCCTCCTCGATCACCTCGCCGTGCGCGACGATCATTCGCTTCACCGGCAGGTCCAGCACGGCCTGGAGCGATCGGCTTGCCCCGTCCTTGTCGACGACCTTCTTCTTGACGTCGGGCGGCACGCGCCAGCGCTGATAACAACCGGTGAGGCGCGCCGCGAATCGCCACGTCCAGTGATCGCGAGCGTCGGCACGCAGCATCACATCGGCACCGAACAGCGTCCCGGTCGGCCGGTGGAACAGCAGGGTCTCGTCGAGAAACGGCACGCCGGCGAGCGGGAGCGCCGCGAGCTCGGGGATCGCGAGCTTGTCGATCTCGACGTCGATGCGCAGCGCTGGATTTCGCGCCGCCGCACTCTCGGGACCGACCACCTTCGCGCCGGGAAACGCGGCGGCCGCGGCCGGGGTGCCGAGGTGGTGGAAGCAGTTGGGGACCACCAGCCAGCCTACCTGGCCGAGCGCCGCGAGCGCGTTGACCATCGCCTCGTCGGGTGGCGCCGGGCTGTGGATCAGGAGCTGGCCATCGTCGAGGCGGAGCACGGTCGTCCTCGCGCGCAGCCGCACGCCGCTGAACCACACGGGACGCTCGCTCGCAAAGATCCGGTCTTCAACAATCTCGGTCAGCACGGCGCGGCCTTCGATGCGGCGAGTCGCGCTGGAGTTGCAAGCTCACGGGCAGGCCTGGACGGGCGGGACCTCGATCGTCCGCAGCCAGGTGTTCGCGCACTCGGTCGCGTCGTAGCCGGTGACCGATTCGATCTTCGCGAGCATCTGCGAGAACCGCGCGCTGCCGAGCACGTGATCGGCGTAGAACTCGCGGAGCACGCCGTCGAGCTCGGGGGCGCCGATCTTGAGCGCGAGCGCGCGATAGAACATCGCGCCGCGGATGTAGACCTCGGTGTTGATCATCGCGACGCCATCGACGACACCGCACGATTGCGGCCACACGTGATCGACATCCGGTAGCGGCGTCAGCGCACCGGCGATGCCGAGGAAGTAGCGGCTGTCGGGATCGAGCTCCTCGAGCACGCGCCCGGTGAGATAGGTGATGGTGCCTTCGGAGAGCACCATGTCCTCCCAGCAACCGATGCGAACGCCGTCGCCGAACCAGCCGTGGGCGGCCTCGTGGATGTGTGCGTCCTCGAACCGCAGGCTCCCCTTGTCGATGTGCCAGAACGGATGGTGCTCCATGCCGCCGAGCGCGTAGTCGGGTGCGATGCCGGTGAATTCCCAGTCGACGGAGACGGTGCCCGCCTTCGGGCCGAACTCGTAGGCGCCGATGTTCTGCTCGAGCCAGTCGAACGCCGCGAGGAGCGAGCTCGTGCCAGAGCGCGTCTGCGACTCGGTGTCGTCCCGGTGCCAGGCGACGATCTCGGTGCCGTTCGTCGTGGTGCCGAGCGAGATCTCGGTGAGCGGACCGATCGCCCACGCGAGCTGGTAGGCGGGCGCATCCGGCAAGCTCTCCGGATAGACCGCGAGCTGGCCGTCGGGAACGCCGGTCAGCGCGAGCGTGAACGCCGAGCCATCGTGCGGATCCGAGTGACACGGGAAGATGTTGAAGCAGTAGTACGGCCACACCAGCGTGTAGCCGTGCGACGACACGCCGTCGGCGCGATCGTGCGGCGTGTACTGGTAGTCGATGACGACCTCGAGTGGTCCTTCCGATGGCGGTAGCCCGAGGTCGAGTAGCTGATCGTGCGCCGCGGTGGCGATCTCGTGGCCGTCGACCGTCACCGAGTCGATCGCGAGATCGCCGACCTCGAGCGTGGCGCCCGGACGCGTGCTCGGCGCGAACACGATGGTCGCCGTCGCGCGCCGTGCGGTGACGTCGACGGCGAGATCGGTCGACACGATGTCGCGGCCGAGGTTCGGCTTCGGATCGAAGTCGAACGCGTTATCGCCGCACGCGACCAGGAGCAGGCAGCCGAGGATCCGCATCACGGCCTCGAGCTCGAGCCGGCGGGCGCCTTCTTCAGATCGTCCTCGCCGGCGACGCCCTGACCCTCGCCGTACGCGATCGAGTAGAAGATGCCGCTGTTCGGAGTCTTCGCCTTGACCGCGAGGCGCTTGCGCCACTCGGCGGCATCGGACACCAGGCCGGCATCCTCGACCGCGCGCATGTCGGCGTAGATCGCCTCGACCGCACCGATGTCACCGAACGCGTCGCGCACGACCTCGCCGAGTGCGAACTTCGGCTTGCGCGGTTTGCCCGCGAGCGCTCGCGCGCGTGCTGCATCGGAGCCGGTGAACTTGTACGCGGAACGCTTCGCCATCTCCCGCGAACATAGCCGGGCCGATCACAGAGCGAAATAGCCGGACCGCTCGTGCGTGCGAGACAGCGTGACCCGCATCGAACGGATTGCCGGAGCCGCTCGCCGTCGGAGGCTGGACATCCCGGGCGTAAAGCGGTGACGAACGGCAGAGTCGACCAACCTTCGATCGGTCGGACCACCCGAACACGCGCTTGGTGTCCGATAGCGCCATGAGCCACGCACGCTGGGGACTTCTCGCCGTCGTGATCGGCGCCTGCGACTTCGGTCAGTACTGCGAAGGTGACTGGGCCGCGGTGCCCGCAGAGCCCGAGCCGTCGGAGCGACAGGAGAAGGTGGTCGCGCAGGTGCTGCCGGTCGAGAGCACCGCCGTCGACATCCTGTTCGTGATCGACAACTCGGGCTCGATGCTCGACGAACAGCAGCAGCTCGGCATCTGGTCGAGCGAGATGTTCGACGTGTTGCAGACCGACGGCGAGTTGCCGGACCTCCACGTCGGCGTGACGTCGTCGACGATCAACATCCCCGGTGTGGCCGGTTGCGAGTACGGCGGCGGCGGGATGTCCATGGGCAGCAACCTGCCACCGGACCAGCGGTTCCTGATCGATGTCGCGTCGCCCGACGGCCGCTTCAAGAACTACGAGGGCACGCTGTTCGAGGCGTTCGCGAGCATGGCGCGCGTCGGCTCCGGCGGCTGCGGTTTCGAGCAGCCGTTCAATGCGGCGAAGCTGGCGCTCGCGACCCCCGAGTTCTTGCGCGACGACGCGCTCCTCCTCCTCGTGTTCGTCACCGACGAGGATGATTGCTCGGCCGCCAATCCGGCGCTGTTCTCCGAGCCCTACTCCGATGCGTGTTCCGACCTCGGCACGCTGACCAGCTATCGCTGCTTCGAGCACGGCGTGAAGTGTCGCGACGGCAAGGGCAGCCGCGAGTTCGGCGCGCGCGCCAACTGCCAGCCCGACGAGAATTCGCTCTATGTCGAGAAGGTGTCGACGTTCGCGGCGTACCTCCACGGGCTCAAGAAGAATCCGGCGCAGGTGATCGCCGCCGGCATCTACGGCAAGCCGAACGGCGTGTTCGTGGTCCCCGACGAGCGGATCTCGAACTACGCGCAGCCGCGCCTCGCGAGCGTGTGCGGCGACACCAACGTCGACGAAGGCACCGGTGCGACGCCGGCGGTGCGGATGAACGCGTTGATGGCGAAGTTCGGTGGCCGCGCGAGCCAGAGCTCGATCTGCGAGCGCGAGCTGTCGTGGGCGATGCGCGACGTCGGGCTGGTCACCCGGGCCGCGGCGAAGCGCAGCCACTGCCTGTACGGCGCGCTGGTCGACAACGATGCGGCGACCGCGGGCGTGCAGCCGACGTGTCGCGTCGACGCCGCACGGATCGGCTTCGACTCGCGCGACACGCATGCCGGCGTGCCGCCCTGCGATGGCACGCGGAGCACGCGCTGCTTCACGCTCGACAAGGCCGAGGACGAATGCGCCGAGACGCACTCCAAGCTCGCCGTCCAGGTGCGCGGCCTCGGGCTCGACGAGACGATCACGGTGACGTGCGATGTCGACACCGAAGCGGCCCCGCCACCGCTGCCGAGCGACGGCCTGACGCACGAACGTCAGAAGTTGATCGACACCGAGGCCGCCGAGTACTTCGCCTCGCCGTGATAGACGATCTCGATATTGTTGCCGTCGGGATCGAGGAGGAACGCGGCGAAGTAACCCGGGTGATACGGCCGATCGCCGGGCTTGCCGTTGTCCTTGCCACCTGCCTCGAGGCCGGCCGCGTACGCCTTCTCGACCAGCGACCTGTCGCGCGTCGCGAACGCGAGGTGGATGCGACCGGTCAGCTCCTTGCCGGCCGACAGCTCCTTGGTCGACACGTAGAGCTCGTCGAAGCCGAACGCCTTGTCGGGGGCGTGGGGCGCCTCGGGGATGCCGAGCACGCCGAGCACGGCGCGGTAGAACCTGCGACTTGCCTCGAGATCGGCGACGACGAGGTGTACGTGATCGATCATGCGTCCGCGATGCAGCTCCATGGCGTGAGCTTGCCGCAGGCATCCGGCAGCGTCACCTGAGCGCCGCGGCCTCACCTGGAGACGCGACCTGCGATCCGATCCGTGCTATCGCGAGGGCATGAGGGCATGGATCGTCGCGTTCGCGGTGCTCGTGGGGTGCAAGGGAAAGAAGGACGACCCGGAGCAGCAAAAGGCCGCCGAGCAGGTCGTCGCCGTGGCCAAGGTCGACACCGCGAAGGTGCTCGCGACCGACACCGGCAAGCCGCCGGCGCTGTTCATCGTCGGCGACAAGGACGTCCGGCTCGGCGCCACCGAGAGCTGGGCGGACCTCGACGCGCAGAAGGTGAAGATCGGCAAGCTGCCGGTGCCGTTCGAGGAGATGGAAGCGCTCGACCGGCGGCTTCGCGAGGACTTCGCGCTCGGCAGGAGCGCGATCGACAGCCTCGCATCGTGGGACGCCTTCGCCGACCACCCGGGCGAGGAGGTCAAGCTCGACGAGATCGAGGACATCAGCGCTCGCATGCCGAACACCGCGCAGGATGATCCGCCGCCGCCGGAGGAAGAGGACGCACCCGACGATGGCGAGGACAAGAGCGGTGGCACCGGGACGGCGATGGCGCTCGAGGAAGGGAAGATGGGGAAGAAGGACTCCGATCGCGCGGCGGGCCAGTACAGGATGCGGAAGGCCCAGGACGATCCGCAGCTCGCGCGCCAGCAGGCGATCGAGCAGGCGCGTGCGGCCGGCATCCTCGGCGGTCTGCGGGGCGACCGCCGCGGGTTTGGACCGGGAGACCCGGTGGGGCTGAACGAGGACGGCACGCCGTCGCGGGTCGCGGAGGTCGCGGGCGTGGTGATGCCCGACGGCAAGCTCGATCGGCTGCGGTTGATGATCGTGATCTCGCCCACCGCGAAGGCGACCAGGCTGATCCACGTGATCCGCGAGACCAGCGGCGCGATCGCGGTCAACCACGCCGGTAAGGTGCGGCCGCTGCACTTGCAGTTCGACGTGCGCGACGGCGTCGGCAGTGGCTCGCCGCACTGGCTCGAGGCGCGCGTCACCACGAAGGGCATCACGGTCGAGGCGGTGCCGGATGCGCCGATCGAGGTCACCGACCTGAAGCAGCTCGCCGGTGCGCTCGACAAGGCACGCAAGGCGCGCGACGCCGAGGACACCGCGCTGGTCGACGTGCTGGTCGATCCGGACGTCGATGTCCAGCGGCTGATCGATGTCGTCGTCGCGCTCGATGTCGCCGGCGCGAAGGTGATCGGCATGGGCCCGATGCCTTCCAAGGAGCAGCTCGCTCGCCGCGGCCATCGGATCCCGACCCTCGCGGTCGGCCAGCCGAGCCTGCAGGGCGACCTCGACAAGGCGATCATCCGCCGCTACGTGAAGCAGAACGTCGCCAGGATGAAGGAGTGCTACACCAAGGCGCTCGCGGTCAACCCGTCGCTGGCCGGCACGGTGCAGACGAGCTTCTTCATCACGCCCAACGGTAGCGTGGCCAGCGCGTCGGGGACCGGTGTCGATCCGGACGTCGCGAGCTGCGTCGCCGAGGTGATCAAGAAGATCGAGTTCCCGAAGCCGAAGGGCGGCGGTGGGGTGCAGGTGAACTATCCATTCACCTTCCGCCCGTAGCGTCGCGATCCGCGGCGGGAGCACGTCGGTCGTGCAACGGCGTGCACGATCGCGAGCCGAGATTTCGCTCGGCGCTGCGGGTCGTCGCCGGCCTCGGCACCCCAGGAGCCAGAATCCTGACGCCGCCACGGGTTTGCACAACACGAGCATCGGCGCGGCGGACGGTGGTCGAAGAATTCGGCGGAGTTGCTGCTAGCTCGCGGCATGCCGTGGGTGTGGAAGGCGTGTAGCGAGACGCGATGTCATGGTCCGTGACATCGCGCGATCGCTGTCGACGACGAGTCAACAGTCACCAGGCCGCACGCGCAAGTCGCCGACAATCGACGCGATCGATCGCGGCATCGCGCTTGCTCGAACGACTGCCATGCGCATCGCGTCGTGGGCCGGGATCCTGTGCATGCTGGGCATCACCGCCGCGGTGCCGTCCCGCGCGGCCGCGGATGACGACGAGGAAGACGAGGTCGAGGAGGCGCCGCGCAAGGCGAAGCGGATCACGAAGCAAAGGCGCGCGCTCGAGGCGGACGACGACGAGAGACCGAAGCGCGCCGGCAAACGCGCGATCGACGACGAGTCTCGCGAGGCCGACGACGAAGACGTCGCGGACGCCGAAGAAGACGACGGCGAGGTGCTGGAAGACGTCGCCGCACCCGCGATCACGAAGCAGGCGAGGCCCGCGCGGAAGGCAGAGCGTTTCTACTTCCGCGCGGGCATCGCGCACGTCGAGCCGCGCACCAGGAGCACCGGCATGAAGCTCGAGCCGGTGGGCATCGCCGCGCTGATGCCGATGGAGCCACCCAAGGGCGAGATCGTGACCGACCCGGCGAACGTGTTCACCGCGATCCTCGGCGTCGCACCGGCGACGTTCGGTGGCTACCTGGCGTTCGAGACGCTGATCGGCATCCCGAAGAAGTCGAAGCTGCGCGCCACCGGGGACCTCGCGAACAAGTCGCTGGCGCCGATGGCGCTCGATCTGATCCCCACCGGCGTGCCGCCGCTCGGCGAAGAGATCGGCGAGGCAAGCGCGGCACCTCTGATGGTGACGGCGACCGTTCGCACGCCGGAGCTCGGCGGCCGCGTGCGGCTGTACGCCGGTGGCGGTCCGTCGGTGCTGATCGTGCGCGGCGCGAAGGTCACCAACAAGGTGCTGACCGAGGTGGCGACGCCGAGGATCGAGACCAGCCCGACGGTGGGCGTGGTCGCGCAGGCCGGCATCGACGTCAGGCTCTACAAGCGGATCTACGCGCGGCTCGACATCAAGGAGATGTGGTTCCGGCCCGCGGAGACGCGGATCTCGAACATCCACGTCCGCACCACGATTCCTCTGCTGGACACCATCGAGGTCGGTTCGTCGAGCTCGCAGGTCCAGGCAAACCCACTCGTCGTTCAATTCGGGATTGGAGCTGGTTTCTGATGCGCAACCTCGGCTTGCTCTTCGCCACGCTCACCGCCTGCACGATCGGGACGCAGCCCGATCCGCCGATCCTCGAGGTGCTGTCGCCGCAGCGCAGCCACATCCAGGATCAGCCGGGCTCGATCACCGTCACCGGCAACGTGTCGCCGAACCCGACCGGCGCGGCGGTGGCGACGGTCACCGTCAACGGCGTCAAGGCGACGATGACCGGGACGGCATGGTCGGCGACGATCGATGTTCCGGTCGGCGCGACGCTGATCCACACGGTCGCCTCCGACGAGGCCGGCGGGCTCGCCACCGACACGCGCTCGGTGCTCGCCGGCGAGCGCCGCGCACCCGGCGCGGGCATCGACAACGCGATCGGCGCCTCGATCTCGGCACCCGCGTTCGCGAAGCTCGCGGACGTCGCGACGACCGCGCTCAACGCCGCCAACCTGACCGCGCTGATCCAGCCGCTCAACCCGGTCGCGCGCTCGGGCGACGAGGCGGGGCCCGACTGTCTGTACGCGCAGGGCTTCGTCGACTCGGTGACGATCAGCAACGCGCGGATCTCGCTCGTCCCGGTCGCCGGCGGGCTGCAGATCAACGCGACGATGGAACAGCCGCGGATCACCGGTCACACGCGCCACGCGGTGGCGTGCAGCAACGGCTCGTCGCAGTTCACGATCACCGCGAACGCCGCGCGCCTCGGTGGCGTCCTGAAGCTGTCCACCAACGGCATGCAGGGCTTCGTTGGCGAGCTCGCGAATCCAGTCGTCGAGCTGCCGGGGCTCGAGATCACGGCCACCAACTTCCCCGACGCGCTGCTGAACGTGCTGCCGCTCGAGAAGATCATCCAGGCGGTGGCGCCGATCGCGGTTCGCCAGTTCGTCGACCCCGCGATCAACGACGCGCTCGGAGCGCTCGCCGGGCCACAGCAGATCCAGCTGCCCGAGCGCACGATGACGATCCAGGTGTCGCCGCGCGCGATCTCGTTCGATGCCACGGGCGCGAACGCGATGCTCGACATGAAGCTGCTGATCGCGGGCGCCGAGAATTCGCCCGGCTACACGTTCACACCGAACGGCATGCCGGCGCTGACCTCCACCGATGGCCTGGCGCTCGGCATCGCCGATGACCTCGCCAACGACGCGCTCGCGCAGCTCACCGCCACCGGCCTGTTGAACCTCAACCTCCGGCAGGAGGGCGCCGAGTTCAACCTCGCGAAGGTCACCGCCACGACGCCGCCGGTGGTCGCGGCCGATGGCACCGACGGCAAGCTGCGCGTCATCGTGCCCGACCTGATGGTGACGTTCCTCGATAACGACCGGCCGGTGGCGCGCGCCGCCGTCAATGCCGAGATCCCGATCGCGGTCACGCCGACGGCGGGTGGCTCGTCGATCGCGATCGACCTCGGGACGCCCGCGATCGCCATCGACAACCTCGACGATCTCACCGGTCTGACGATGCCGCCCGAGTCCGAGTTCGCTCGCACCATCACGCTCGCGGCGGGCGATCAGAAGGGCGCGATCGCGGACGTCCTCAAGAACATCCCGCTGCCGAAGCTCGGCGGCATCACGCTGTCGGACGTCTCGGTCGGCGGCGCCAACGGATACGTGCTCGCGACCACCAAGATCGGTGACTAGCGGTCGAGCAGGGCGCGCACCTTGGGCACCAGCTGCTCGACGTACGGCGCGCCCTGCTTGACGCCGTCGAACTGCCTGCCCGACGCGCGGCCATCGGGACCGGGGCGAGCGAACAGCGGCACCAGCTCCGAGCGATAGCCGGCAGCCTCCAGATAGACGCCGTCGCGATCGAGATCGAGCTCGAGCAGGCGCAGCGGCCCGAGCTCGGCGTCGAGCTTCCTCTGCTGGACCGCGGCGTGGAACTCGCGGCAGGGCGCGCACCAGGTCGCCCCGACGTAGACCAGCACCGGCACGCGATCCTGCTCGCCGCGCTGAACCTGTTGCTTCACGTACTCGACCAGATCGCCGGTGGCCGGTGGCTCGAGGATCTCGACCGTGCCCGTGGGCGCAGGTGGCGCGCTCGACGAGCACGCGAGCGAGGCCGCGAGAAGATGCGATGCGAGAAGAAGTCGCAACATCGAGCGTCGAGTATGACCCGGAGCGGGGAACTTCGGATGGGCCTGGCACGCGCGAGCGCTGGTCTCGTGCTTGCACCACCCGGGGCCATGGGCATCCTAGGCAAATTCATTCACCGTAACGACACCACCGATGTCCTCGAGCTGCTCGAGATGCAGCACAAGGAAGTGGACCTCCTGATCGAGAAGCTCGAGAAGGGGGAGGGCAACCGGCGCGACGTGTTCCGCCAGCTCGCGAACAACCTGGCCGCGCACGCCACCGTCGAGGAGAAGCTGTTCTACCCGGCCGTGATGGCGAAGCAGACCAGCGAGCTGCTGCACGAGTCCGTCGAGGAGCACCTCAGCATCAAGCGCGTCCTCGCCGACATGATCGAGATGCGCCTCGATGACGAGACCTTCCTGGCCAAGCTGTCGGTCCTCAAGGAGCACGTCAGCCATCACGCGCACGAGGAGGAAGAGGGCAAGCTGTTCCCCGAGGTCAAGAAGCTGTTCGACGCGGACGAGCGCGCCGGCCTCGGCAACGATCTGCTCGCGATGTTCGAGGAGCTGATGAAGTCGCAGCCGCTCGACAACGTGCCGAACGAGATCGACGCGGCGGCACCGCTGCCGGCGCTGTGAGCAAGCGAGCGAAACACGATCTGCACGGCGCGGCTCCGCATCACACGCGGGTCGCGCTGTTGCTCGTCGACGTCATCAACGCGATGGACTTCCCGGAAGGGAAGCTGCTCGCTCGCTACGCCAAGCCGGCGGCGAAGAAGATCGTCGCGCTCAAGGCCCGCGCGAAGGCGGCGGGCGTGCCGGTGATCTACGCCAACGACAACTACGGGCAGTGGCGCTCGGACTTCCGCGCGACCGTGCAGAACGCACTGGCTCCCGGCAATCCGGGCAGGGACATCGCGCTGATGCTCGCGCCGGAGGACGACGACTACTTCGTGCTCAAGCCGAAGCACTCCGCGTTCTACGGCACCACGCTCGAGCTACTGCTGTCGTATCTCGGCTGCCGGCGACTCGTGATCGCGGGCTTTGCCGGAGACATCTGCATCCAGTTCACGGCGCGCGACGCGTTCCTGCGCGACTTCGAGCTCGTGATCGCGCGCGACTGCGTGGCCTCCGAGACGGCGAAGGCGAATCGCGAGGCGCTCGCGCAGATGAAGGATCAGCTGAAGGCAAGCGTGGTCGATGGCGCCCGCGTCGACTTCGAGGCGCTGCGGCGGGCGTGATTCGTGCGGCCAAACGTCGCGGCTGAAGATCGCGCCCAACGATCTTCGGCGTGCCATCACTCTTACTCGCGATGAAACGCGTACACGCGCCCGAGCTCGAGGACATGGCGTGGTTCCCGTCGGTGTTGCGGACGGGCCTGACCAACCTGATCGTGGTGTTCGCACGCGCGTTCGGTGTGGTGCCGGTCCTCGCGACCCTGGTCAAGCGCGCGCTGCGCACCGCGGAGGTCGATCGCGTCGTCGATCTGGGATCGGGCGGCGGCGGCTCGATGCCCGAGGTGATCGACCACGTGCGGCGCGACCCGGAGACCAGCCAGGTCGAGCTCGTGTTGACCGACAAGTATCCGAACCTCGACGCGGTGGAGAAGTTCCAGGGCGGCCACGTGCGCTACAAGCGGCAGTCGGTCGATGCCACCGACCTCGCGACCGCGCCGCTCGGGCTCAAGACGATGGTCAACTGCTTCCATCACATGCGGCCGCCGCAGGCGAGGGCGATCCTCGCATCGGCCGTGCGCACGAGGCAGCCGATCCTGATCTACGAGATGGCCGACAACGAGGTCCCGCTGCCGGTGTTCCTGCTGTTCTTGCCCGTCGGCCTCGCACTCGTCTTCGTGTTCGCGCTGGTGATGACACCCTTCGTGCGGCCCCTGACCGCGCGACAGCTGGTGTTCACGTACGTGCTGCCGCTGATCCCGC
Organism: Pseudomonadota bacterium; assembly: GCA_023430775.1. Lineage (GTDB taxonomy): Bacteria > Myxococcota_A > Polyangia > Haliangiales > Haliangiaceae > JABFXX01. The sequence goes on from JAEYYY010000014.1 coordinate 20,164, forward strand.
TCGGCTATGCGTGGGATGGACAGATGTCGCTGCCGCGGATCTACACGCTGCGCGATCTCGACGAGCTGCTCGCCGGCTTGCCGACCGACGACTACGTCTGGGAGAAAGGCCACGCACTGACCGAGCGCGGCAAGAAGAAGGGCATCTACTTGCTGGGCATGCCGGCGACCTCGCGGATCAGCTGAACCACGCGGTCGGGATAGTCGAGCTGGATGCCGTGCCCGCACTTCTCCCACTCGAGCCAGCGGCCGTGCGGCGGCAGGTAGCGGCGCGATTGCGACGTGCTCGGCGGCAGCACGTTATCGGTGTCGCCGAACACCACGGTGAGCGGGATCGAAGGCGGGATACGCAGCGCGCAATCGGCGACGCGGCGAAGGATGCCTTGCAGCGCGGCGTCGTAACCCTTGCTGTTTGCCATCGCATCGGCGGCGGCCTGGCAGGTCTCGATCGACCACGTCTTCCAGACCGGTGAGTTGCGCGCGAAGCCGAGCGCGCGCAGGCGCTCGCGCTGGAGCATGAACGGCACCACCGGCCGCAGACCACGTGCGAGGTAGCGGTTGATCCGGAAGCTCAGGCTGACGCGCTCGAGCGGCTTGTCGCGCATGCCGGCAGGCGCCAGCGCGGTGACACCGAGGACGCGATCGGGATACGCGGCGGCGAGCTCGCAGGCGACCCAGCCACCGAGCGAGTTGCCGGCGAGGTGCGCGCGCTCGATGCCGAGCCCGTCGAGGGTGGCGCGCACCGAATCGGCGAGCGAGCGCGGATCCATCGCCGTGCCCGGCACCCACGGCGTCTCGCCGTGCCCGGGGAGATCGACCGCGACGACCTCGAACTGCTTCGCGAGCTCCGGCGTCACCAGCGCCCACACGGTCTTGGCCGATCCGAGCCCGTGGATCAGGACGAGCGGTGGGCCCGTTCCGCTGCGATCGTGCGCGAGCATCGGCGCATGGTATCTCGCGGCTCGCTACGGTGCCGGCTCGCGACTGCTTCCCAGCAATCTTTCCGACGAGGATCGCGTGATTTGTGGAAGCAAGATCGCGTGGTTTGCGGGTGGCTGAAATAAGCCGCGGCCTGCCGTTCGTAGGCCTCGAATGCGAAATGCCGGTACCCGCTTTCCCGACCCTGTTCCATCTGTCCAGACACCGTGGCGCTTGATGAGCGCCCTCGCTCTCGGCGCGACCTTGCTCGTCGCGTCGGCTGCCACCGGCTGCTACGCCGGCTACCAGCAGCCGTACGCGACGACGACCGCGATCGCGCCGCAACCCATCGTCGAGGCCAACGTCTCGGCGCCCGCCGTCGAGGCCACCGTGGCTGCGCCCGTCGCGCAGGTGCAGGTCGGTGCGGCGCCGGTCGTCGTCGAGCCTGACCTGGTGACGATCACGCCCGACGTCCAGGTGGTCGCCGCGTACGACCAGCCGGTGTTCTACACCGGTGGCTTCTACTGGCGCGAGATCGACGGTGGCTGGTACCGCTCGCACCACCACCACACCGGCTGGACTCGCTACAACGACGTGCCGTACTCGGTGCGCTCGATCGAGAACCGCCACTCGTATCGCAACTACCGCCCGGCGGGATACACGCCGCGCTCGTACAACCGCGGCAGCTACAACCGCCCGGCGTACTCGCACTCGTATCAGCCGCGCCCGAGCTACAACAACGGCGGTTACAACCGCGGCTACAACCGTGGCTACGATCGCCCGGCCGCGTATCAGCCGCGCCCGAGCTACAACAACAGCGGCTACAACACCGGCGGCTACAACCGTCCGAGCTACAACCGCCCCGGCTACTCGAACAACACCTATCAGCGCCCGGCGCAGAACGCGACGTATCAACGCCCGCAGACCGGCTACAACCAGGGCTCGTCGTACAACCGGCCGAACGCGTATCAGCCGCGCCCGTCGTACAACCAGGGCTCGACGTACAACCGGCCGCAGGCGTATCAGCCGCGGCCGTCGACCTACAACCGTGGCTCGTCGTACAGCAAGCCGCAGGCGTATCAGCCGCGCGCGAGCAGCTACTCGAGCGGCAGCAGCTACAAGCGCGGCAACACGTCGGCGCGAGGCAACTCGTCGTCGTCGTCGTCGTCGCGCCGCCGTCGCTAGTCAGAAGAATCGGGTCCGTCCGGGAATCGCCTCGACGCGCAGGATCGTCG
>JAEYYY010000022.1 GCA_023430775.1 Pseudomonadota bacterium
CGCAACGTCGAGGCGCTGTGGCGAGCGACGGCGAACCCGGCGGAGCGACGCGCCGCGCTGTTCGCGATGTGGGACGAGTGCGACGAGAGCGAGAGCCTCGACGGTCAGGCCGGGCAGCGAGCGCGCGCGATCGTGATCGGGTGGATCCGCGCGAAGCTACCGGCGGGCTCGCCGGACGCGTACACCACCGAGGAGATCGCGAGGCTCGATGCCAGGCGGACCTCGCGCCAGCACTTCGTTCCGTACGGACCGTGAGCTCGCGGCGGCGCAGCACCACCACTCGCCGCCGGACGGTCCACCTCGGCGTGGCACTCGGTGGTCGCGATCGCGAAGCATCGCAACCGGACCATCCCTGTTCGCGGCGGCGCAGCACCCACCACTCGCCGCCGGATGGTCCACCTCGGCGTGGCACTCGGGTGGTCGCGATCGCGAAGCATCGCAACCGGACCATCCCTATTCGCGGCAGCGCAGCACCGACCACTCGTCGCCGGCCGCCGGGATCGGGCGCGCGATCGAGAGCCGCTGCCCCGACGCGCACGAGAAGTCCTCGACGATCTGGAAGCAGTTGGCGCCGACGCCGTCGATCGAGCTGCACGCCTCGAGGCGATTGACGATGCCGGGCTCGGCGTCACGGCGATCCTCGACGAAGCAATCGGCCTCGGCGCGCGGCGACGGCAGGCAGCGCTCGCTCATCAGCCCGGCGAGCGCGGTGCCGAGGTTGGCGGCGGCGCTCGATAGATCCTCCGAGCAGATCGACTCGACGATCGAGCGGCCCTCGAAGCCGGCCGCGAGTGCATGGAAGCGGACGCCCGGATCGGCCGTTGCTTCACCCGCGCCACCGGCGATCGGGAACCGGCAACCCGGGGCCACCGCGATCTGCGGCTGGCCGTTGATCGTGCGGCTCTCGACCTCGACGGTGGTCGCGTCGCCGACCACGGCGCCGAACAGCACGCGCTTCGGATCCGGCTTGCGGCTGGCGAGGAACGACGCGAACGGATCGATCGCGCGGACGTGCTCCGACGAGGTCGCGCGGCAGTTGGTCTTCTGGCCGAGGGTGTCGATCTCCTGATCGCACTCGACGCCGAACCGGAAGCAGCGGAACGACAGCAGCGGGCCGAGCGGACCACCGTCGGGGCCGAACAGCGTGGTGTGCTCGGCGGAGCAGTCATCCTCGTCGGCGAGCACGATGACGGCGAGGTTGGCGCCGGGTCGCTCGAAGCCGGCGTTCTTGCCGTCGAATAGCGCCGACTCGGCCGCCGTCAGGTGCTGCTCGAACCCGCAGCCCTGTGCGCCGAGCGTCGATTGCAGCGCGAACGTCTCGGCGAGCGAGCCCTCGAAGTTCTTGCTGCCATCGCGATCGAAGATCAGGAACGTGTCCTCTGGATCCGGCAGCACGGCCTGGCCGAGCTGGAGGGCTCCCGCCTTGCCGAAGCCCATGCAGCCGCCCTGGCCGGGCGCGCCGATCCCCGGCGCCGGGCTGTCGTCGCTGATGCCGGCGGTGCCCATGTCCGAGCTGACGACACCGACGTGGAGGTTCGGCGTGCCGCCCTCGGCTCCCGACAACGTCTCGAGCAGCGCGGGGAACGCGTTCTGGAACGACCGCTGCTTGTCGATCATCGTCGGCGAGTCGTCGATCACGAACAGGATGTCGAGGTTCGGCGTGATGGTCATCACCTCGACGACCTCCGGCGGCGGGATGCACTGATCGGGGATCGAGCACGGCACCGGATCGGGCTCGATGATGAAGCAGCCGGTCAGCGCGAGCGCGGAGAGGAGTGCGGGGAGCTTGAGCATGAAGTCGCACACAGCAACGTTCGATCCAGACGCAAGCGCGCGGAATCGCGAATGCCGCGCCACGGCCGCGACTCGGTGTTCACGTGCGACCTATGGCGACAACGTCTCGGCGCTTGCCGAGCCATGACGTGCGTGTCTCGGCGCGTGCCGGGAAGTGCCGTTCAGCTGCGCTGCAGGAGGAGCGAGCCGAGCGAGTAGCCGGCACCGAACGACGCCATCATGCCGTAGGTGCCGGCGGGCAGATCCTCGCTGTGATGCGAGAACGCGATCAGCGAGCCGGCCGACGCGGTGTTGCCGTACTCGTCGAGGATGGTCGGCGCCTCGGCGCGCGTCGGCTCGCGGCCGAGCACGTACTTCGCGATCAGATCGTTCATGTTCTTGTTGGCCTGGTGGAGCCAGTAGCGACCGATCTGTGACGGCTGGAGCTCGTGCTGCGCGAGGTGATCGGTGATGAACTTGCTCGCCATCGGCACCACGTCCTTGAACACGCGGCGGCCCTGCTGATGGAACAGCTTGTCGTCGTCGTGCTCGGTCTTCGGATCGCAGCGGTTGAGGTAGCCGCGGTTGTTGCGGATCGTGCTCGGCGAGTACTTCGACAGCATCTGCGTCGACAGCACCTCCCAGGAGCCGGGCTTCGCGGTCGCGGTGGGCTCGATCACCAGCGACACCGCGGCATCGCCGAAGATGAAGTGCGAGTCGCGATCGCGCCAGTTCATGTGGCCGGTGGTCAGCTCGGGCACCACGACCAGCGCGCACTTGGCCTGGCCGAGCCGGACGGCCTGGACCGCGAGCTGGGTGGCACCGGTCGCGGCCGAGCAGCCGAGCGACAGGTCCATGCCGTAGCCGCGCGCGCCGATCGCGCCTTGCACCTCGATCGCGATCGCCGGATACAGCCGCTGCAGGTTCGACGCGCCGAGCACCACGAGATCGACGTCCTCGCCGGTGCGCCCGGCCATCGCGAGCGCCTTGTTCGCGGCGTTGACCGAGTACTCGGCCTGGTAGCACAGCTCGTCTTCCGGCCGGTCCGGGATGTTCGGACACATCCGCTCGGGATCGAGCAGGCCGGTCTTGTCCTGGACGTAGCGCTGCTTGATGCCAGACGCCTTGACGATGAACTCGGGCGACGACTTCTGGAGCGCGGTCCGCGTGCCCGCGGCGATCTCCGCGGCGTGCTTCGCGTTATCGAGATCGACGAACGCGTTGAAGCCCTGGCAGAGCTCCTCGTTGGTCAGCACCGTGTCCGGGTGCCAGACGCCGTGACCGGTGATCGACGTTCCAGTGGTCTGCCGAGCCATTGCGCCGGGCAGTAATCCATACGCCGCGCCCGCTGTCCAGGGGGCGACTCAGCCGCCGCCGCCGCCCTTGATCTCGGTCTCGACCTCCGACAATGCCGTGCGAAGTAACGTGGATAGCGGATCGGCGACGATCGCCATCTTGAGCTGCAACACCGCGCCCTTGAGGTCGCCGCGGCGCAGCGACAGCTCGGCCTTGCGATAATAGACGAGCGCCTTCGGCGTCATCGCCGCCGCCGCACCGGCGGGACTGCCCGCGGGTTTTTCGGTGGGAGGAGCCGCGGCCTCGGCACCCTTGATCGGCGGCGTCAACGTGCCGGGCTTGATCGAGCTCCGCGGCAGCCGGCTGGTCTGCATGCGCTGCGTGCGGATCTCCTGGTACGCGGCGGCGACCCGCGAGTACGCGGTGGTCACCAGCTCGAGCTCCTCGGCCGACAGCGATGCGCGATGGAGATCGGGGTGCGCCATGCGGGCGACCTTGTGAAACGCGGCCTGCGCCTCGTCGAGACCGGCACCTTCGCGGATCTCGAGCAGCTGGTTCGGTGCGGCCGTGCCCTTGTTGACGATCCGGTTGGCCCACAACAGCACGTCGGATCGCGCGCTCAAGGTTCTTCCTGAACTGGCGCCCCGAGCACCTGGAGGTGTGCTTCTTGCTTTGCCCCCGACGCCTGATCCTGTGCACGCACGTGCAGGATCCCATCCGAATCGACGCGAAATGACACCTCGATCTTGAGCTCGCCGCGCTTCGCGGGCGGCAGGTTCTCGAGGAGCAGCGTGCCGAGCGGTTCGTTCTCGGCGTACTTGCGGTTCTCGCCGCGACAGCAATCGATCTCGACGCGCGTCTGGTTATCGCGCGCGGTCGAGAACACCCGGACCTTCTCGATCGGGATCGGAGCGTTCTTGTCGAGCAGCTTCTCGGTGAAGCCGCCGGCGGTCTGGATCGCGAGCGTCGCCGGGTTGACGTCGAGGAGCACCGGTCGCTTGACCTGGCCTTGCGGCAACACGACGTCGGGTGCCCCTGCACCTGCGTGACCGACCAGCGTCGAGTGACCGACGGTGGCGACCGCATCGCGCGCGCCCATGCCCGACGACACCAGCGTGTTGGTCAGCGAGCCGGCCTGGATCGCGGCGCCCTGCGAGACCACCTCGTCGGGGTTGATCTGGTTGTTGGGCTCCTTGCGGAACAGCTCGGCGAGGCGCTCGCGGACGAGCGGAATCCTCGTCGAGCCACCGACGCACAAGACATCTGCGATCTGGCTCGGCACCAGGCCCGCGGCCGTCAGCACCTGGCGCGTCACCTCGATCGTGCGGCCGACGTAGCCGTTGACCAGATCCTCGAACTGCTTGCGCGTCACCGAGAACGGCAACTTGCCGGTGGTGCCGTTCGGCATGTCGAGGCCGTCGATCTCGCCCTCGGCGGCATCGTTCTCCGACAGGTGACACTTGATGGCCTCGGCGCCCATCATCAGCTTCATCATCAGCGCCGCATGCGGGCGCGGATCGATCCGCAGCACGCGGTTGCACTCGGCGGCGAGCACCTCGGCGAGCGTGCGATCGAGATCGTCGCCACCGAGGAAGAAGTCACCGTCGGAGGCGAGCACCTCGAACACCTCGCCGTTGAGGCGCAGGATCGAGACGTCGAACGTGCCGCCGCCGAAATCGAACACCGCGATCAGCTGCTGCTTGTCGCGGCCGAAGCCGTACGCGAGCGCGGCAGCGGTGGGCTCGTTGATCAGGCGCATCACCTCGAGCCCGGCGAGCCGGCCGGCTTCCTTGGTGGACTGGCGCTGCGCGTCGGTGAAGTTCGCGGGGACGGTGATCACCGCATCCTTGACCTGCGCACCGAGCTGGCGCTCCGCGCACCGCTTGAGGTGCAACAGCACGTGCGAGCTGATCTCCGGCATCGTCATCCGGCGATCGCGCACCACCACGATCGGCTGCTGGTTCGGACCCTCGACGACCTTGTAGCGGATGCCGGTCATCGCCAGCTGGACCAGCGGCGCGCGGATGTTCTGACCGATGAACCGCTTCGCCGAGTGGATGACGTGGTGCGGCTCGGTCAGCCGGTAACGCTTGGCATCCTGGCCGACGACGACGCCGCCGCTCGCCGGGAACGCCACGACGGACGGATGCACGCGCTCGCCGCGCGGACCGAGGATGAACTCCACGCCCGTCGGGGTCGCGATTGCGGCGACCGAGTTGGTCGTTCCGAGGTCGATGCCGAGGGCGACTGCCATCCCGCAAGTGCCAGTGTTGCTGGGTTTTCCTTACGTGTCGAGTTTCACGGGGAGGTCGAGAACAACCAGTGCTGGAAAATCGTGAAGGGGAGGCCGGTCGACCGCGCGATCACGCCGGTGGCGGGATTGACGCGGTCGAGGGTGGTGCGGTTGTTTCGCAGCACCAGGAGCTGCCCGTTGACGAAGGTGATCGCGCCGGGAATCGCGCCGTAGCCGGGGTTGGAGATGGCCCCGTCGGTGGGGTTATAGATGCGCAGCCCCGAGTCGATGGCGATCCACAGCCGGCCGTCCGGCGCGACCGCCAGCTGGTGACCGCGGCCGCTGAACTGGCTGAGCAGGGCGGTGGTGGCGGTGGTGCCATCGAAGTCGGTGATCGCGAGCTGGCCCGACTGGCGCGACAGCGACGCGATCCGGTTCGGACCGAGGAACACCAGCGAGCGGATGCGATCCTGGAGGCCGGTCTGGATCAGATCGTTATCCGGGGTCGCCGGGGCGGTATCGATCACGCGCAGCGTCCTGGTATCGACCAGCACGATCTGCGTGTTGACCGGGATCGCGAGCACGCCTTCCGACGACATCGCCATCGAGGCGATGCCGCGGTCGAACTGCAGCGAGAGGTCGAGCCGGCCGGTCTCCTTGAGGCCCTCGTTGAGCCGGACCACGGTGAGCTCGCCGGGGCTGCGATGGCTCGACGACTTGAGCACCGCGAACACGTTCGCCTCGGTCTTGTAGAGGCCCAGGATGTTCGAGCGATTGTCGTTGCCGCCGCCGCCGCGCGACGACTGCGCGAGCACCACACCGGCGACGCGCGTGTTGGTCGCCAGATCCCAGCGCTCGATCGCACCGTGCGAGGTGGGGATGTCGAAGAACCGCTCGCCGACCAGCACGCCGGGGCGCAGCCGGCCACCGCGGTTGTTGTTGCCGCCGGCGGGAGGTGTGAACGCCGGCTGCTCGAGCAGGGTCTCCATGTCGATGAAGCCGCCCTGGCCAGATGCCTGGCGGTTGCGCTCGAACACCAGGCTCGCGTGCTGCGCGAGCTCGAGATCGATCGTCGCCGTGGTCCCGGCGATGACGTTGAGCACCAGCTGCTTGGTTCGCGGCACGGCGGGTGGCAGTGCGCCGGGGCCGAGTGACTTGAACGCGCGGCCATCCGCGGTGCCGTCGCTATTCGCGAACGTGGCGTTGCTGGTGGCGATCACCTCCAGCTTCGGGTTCTGGAACACCTTGTTGGTGATGTTCGAGACGGTGAGATCGATCGTCACCGTGTTGGAGCTGCGCGATGACTCGGCGGTGATGTCGAGTGCCGGCGAGGTGACGGACGTGGTGAGCTGATCGTTGTTGGTGTTGTACGACAGCTGGATCTGGAGGTTGCCGATGTCGCGCTCCGCACGCGCGGCGACCGGCTGGCTGTAGTTGCCGAGATCGTCGTGGCTCCACACCACGTAGCGCGCGGTGCCGAGCGCGACACCCGGGTCGACGAAGCTGGTGCCGGTGCCGACCTGGAGGATCTGGAGCGACGACGACAGCGAGCCACCCGCCGTCGCGATCAGCTCGCCGTCTTCGGGCTCGGTATCGACCAGGTCGACGACGCGTGCGAGGACGGTGCCCGCGAAGTCGTCGTCGGTCGGGTTCGTCCACGTGATCGTGGCCTCGTCGCCGTTGGCTCCGCCGAGCGTGATCGCGAGATCGGCGACGCCGGCCGGCGCCGTGGTGTCGGAGAAGTACGTCGCGGTCTGGATCTCGCTGGCGTTGCCCGCGCGATCGATGGCGATGAACTTCACGACCGTGCCGTCCGCGATGTCGGCGATCACGATCGGGCTCGCGCCGCCGGTGCCGGTGGCGGGATCCGGATCGCTGCCATCGGTGGTGACGAAGATGGTGGCGGTCTCGTCGGTCGAGATCACGGCGGTCGCGGGGAGAGGATCGCGGCTGCGCCGGCCCGGTGGCTCGATGGTGACCGTGGGCGCCGTGCTGTCGTTCGGATCGTGGCCGATGCAGTTGTCGCCGTCCTTGAACGTGCCCTCGGCACAGTCGACGCCACCGCAGCCGGCGAGCGACGCCGCGATCAGTGCGAGAAGAAGCGCGCGCATCAGAACGGGCTCCGACCCAGCCAGTGGCTGGATTGCTGGTCGACGCCGTACGACAGCTCGCTGGCGTCGTTGGCATCGAGGCGCACGATCCCGCCATTGCCGACGTAGACCTTGCCGTCGAACACGTCCATCGTCCGCGTGCTGAACGGCAGGGTCGCCGGTGCCACCGCTTCGGTCAGGTCGACCTTCACCAGATCGTTGCGGCGAGCGACGTAGAGCAACTGGTTGTTCGCGAACGCGATGCGGAACGTGCGGTTGCCTCCGGGCGGGAGCGCGATCTTCTTGCTCTCGGAGAAGCCCTCGTCGGTGCGGAACAACCGGACCTCGGTGTTGCTGGCGACCGCGATCAGGTTGCCGTCGGCGGAGAAGCTGACGGCCTCGGGGCGACCGGCGATGATCAGGTTCGTCACCGGCTTGAAGGTCGACAGGTTGACGATCAGCGCGCCTTCGCTGGCCACGCCGGTTCCGATCGCGAGCAGCTTGCCGTCGGGCGAGATCCGCATGTCGCGGTTGCGCGATGGGCCGATGTCGATCCGGCCGTGCTCGGTGAGCGTCGCGACGTCGAAGCGCACGAGCTCGGTATCGACGGAGCTGCCGTCGCCGTACGCGTTGCGGATGTGGCCGTTGCCGGTGAGGGCGTAGCCGGTGCCGCCGCCGCGATCGACGGCGACCTGCGCGACGTGCGCCTTCTGCGTGCGCAGCTCCTTGCTGAGCAGCCGCGAGCCGGCCTGCATGTCGAACGTGCTGATCGAGCCGGTGCAGCGCGAGCCGAACACCGCGATGCCGTCGGCCGTGATCGCGCCGCCGAGCGTGCCGTGCGCGCCGCGGGTACCGGGGCTACCGGCGGCGAGGCGATCGGTCTCGAGCGCGGTGACCTCGTCGATCATCGAGCCGGAGTGATCGTTGCTGCCGTTGCGTCCGGTCGCCGTCATCAGGATCGGGTTGTCGACGAGCTCGAAGCTGATCGCGATCAGGTTGCCCTGGATCGCGTTGGTGAACGTCCAGGTCGTGGTGATCGAGCCGCCGGGGGCGATCGCGCCGCCGTACGAGCGAAACTGATTGCCGTCGAGCAGGCCATCGGCGTCGGTCCAGGTGACCGAGCCGAGGCTGCCGGTGAGGCGGAGCTTCGGCGCGAACAGCACGCGCGACGTGTCGTTGCGCATCGTGATCTTCGCGGTCACCGTGCCGCCGGCAAACGACGCCGAGCCCGACAGGTCGATCAGCTCGGCCGGCTCGAGCTCCGAGATCGTGCCGTTCGAGGTGTTGATGACCAGCGTCCCGGTCTGCGGCGGAATGTCGACGAGCTCGAAGTCACTCGCCGGCGGGCCGTAGTTCTGGAGGTCGTCGAACGCCCAGGCGACATAGCGGACGATGCCGGGCGTTCCGGTGTGCGTCTCCGTGAACGAGGTCTCGGTGGTGCTGCGATTGACCACCGTGACGCCGGGGCCGATGGTGTCGCCCGGTTCGTAGGTGACACCCGAGGTCGGTGCGACGGTGAGCCGGCCCTCGACGCGCGCGATCACGATGCCCCGGAAGTCGGTCTCTCCGGGCGGCTGCCAGGTCAGGCTGTTCTGGCTGCCGGAGCGCTGGAGATCGAAGTCGCTCGCCGGTGACGGGCCGACCGAGTCGATGTTCCACAGCACGATCTGCTCCTCGCTCTGGTTGCCGGCGAGGTCGACGGCGAAGTAGCGGAGCACGACATCGTTCGAGTCGTTCGGGATCACGAGCTCGTCGGGCTCGTGGGTGGGCGAGTCGAGCGTCAGCGGCGAGTCGTCGAGGGTGGCGAAGATCTCGGCGGGCTCGTCGGAGACCAGCGTGATGTTACCGACCGATCGCGTGCGCACCGGTGGATCGACGGTGATCCGCGGCGGCGTCTTGTCGAACGGATCGAAGGGGAAGCAGGTGTCGCGATGGCGGATGGTGCCATCGAGACAGTCGCCACCGCCGCAACCTCCGGCGCATACCCCGAGGCTTACGAGCAGCCAGATCGAGCGCACGACATCACGTTCGCACGATCGCGACAGCGAGTCACGGCCGGCAGGCGCCGGGCTTCGATGCCTACATTGGCTCACTCGACGACGATGCGCCGAACGCCGCGCAGCTCGTCTGCCGCCGAGCGAAACACGTAGACGCCGCGGCGGGTGCGCTTGAGCGTGAAGCCGCCGGGATCGGCGTCGACCCGGGCGCGCTGCAACACCCGCTCGGTGTCGGCGGCGATCACGCGGATGCGGTCGCCGCGGAGCCCCGCGAGGACCTCGGAGAGTGGAGTGCCGCGCCGTGACTCCGCGAGCTCGGGGAGAAGAGCGGGCTGGCCGGCGACGATCAGCTCGAGCTCGGGCTCCTCGGGGAGCGCGCGGGTCGCGATCTCGATCCGCTGCACGTCGGGCAACACGGCGATCGGCTGGTCGGCGATGCGTGCGACGGCGGCAGGCACCTCGCGCGTGTGGACGCGATAGACGCCGATCGTCGGCTTGTCGCGCTCGACGAAGATCCGCACCTCGGCATCGGGATACGTGATCGCGGGCGCGTGGAGATCGAGGAAGCGGCCGTCGGGCGCGCTCGCGTGGACGTCGAGCCAGCTCCCGGCCGGCAGGTAGGGCAGAGCAGCGGCGAGCGTCGTCGGGCCGGAGACGACGAGGTCGCCGATCCGCTCGCCATCGATCGCGAGCTCGACGCGCGGCCCGGTCGGCGGCGGCGGGCGCTCCGACGAGCACGCGATCAGCGCGGCTACCAGGAAGCGGTGACCCAGAACGTCGCTCCACCCGAGCTCGGGATCGCAGCGACCTCGGCCTTGCGTGGCTTGTTGCGGATCAAGCGGAACACGCCGTAGCCGACGAGACCGAGGCCGGCGACGCCGGTGACATACGAGATCAGCTTCTGATCCTTCGAGCGCTCGTACAGCCGGTTCGACTCGGCGAGCGTGGTCGCGTTCTTCGAATCGCTATCGTTGGAGCGCGCGGTCAGAAAGAAGCCCACCGACGTGCCGAGCGCGAGGCCGCCGGCCGACAGCGAGATCACGCTGAGCTTGTCGACCGAGTGTTCGGTGCGGACGACCGTCTTGGTGACGAGC
>JAEYYY010000006.1 GCA_023430775.1 Pseudomonadota bacterium
ACCGCCGACACCCTCTCGCTCGCCGACCTGCCCGGCGAGATCCGCGTGTGGGCCGATGCGCTCGACCAGGGTCCCAGCCTGCCGGTCTCCGACGAGGAGCACCGCAAGATCCGCGGCGACTACTGGGCGGCCCAGGGCTTCACCGACACGCCCAAGCTCGCCGATTACGATCGTGCGCTCGACGAGGCGGCCGCTGCCGAGGAGCTCATCCTCTGGTACGAGCACGACCTGTTCGATCAGCTCGCGCTGTGCCGCATCCTGTCGCGGCTCGCGCGACGGGGGCTGCCGCCGACGCTCACCATTGTCTCGATCGATCGCCATCCCGAGATTCCCAACTTCCTCGGCCTCGGCCAGCTCAAGCCGGAGCAGCTCGCGGAGCTGTGGCCGCGCCGCGCCCCGCTCTCGCGCGATGCCATCGACGAGGCCATCACCACCTGGATCGCCATCACCGCCGCTGACCCGCGCGCGCTGCCGTTCCTCGCCCGCCGCGTCAAGGCGATGCCGTTCCTCGCCGGTGCGATCGAGCGCCACCTCGAGGAGTACCCCGATCCGCAATCGGGCCTGTCGCGCACGGAACGGCAGCTCCTCGCCGCGGTCGCGCGTGGCCTCGGCAAGGCCGGCGAGCTGATGACCGCCGCGCAATCGATCGACCCGCGCTATCCGCTCACCGGAACGCTGCTCCTCCAGGTCGTGCGCAACTTCGCGAAGGCCGGGTTCGTCGAGGGCGTGCCGCCCTCCTCGGGCGAGGAGTCCGCTTTGCGCGAGCTCGCCGCCACGATCACGCCGCTCGGCCGGCAGGCGCTCGCGGGTGCGATCGATCGCGTCCAGGAGGTCGGCATCGACACCTGGCGCGGTGGTGTCCACCTCTCCGGCAAGGGCCCGGTGTGGCGATGGGACAGCGCCCAGCGCAAGCTGATGGAGCGCTGATGCCGGCGAGGATCTGGCAGTCGTTCTCGTGTAACAACAGCAGCAGCTATCGGCTGGTCGCGCGCTTCGTCGACAAGGCGACCGCCAAGGCGACGGCGAAGGACCTCGGGGCGTTCTTCAAGGCGTATGCCGTGGAGATGGACGCCCTGGTCGAGGCGAACGACTACACGTGGCCCAACCGCTGGCCACCGGGTGCGCTCGCGTTCGCCAAGCAACACGGCTTCAAGCTCGACAAGCACCCGATGAGCTGGGGTGACGAGGGGCTGACGGGCGACGAGCCGAAGCTCATCGTCGAGGACGACACGCTGCTCGTGTTCCACGACTACTGCGGAGGTGGTCTCGGCCGCGGCATGTACGGCTTCCTCAAGGCGCGCGGCGCTCGCGACGTCTCCGAGGAAGACAGCGGCCCGCAGATGACGCTGATGTTCTCCTATGCCGGCGGCACCAAGAAGCTCGACAGCGATCTCGCGAAGCTGTTCGCGCAGGTCGAGGAGTTCGACTATCGCGATGTCGAGCCGCTCGTCGCGCCATGGAAGGGCCACGAGTGCTACGGCTCCGCCGCCTTCTATCGCGATCCCAAGATGGTCGCGATGGTGTTCCCGTTCGACCCGCGCGACCTGCCGCTGATCCGCGCGTGGCTCGCGAAGTACGGCATCCACCAGCCGGTGATCCACTTCTGCGATGACAAGGCGGAGGAGAAGTTTGCGTCGATCGCCGGCGCGGTCTGCGATGCGTGTGCCGCGCCGCTCGAGCTGTGGCATCCGGCGCTGCGGGATGTCGAGACGGAGCAGATGGCGTGTATTGCGTGCGGTGGCATGTACGAGGTCTCCACCGTGATGGAAGCGCAGAAGAAGCGGCGCAAGGCGCGCGAGCGTGCCGAGGCGAAGGCGGCGCAGCAGGCTGTGAAAGCGATGGCTGCCGCCGAGGCTACAAAGGCGACGATGAAGAAGCCTGCGAAGAAGAAGAAGCGGTGAGCTACGTCGCCTACTTCTCGCCAGCTCGCAGGATAAGCTCCACCGCCTTCAGCAGGTCGTAGCGCGCCGCCTTCGGCCGCCCTGCCAGCACTTCATCGAGCTGCCGGGTCTCGGTGCCGACGTCCTCGTCGATCGAGAACAGCAGCACCGCGAGCTTGATCCGGAAGCCGTTGTGCGCGATCGCGACCAGCGTTTCCCAGCTCGGCGCTTTCTCCCCACGCTCGAGCTCGCTGAGATACTTCTGCGAGATCCCGCACGTCTGGGCGAGCGACTCCTGCGTGAGCTTGCGGTCCCGCCGTAGCAACTGGATGCGCTCGCCGAGTCGACGCTGGAAGGTGCGGGCATCGCTGCGTGGCACCGAGCAAGCCTATGGTGGGCAAACTTCGCTGATAACCCACGGATAGCTCTGACGTCTGCCTGGGCTACCTGCCTCCAGCGGTACCTCGTCGTTCCGATACCACCTCTGGGCGGTACCTCGCCCTGGTCATACCGCCAGGAGCAGGCAACCGGCGGCCGCAGCGGTCGATGGGGCGGGATGACATGCACCCCACCTGCTCCCGACACCGCGTTCATCGACGTTTTGCTCGAGGTCGCCCGCATCGCGGAGCTCGTGACTCACGCGCTCTCGATCGCGGATCACGAGCTCGCGGTGCTCGCCCGGCACCGACTGCACTCGAGCCTTCCAGTGCTCGAGTCCGCATATCGATTGCTCCGCCCGGCTGACAGGGCCGAAGCGCACGCGCTGCTCGCGGTGCTCGAACAGCGGGTCTCGTCAGCTCTCGCGATGGCGCCCTCGACACTTCACGGCGTGGACGCCAGTCTTGCCTTCCTGAGGCGATTCGCGTCATGAGCGCTGGCCGCTGGTCGATGGCAGCGGATCGAGGACGCGGATCGAGGATGCGGGTCGAGGGTGCGGATCGAGGATGCGGATCGAGGATGCGGATCGAGGATGCGGACCGAGGATGCGGACCGAGGATGTGGACCGAGGATGCGTACCGAGGATGCGGACCGAGGATGCGTACCGAGGATGCGTACCGAGGATGCGGACCGAGGATGCCGCGTCACGCGCAGACTGACATGACTTCGTGACGTCCGAGCGGGGCGGACGAGAACGCGAACGTCGTGCTCGCTCCCCGCGCTCGGGGCTCGCCCTCGCGGGCGCCTTGCGCGCGAACCGCGCCAGGCGCTGGACCGGCGGTGCTTCGCGAACGGTCCCCCCACAGACGATCTCAGGTTCGAACGCGCTCGCGCCGCCCGCGCCTGTCACGGTTCACGCGCGGCGCCCGCGTGCGGGCGAGAGCCCCTCGCGCTCCGCCTCGCGGAGAGGAGCTCTGGAAAGAAAGGAACTCACATGACCACGTTCGTTGCTTATGAAGTCGCCCTCGATCTCGTTCGTTCGCTTCGGCCGATCCTGCAGAGCCTGCGAGCTCACAGCTCGGACCTTGCGGATCAGATCGAGCGCGCGGGGACGAGTCTCGTGCTCAACATCGGCGAAGGAAACCGGCGGGCAGGCAAGGATCGGCGGCGGTTCTTCGTCTATGCGCAAGGCAGTGCGTCGGAGATTCGCGCCGGTCTCGATGTGGCTGACGCGTGGGGGTGGCCCGTGGAAATGAGCGCAGCGAGGGCTCTCGCCGATCGCGAGCTTGGACTCCTATGGGGACTCACGCATCCACGGACGAAGGTAGGGTTTGCGGCGCCGAAGCAAGCCGAAGATTGATAGGCCCGGCAGCAGCGACCAGCAATCAACCGCGTTGCAGCCGGGAGCGTCGCTGTGGATCGGGATGACGGTCTCGGGGCCGACGTTGCCGCTCGAGTCGATCGCCGAGATGCCGAGCTCGAAATCCAGATCTGCCTCGACCCCGGCAGTGACGATCGCGAGCGTCGGGCCCTTGCGATCGAACAGCTGGTCCGTGGTCGCGAACGTGACCGTCCCGCTGACGAGGCGCGTGCGATAGCCGAGCTGTGATGCTGGTGTGGTGTCGTCCGAGGCTGACACGCCGATTCGAATGGCCGTGTTTGCTCGACAGCTGCTGGTTGCGTCATCCGGGTCTGCGCGATCGACTCGGACGGTTCCGATCTCGACGGTCCCCGGTGGAGTGGTCTCCACCATCGGTCCGACCACGAAGGGATCGATGATGATCGTGCACGCGTCTGCCGGGCGTGATGCTGCCAGACTCGCGAGCCCCAACCCCAACAGCCAACGCATGCGTCAGGGTCTCGCGGAGGCGCCCGCGAGCCCAGGAGTGGTTGCTGACCGCCGCTGTTAGCGCTGGCGGTAAACGATGAATCCGCGCGTCGGGTCGTACGGCGAGACGGCCACCGTCACGCGGTCACCGAGGACGACGCGGATGCGGTGGCGGCGGACCTTGCCGGCAAGCTTGGCCAGTACCTCGTGGCCATTGTCGAGCTTGACGCGAAAGTTGCCGCCCTTCGCGATCAAGATGACCTCGCCGTCGAGGTGAACTAGCTCTTCCTTACTCATTAGGCTCCTGGGGAGCCCTTGGTTAGCACTATGACCGGCGCAAGAAAAGCGCTCGGAAACCAAAGGTGATCTACCCTGTCTCCGTGGATCGCCAGCCCCCTCGCGCCAGCAGCGACGAGATCGATCTTTACATCCGCACCTACTACTCGTTGTTGCGGTCGAGCGGCGACGTCCGCGTGCGTGCGTTCGAAGAGGCGCACCTGTTCTCGCGGTCGAGCCTGCACCTCGGCGCCGAGGACCCGGGACCGGACCTCGCGGCCTTCGCGTACAGCGCCGGCCGGTTGCCCGACTGCATGCCGCGGATCCGGAGGATCGTGCTGGGTCAGAGCCCGGCGCAGTTCCGCAAGGCCGGGCTGGCGATCGAGACCTGGGAGATCGTGAGGACGCGCGGCCGGCGCCGGCCGTTGCGGTGGGATGGCGGGACGACGCTGGCGGCGTTCATCGCCTCGGCCTCGGACATCGACGACCTGGTCCCGATCGTCACCGCGTACCAGATCGAGTGGAACAAGCTGCGCGACCGGCTGCTCGGGGCGCGGATCTCCGACGTGACCGATGACGCGCAGCTCGCCGGAGCGCTCGGGGATGAAGAGGCGGTGGTGCGGCTGAGGGGCGCGCTCGGCCCGCGCAGCAACGACATCCTGCGCGACATGCTCGCCCACGACTGCGATCTGTTCCTGCGGTTGCTGGACGGATCGTTCCGCGAGTATCAGCGCAGCGCACAGCGGTGGTACGGGGCGATCGCGCCGGCGATTCCGGCGGGGCGGCCGGTGTACTTCGTGTCGTCGAACAGCCACTCGCTCGCGAACCTGCTGGGCGGGTACGCGCGCGAGCACGAGACCGACATCGTCGAGTTTTTGCGGCGGAAGAACTTCGAGAACCTGGCGCCGCGCTACGACGAGGCGGTGGCGGCGGGCGATCTGGGGCTGGCGACCAACATCCTGTATTACTCGCTGCGCGCGTTCGTTCACGAGGAGACGGGGCGGATGGCGCAGGTGCAGGCGAGCGACGCGGCGAGCGGCATCCGATCGCTGCTGTCACCGGGCAAGATCGACGTCGACGCGCAGGTCATCGAGCTCGCGCAGCTGCGGCCGGAGCGGCTCGATCCGCGCGTGCGGATTCCGGGGATCGATCGGCTGATCTCGAGCCGGGCGGTGATCGTCAACATCGATTACCCGCTCGGCATGGCGGCGTATCACCACCTCGCGGCGATCGCGGTCGGGGTCGACGAGCTGCGCGGCATCTACATAATGGGCAAGGCGGCGACGCTGAACGGCCGCGTCGGCGACGTCATGATCAGCAAGGTGATCCACGACGAGCACTCGGCGAACACGTACATGTTCCGCAACGCGCTGACCGCGGCGGACGTGTCGCCGTTCATGAAGTACGGCACCGTGCTCGACAATCAGAAGGCGCTGACCGTGCGGTCGGCGTTCCTCCAGAACCGCGAGTACATGGACGTGTTCTATCGCGAGGGCTACACGGTGATGGAGATGGAGGCGGGCCCGTATCTGTCGGCGGCGTACGAGATCGCCGAGCCGAAACGCCATCCCAAGGACGAGCTGGTGAGCCTGGTAGATCAGGACAAGTTCGAGCTCGGCATCATCCACTACGCGTCGGATACGCCGTACTCGCGACGCCAGAGCTTGCTGTCGAAGAGCATGAGCTACTTCGGCATGGAGAGTACGTACGGGTGCGCGTCCGCGATCGCGCGCCGGATCTTCTCGAGCGAGCTGGCTCGCCTGTCGTGACCATCGAACACGCCGATATCGTCGTCATCGGTGCCGGCGTCTCCGGGCTCGGGTTCGCGAACTGGTATCGCGAGAAGCATCCCCGCGCGAACGTGATCGTGCTCGAGCGCGAGAGCGAGCCCGGCGGGTACTGCCGGACCGTCGTGCAAGACGGCTTCGTGTGGGACTACTCGGGGCACTTCTTCCATTTTCGCGAGCCGGCGATCGAGGCGTGGCTGCGCGAGCGGATGCCGGGACAGGAGGTGCGGACGGTGGTGAAGGAATCGACGATCCGCTACGCGGGCCTCGATATTCCGTTTCCGTTCCAGAAGAACATCCATCGCCTGCCGCAGGACGAGTTCGTCGAGTGCCTGGTGGACCTGTACGAGGCGACCCAGACCAGGCACGACGAGCCACCGAGGTCATTCGGCGAGATGCTGGTGCGCCGGCTCGGGAAGGGCATCACCGAGAAGTTTCTGCGGCCGTACAACGAGAAGCTGTACGCGACCGATCTGGATGCGCTCGACGTCGACGCGATGGGCCGGTTCTTTCCGCACGCCGATCTGAAGGACATCATCTCGAACATGCGGCCGGGCACTCGTGACGGCGGCTACAACGCGACGTTCACGTATCCCGCCGGCGGCGCGATGCAGTACATCCACGCGCTGCTGCGCGATCTGCCACCGGCGAGCGTGCGCTGTAACGAGCCGGTGGAGGCGATCGATCTGGTGGCGAAGGAGGTGCGGACCCCGCGCGGCACGCTCCGCTACGACCGCATCGTCAGCTCGGCGCCGCTGCCGGCCCTCGCGAAGCTGGCGGCGGTCCCACACGCGGACGTCTTCACGTCGAACAAGGTGCTGGTGTTCAACCTCGGGTTCGATCGCAAGGGCGCGCGGGGCGTGCACTGGATGTACTTCCCGGATCGCTCGCTCTGCTTCTACCGAGTGGGCTGGTACGACAACATCCTCGACGGGGATCGAATGAGCCTGTACGTCGAGATCGGTGCACCGCACGGCGCCAGCTTCGACGCCGATGCGCTGCGAGCGCGCGTGCTGGCGGATCTCCAGCGCGAGAACATCATCGACGGTCACCAGCTGGTCTCGCACCACCATGTCGTGCTGGATCCTGCGTACTGTCACATCACCAAGGCGTCGCTGGCGGAGCAGGCCCGGCTGCACGCGGTGTTCGAGGCGGCCAACGTGCACTCGGTGGGGCGCTACGGCCGGTGGACCTACTGCTCGATCGAGGACAACCTGATCGAAACCCGCGAGCTGGCCGGCTCACTTGATCAGGCGGGCGCTGGGTAAGGTAGGAGCGGCGGCAGGATGGATCGCGATCGCGTTCGCGAAGGCCGAGGCGCTCTCGAACTCGCCGTCGAAGGCCTGCTCGAGCAGCGCCTGGATCGCCTTCGGCACCCGGCGCAGCTCGTAGATCGAGCTGTTGGGGACGCGCGTTCCGGAGGCCAGCTCGTAGAGGATCGTCGCGCACTGTCGGATGTCGTTCTGGCGATGATCGTCGGAGACGTACTCGGTGACGGCGTAGCGGAAGTCGAACAGACGGACGTGCTCGCCGTCGGGGCGCTCCTCGATGAAGATCGTCTCGCAGCGCAGCTTGCCGATCGTGAAGCCGCGCGCGTGCACGACCTCGGCGACCCGCGTCAGGCTGAGGGCGATCGCGAGGGCGCGCGGCACCAGCATCGGGCCGGAGAGCAGCTCGACGAGGCGCCGGCCGGTGCGCGGCACCGCGCGCATGATGTAGTACCGGCCGTCGTCGAGGAAGCCGACATCGATCGGGGCCAGCACGGCAGACGAATCACCGATCAGCGCACCGACGCGCGACGAGCGCTGCGCGCCCTCGAGCAACGAGCCTGCCACCGGACGGTGGACCTCGAGCGCGCTGCGCTGGCCGTGATAATTGGAGACCGCCTCGTAGACCTCGAGGTCATCGAGCTCCCACCACAGGCGCGTGACGGTCGCGTTGAAGATCACGCGACCGACGAGATCGGTCACAGCGCGACTCGCGCGATCGCGAGGCCGTCGGCGGTCTCGCCGAGGACATCGAGCACCTTGTCATTGGCGTGCACGAGCTTCGGGGTGAACGTCGCCGGCAGCACGAAGTAGCGCGGCTCCTTCTGCTTCTCGGTCCAGACGGCGACCACCTTCTGGCGGGACGCGACCGCGATCGCGAGCCCCTTGGACAGGCCCGGAATCGCATCGCCACCGGCGGCGAGCTCGACGACGCGACAGCTGGGTTGCCGCGACGGCAGTGCGCCGGGCGTCGACGGCGAGGGCGTGCTGCACACCGTGTAGCGATGGCCGGCCTGGCGGAGCAGCACCGAGGTGGCGTCGCAGCCGACCAGCTCGTGACCGGGGATGACCTGCGGCGTTGCGGTGGTGTCGTCGAAGGCGATGAATTCGTCGTCGCTCGCGACCCAGCCGTGGCTGGCGGTCAGGCACGACAGGCCGGTGTGGCCGGAGCCGAGCTCGACGGGCTTCGCGGCGACACCGGGGCGGACGATCATGCCGCGCACCACGTCCTTGCTGCTCCACGCGATCAGGCCGCGGTTCGGAGGATCGATCGCGAACGAGTAATCGTCGGCGTCGGTCGGCGGCATGCCCGCGGGTGGTGGCGGCGGCGGCGGTGCCGCGGCGGAACCGGCGGCAGGGGCAGGGGCAGGGGGAGGGGGTGGCGCGAAGTCCAGCACACCATGGAAGCTGCGGATCACCGCGACCTGCGGCGGCGTGCGCGCGGCGTCGGGGATGAACGCGACGGCGCCGGAGTCCGCGTTGCCGAGCGTGAACAGCAGGTGCGGCACCGCCTTCTTGTCGCCGACCGCCTTGGTGATCGGCGTGTCGAGCTTGCCCTCGGCGGTCAGCTTGCCGTGCGCGAGCTCGCCATCGCCGGACTGCACGGCCCACGTCGGATCGCCGACGCTCGGCCGCACGTCGCTGTGGAACGGCACGCGCCTCGGCGCTTCACCGGGAACCAGCGCGAGCTGGTGCGCCGGACCACCGGCACCGTCGACGAGCACGACCATGCCGCCTGCCGACGGCCGCAACCAGGCGGACAGCCTCGCGCGCTTGCGGGTGCCGAGCGGGACGAGCTCTGCCTTGGGCAGCGAGGTCAGACCGACGCCGCTGGGCGGTGGATCCATCTCGGCGGCGAGGCGCAGGTTGCGCTGCGCGATATCGAGCTGATCGAGCGCGTTGCCCAGATCGTCGACGGCCTGCTGCTTCGCCGCGGTGCCCGGATCGAACAAATGCGCGAACGCGTTCGCCACCCTGGTGGCGGCGCTGGCGATGCTCTTCCACTCGGTCTCGACCTCCTTGATGCCGGTGTCCTCGGCATCGCCGCGCGACAGCTCGCCGATGCCCGCCGTGCACTTCTTGAACTCCGGTGGGTTGTTGGTGAGCTCGCGGATCGCGAGTGCCTCGGCGGCGATCGGCGATGCGGGTGCAGTGCCGAGGAGGCAGGTCCGCACCTTGTCGGCGCGCGTCTGCCAGCGCTCGATCTCCTCGCGCGCGAGCCGGAAATCGCGGCCGGGCGTGTGGACGCCGTAGAAGTAGTAGAGACCGCCGCCGACCACGGCCGCGAGCCCGAGGAACATCAAGACGAGCCTGTTCACGTTCCCTCCGGTGCCGAGTCTGCCTCGGGTTCGTTGCCGCGCCAGCGCTCGAGCAAGATGGCGACGAGCATGTCGGACATCACGTTCACGACGGTACGACAGCGCGCGAGGATCCAGTCGACGATGAAGATCACGGGGATCAGCGCCGCGACCACCGGCGCCGGCAAGCCGACCGCATCGAGCACGAGGGGCAGCACGATCAGGCCCGCTTCCGGAATGCCGGCGATGCCGATGCCGGCCATCAGCGACGCCGCGACGATCGTCAGCTGCGCGCCGAGCGACAGGTCGTAACCGAGGCCCTGCGCGAGGAACAGTGCGGCCATCGCCTCGTACAGCGTGATGCCATCGTTGTTGAGGTTGGTGCCGATGCACGCGCTCATCCGCGCCGACTCCTTCGACACGCCCATCCTGTCGAGGCAGGCGAGGGTGACCGGAACCGTGGCGAGGCTCGAGTTCGTCGACAGCCCGGTGACGATCGCGTTCGCTCCCTTGCCGAGGTAGACGCGCGGCGACTTGCGGCCGACCAGCCATGCCATCAGCACGTAGTAGCCGCCCGCGTGCAGCGTGAACCCGAGCAGGATGGTGAACAGGAAGCCCCACAGCGCGGAGAACGCCTCGAGGCCCGACTTGCCGACGACGAACGACACCGTGCCGAACACCGCGAACGGCACGATCTCGACGACCCAGGTCAGCATCTGGGTGAGCAGCGCGTAGGCGCCCTCGACCACCTTGGCGACGGCGTTCGCACCGTCGGCGGTGGCCGGCGTGCGCAGCGCCTTGCGAAGCGCGGCTCCGAACAGGATCGCGAGCAGCACGACCGAGATCACGTTGTTCTCGGAGAACGGCTGGACGATGCTCTCGGGGATCCACTTCGCGAGGTTGTCGAGCGGAGACAGCGTGGTGCCGGCGGGCGCCTGCTTGAGGTGCTCGAGGCCATCCTGGCCGGTGATCTCGGCGATCCGTCCCTGCCACTCGTCGCCGGGATGGATGAGGTTCATCAGGGTCAGGCCGATGGTGAACGCGACGGTCACGTTGAACAGGCAGATCGCGATCAGCCGGAGGCCCATGCGCGCCGACACCTCGGTGCGCGCGATCGCATCGAGGATCGCGACCAGCACCAGCGGCACCGCGAGCATCTTGAGCAGCCGGATGACGAGCAGGCCGAGCTGGCTGAAGTGCGCGGTGGTCGCTCCGAGGAAGATCTCGCCGGTGCCGAAGATCAGGCCGCACACGGCGCCCAGCACCACACCGATCATCACGCGCACGTAGAGCGGGAGATGCGGCACCGGCGCAGCCTACTGGAATCTGTGACCGGCGTGCGTTGCGAAGTGGCGTTCGCGCGTCCATGGTCGATCTGATGACGAGCTCGCCCCTCCCCCCGACCGACGCGTACGTCGACGGCAAGTGGGTCTCCGGATCGCGCCGGTTCGAGGTGCGGGATCCGTTCGACGATGCACTGATCGCCGAGGTCACCGCCGGTGATGCGGCGCTCGCCGATCAGGCGATCGATGCCGCGGCGGCGGCGTTCCCGGCATGGCGCGCGAAGACGGCGCTCGAACGCGGCAAGCTGCTCGCGGCACTCGGGGCGCGCATGCTCGCGGAGGTCGACCGGCTCGCGATGCTGTGCACCCGCGAGAATGGCAAGGCGCTGTCGGAGTCGGTGGCGGAGGTGAAGTACGCGGCGAGCTTTCTGACGTGGTTCGCCGGCGAGGCCGAGCGGATGTACGGCGAGACCATTCCGGCCAGCCGCGCCGAGCAGCGGATCGTCGTCCAGCGCGAGCCGGTCGGGCCGTGCGCGCTGATCACGCCGTGGAACTTTCCGTACGCGATGCTGACGCGCAAGCTCGGTGCTGCGCTGGCGGCCGGCTGCACCACGGTCGCCAAGCCGGCGGAGCTGACGCCGCTGTCGGCACTCGCGCTCGCCGAGCTCGCCGCCGAGGTCGGCATCCCGGCGGGCGTGATCAACATCGTGCCCACCGATCACGCCTCGGAGATCGGCGATCGCTTCGTCGCGGCACCGGCGATCAAGAAGCTGTCGTTCACCGGTTCGACGGCGGTCGGGCGCACGCTGCTGCGAGCCTGCGCCGACGATCTCAAGCGCGTCTCTCTCGAGCTCGGCGGTAACGCGCCGTTCGTCGTGCTCGGCGACGCCGATCTCGAGGCCGCGGTCGCGGGCGCGATGATCGCGAAGTTCCGCAACACCGGGCAGTCGTGCGTGGCGGCGAACCGGTTCATCGTCGATGGCGCGGTCGCGCGGCCGTTCACCGAGAAGCTGGTCGCGGCGGTCGCGAAGCTCGTGGTCGGACGCGGCAGCGAGCCGGGCGTCGACCTCGGCCCGGTGATCGACGATCGCGCGGTCAAGAAGATCGTCGCGCTGATCGACGATGCGATCGCGAAGGGAGCGCAGATCGTCCACGGGGCGCCGCCCGACGGTTCGACGCGGCTGATCAAGCCGCTCGTGATCGACGGCATCACGCCCGACATGAAGATCTGGCGCGAGGAGATCTTCGGCCCGATCGTGGCGCTGCGCACCGCCAACAACGAGAGCGACGCCCTCGCGCAGGCGAACGACACCGAGTACGGCCTGGTCGCGTACGTCTACACCCGCGATGCCGCGCGGCAGGCGCGGTTCGTCGAGGGTCTCCAGACCGGGATGGTCGGGGTCAACGACGGGCTGGTGTCGACGGCGCAGGCGCCGTTCGGTGGCATCAAGCACTCCGGCTTCGGTCGCGAGGGCAGCCGGCACGGGCTCGACGACTACACCTCGCTCAAGTACGTCGCGGCCCGGGTCTGATAAGCACATCGCGAAGCGCTTCGATAACCGCGGGTCTCCGCGATCCTCGCGGTAGAGTGGGCGCGTGGAAGGTCCGCGCAGTCGAACACCACGCGACCCGGCGCAACCGCTGGCCGGCGCGAACATCGTCGTCGGCGTCGCCGGCGGCATCGCCGCGTACAAGGCGGCCGAGCTCGTGCGCCTGCTCGACAAGGCGGGCGCGAGCGTCGACGTCGCGATGACGCCGCGCGCGCAGAACTTCATCGGTGCGATGACCTTCCAGGCGCTGACCCGGCGCCCGGTGTTCACCGATCTGTTCTCGCTCACCGAGGAGGCGAACATCGGCCACATCGCGCTCGCCGATCGCGCCGACCTCGTGCTGATCGCGCCGGCCACCGCGAACACGATCGCGCGCCTCGCCGCGGGCATGGCCGACGACGCGCTCGCCGCGGTCGTGCTCGCCACCCAGGCACCGGTGCTGCTGGCGCCATCGATGAACACCAACATGTGGGCGAACCCGCTGACGCAGGCAAACCTGAGGAGGCTGATCGACGTCGCCGGCCATCACGTCGTCGGGCCGGGCGATGGCTTCCTCGCGTGCCGGTGGACCGGTCCCGGGCGGCTCGCCGAGCCGGCGGATATCGTCGAGGCCGCGGCCCACGTGCTGTCGCGCCAGGATCTCGCCGGCAAGCGGATCGTCGTCACCGCGGGGCCGACGCACGAGGCGATCGATCCGGCGCGCTTCGTCGGCAACCGCTCGAGCGGCAAGATGGGCGCGGCGATCGCGGCGGCGGCACAGCGGCGCGGTGCCGAGGTCACGCTGATCCTCGGGCCGAGCGGGATTCCCGAGCCGGTCGGCGTGACCAT
Source organism: Pseudomonadota bacterium (assembly GCA_023430775.1). Lineage (GTDB taxonomy): Bacteria > Myxococcota_A > Polyangia > Haliangiales > Haliangiaceae > JABFXX01. Next base: position 13,376 of record JAEYYY010000006.1, read on the forward strand.
CACGCGCGTCGAGTCGGCGCTCGATCTCCAGGCCGCGCTCGCCAGCGCGAGCAAGCGCGCCGACGTGGTCGTGATGTCGGCGGCCGTCGCCGATTACCGGCCGGCGAAGCAGGCGACGCAGAAGCTCAAGCGCGGCGACATCGGATCGAAGATGGCGCTCGACCTGGTCGCCAATCCCGATCTGCTCGCCGGTCTCGGCAAGCAGCGCGGCGGCAAGAAGACGCCGCTGCTGGTCGGCTTCGCGGCCGAGACCAACGACGTGATCGCGAACGCGAAGAAGAAGCTCGCGTCGAAGAAGTGCGACCTGATCGTCGCCAACGATGTCTCCGAGGCAGGCGCCGGTTTCGGCGTCGACACCAATCGGGTCACCCTCGTCGATGCCAAGGACGCGGTCGATCTCCCGGCGGGCCCGAAGACGCTGGTCGCGCACGGCATCCTCGATCGCGTGGTGACGCTCCTCTCGAAACGCTAGCGCGCTGTCGCGATGGCCATGCACTTTTAGGTGAACCACGATCGCCCCAGTAGACAGGCGACGTGGAAAGAACTGCCGTTCTGAGGCGCAGGACGGAGATCGCGAGATCCGCTGCAACGAGTGTCAGCGCTGTCACACACCGGTAACACCTGTCCGATCTTCCCGCTTGGGTCACTTCGCGCACGTGGGCTAGGACTTCGACCCATGAACGAGGACCTGGTCAAAGGCATCGAGGCGATGGGGCGTAGCGTCGGGCTTGGTGGTCTCGCGGGTGCGGTGCTGCGCGATCACCGGGCCCCGGATCCGGTCATCCCGCCGGACCTTCATCTCGTGAAGCCGGTGGTGGTGGATGCCGACGGCAACGTTCGGTGCATCTACTGCGGCCGCGCCGTGAAGTGGGAAACGGCGCAGCTGGTCGGCAGCGCCGGCTACGAGTGCGGGACCTGTCAACACGCGTACAACCACCAACCGGCGTTGTCGCTGGATGCGCCGCTGCGCCGGCGGTTGTGGCCGTGGGCGGTCGGAGCCGCCGCCGTCATGATCGGCGCGGGCGTCGGCATCTGGCAGTACCTCGCGAGTCAGGAGCGCGCGCAGCTCGAGAAGGACTTTCCGGTCGCGGCGACTGCCGAGGATGAAGCGATCATGGACAAGCACCTCGATCGCTGGCGCGACAACGTCGACGAGCTGGCGGCGGCCATCGGCAATCCGCCAGCCTTGAAGACGGTCGAGCTGACCGCGACGCCGTGCGACCGCTCGATCGACGGAGCGATGGAGTTTCACGGTCACGACGCCACGCGCGAGGAGGTCAAGCGCCAGGTCGTCGGCCTGATCGAGCACGCCGAACGCGGACGCTTCGTGCACGAGCTCCACCGCGCGATGGTGATGCGCGAGTTGCAGGCGCCCGTGCTGGTGATCGCGGTGCACCACGACCAGCGCGCGAAGCTCCACCGCGAGGATCCGAGCGACGCCTACTTCGATCACGGCGAGCGCGCTGGCACCGCGTACCTGTTCGAACCCGACGGCAAGCTCGTATGCGCGGGCGCGTTCGAGGCGACATCGTCCGATCAAGTCGAGTGGACCAAGTACACCTACGGTCACGAGACCGAGGAAGAGAAGCGCGGGGTCATCACCGATGGTGACGACATCTCGGTCCGCAGTGCGCTCGATCGCGATCTCGACAAGCGAATGCACCAGGCGCTCGCGGCGTCTCTCAAGCGCGTCCAGTAGTTACAGCCGAAGCAGCGTCAGGCGCGACTCCCGAAATTCGTCCGTCACATCGCGACGCAGCGAGGTCTCCACGATGCAGCCCCGGAGGGCGGCGGAAAGGGAAACTTCGATGAATCGCGTACTCAGCCTCGTTTGTTTGACGGCTTGTATGACGGAGGCCGAGCCGGAGGAGCTCGGCGAGATCGATCAGGCCGTGGGCATCGAATCGCGCGCCATCATGGTGAATCAGAAGGGCTACGTGGACACCAACCAACGTCCAGTTCAGCGAGTTCTTCGGCGCGCCACACACCGTGATGGCGTGGGTGATGCCCTCGTTCACGTACAACAACTACGGGCCGATCTTCGCCGAGAACGGGACCGGCAACTACATCGTCGGGCAGGGCGACTTCAAGCTCGGCAACGGGGTCGATCCGGTGCTCTACGTGCAGGTAGGAAACAAGAAAGCGCACTACATCGCGCCGACGTACAAGAAGCGCGAGTGGAACCACATCGCCATCGTGCGGTGGCCAGCGTACTGGGGGTCGTACTCGTTCTTGCTCTACGTCAACGGAGACATCGTGTTTCCGATCGACAGCAACGTGTCGTTCTCCACCACCGAGACGATCGCGAACGCTCCCTCCGGCACCCTGCGCTTCGGTCGCCGGACATCAGGCACGAGCGACGCCTCGAGGGGCTCGTGGCAGTACTACGGCTTCATCGACGACGTCGCCGTGTACACGGCAGCGCTCAGCGAAGCCGAGATCGAGGCCGCGATGGCGAGCCCGTTCACGCATTCCTCGCTGCTCGCGGGCTGGACGTTCAACGAGTACGACGCGAAGTCGTACCAGCGGCTGAGCCCGAAGCTCAAGCGTCCGTTCGTGCGCCAATCGCCGGCCTACAGCGTGGCAGTGCCGAGCGTGCGCGACGATAGCGACGCCGGGTTCTTCGACGGCTGGTTGTACGTGGCGCCGCTCCAGCGAAGCTACTCGCTCCCATTCCAGGCGGGCGAGGTCTGGAAGGTCACACAGGGCCCCGACGATCCGAGTGCTCTGGCCGACCCCTCGCATATCGGGCGGTTTGCATTCGTCTACGACCTGTCGAGGGTTCCCGGTCCGGGAGGAGCGTTGCTGCTGTCGAGCGCCGCTGGCGACATCATCGACGTCGGTGTCGGTCTCGGGCTCAACTCCGGTGGGCGGGAGCGCGACAATGTGGTTGTCCAGACCGCGCCACGCGAGCTCGTCAGCTATCTCCACCTCGAAACCGACTCGTACACCGACGTGTTCCTCGGTGGGGACCCGGAGGTCGAGCCGCAGAATGGAGGACCGATCCTATCGATCGATGCCGACGAGCCCTTCGGACGCGTCGGCGACGGTGCCAAGCACGTGCACATCGGCGCCCGTGACGCGCTCGGCACGATCGGGGCGACCATCCCGCTCGCGTTCACCGACTACGAGGTCTCGAACTACCCCGATCACGGCTTCGTCCACGTCGTGCGCGGCATGCCGAAGAAGGGGCAGTACATTCGCCGGCCGAACTAGATGAGGATGCCCGGCGCCGGGAACTTCGCGCACAGCTCGCGAACCTCGCCGGCGATCTTCTCGTGGAGCCCGGCATCGGCGGGCGCGTTGACGACCGCATCCATCCACGCCGCGATCTGCTTCATCTCGCCTTCGCGCATGCCGCGCGAGGTCACCGATGCGGTGCCGAGGCGAACGCCCGACGGATCGAACGGCTTGCGTGGATCGAACGGCACGGTGTTGTAGTTGAGCTCCATGCCGGCGACGTCGAGCGCCTTGGCGGCGATCTTGCCGGTCGTTCCCTTCGGCGTGACGTCGGCGAGGATCAGGTGGTTGTCGGAGCCGCCGGTGATCACCGACCAGCCCTTGTCGACGAGGGCGGCGGCGAGGGTGCGCGAGTTGGCGACGATCTGGTGCGCGTACTTCTTGAACTCCTCGGTGGCCGCTTCGCGCAACGCGATCGCGATCCCGGCGGTGGTGTGGTTGTGCGGTCCGCCCTGGAGGCCGGGGAACACCGAGCGATCGATCGCCTTCTGGTGCGCCGCCGTGCAGAGCAGCATGCCGCCGCGCGGACCGCGCAGCGTCTTGTGCGTGGTGGTCGAGACGACGTCGGCGACCGGCACCGGCGAGGGATGCGCGCCGGCGGCGACCAGCCCGGCGATGTGCGCGATGTCCGCCGCGAACACGGCGCCGACCTCTCTCGCGATCTCGGCGAATGCAGCGAAGTCGATCGTGCGCGGGATCGCGGTGCCGCCCGCGAACAGCAGCTTCGGCTTCTCCTTGCGCGCGAGGTCGCGGACCTCGTCGAGATCGATGCGGTGCGTGTCCTTGCGGACGCCGTACTGCACGGCGCGGAAGTAGCTGCCGGTGATCGACACGTTCCAGCCGTGCGTCAGGTGGCCACCCGCCGGCAGGCCCATGCCCATCACGGTGTCACCCGGCTTGAGGAACGCGAAGTAGATGGCGAGGTTCGCCGGCGAGCCGGAGTACGGCTGGACGTTCGCGTGGTCGGCGCCGAACAGCGACTTCGCGCGATCGATGCAGAGCTGCTCGACCTTGTCGATGTACTGCTGGCCCTCGTAGTAGCGCTTGCCGGGGTACCCCTCGCTGTACTTGTTGGTGAGCACCGAGCCGGTGGCCGCGAGCACCGCGCCGGAGACGTAGTTCTCGGAGGCGATCAGCCGGACCTTGTCGCGCTGGCGACGCTCTTCCGCCGCGATCAGCTCGGCGATTTCCGGATCCACAGTGGCGAGGGTGGACTGGAGGGCAGGGTGCATCGCCGAGCAATACCACGGCGGCGCTGACTCACCGGCGCACGTCGCCCGGGAGCTGGTGGTGCGTTCCCTTCGTGGTCCGTACGTCGTGGGCGACCTCGGCCGCGATCTCCTTGATGTCCTGACCGATCCGCTTGATCGCGGTCTCGGGCACGGTGTCCATCTCGGAGGTATCGGGCAACCGGCGCAGCAGGACGACGCCGATCACGATGGCGATCACCGCGACGATCGTGAACGACGCCCACAGCGGCAGCCCGACCTCGGCCAGCCCGAACGCGATCGCCTGGGCACCGAGCAGCGCACCGAGCAACGTCACCCCGATCGCGGTGCCGAACTGTGCGGGTGCGCGACGGAGCACCGCTCGCTCCTCCTTGCGCTCTGCCTTGATCTCCTGGACGTGCTCGCGGGTCAGGTTCTTGAGCCCCGTGAAGAGCTCCCCGAGGAGCTGTCGCGTTGACTTGCCGGTCGCGGTCGCCATGCGGTGATTCCCCCGCAAACCGCGTGCCTCACGACGTCGGAGAAATTCCGGCACGCGCGAGCGCTGCGGTGACGCGGTCGACCATCGCGGCACCCATCGGCGTGGCGAGCAGCGGCAACAGGGGCACCAGCAGATCGAGGCCGTCGTCGACGAGGCCGTGGGTGCGGCGCTGCTCGGGGCTCTCGTCGGTGACGTAGAGCAGCATCGCGGCGAGCTGCAACAGCCACAGCGTGCTCGCGATCAGCGGCACCTGTGCGGCGGGCACGTCGCTGCCGAGCGCGGCGGCGTACTGCGCGATGGCGCGCTCGCGGACGGCGGCGCTCTGCTTCGAGAACGCCGACAGCGGATCGTGCGGGTTGACGAGGTGGCCGAGGATCGACGCCAGCATCTTGCGCTGCGGCCGGATCGTCTCGAGCGAACCGTGGAACAGCGTGCCGAGGCGCTCGCGCAACGGCGCGCGAGACAACGACGCGGCGGCCAGCTCGCGCGAGGCCTGGTTCGCCTCGTAGTAGGCAAACACCAGCGCTTCCTTCGACGGGAAGTAGTAGTACGCCGCACCGAGCGAGAGCCCCGCGGCCTTCGCGATGTCGCGCATGGTCGTCCCCTCGACGCCGCGCTTGTGGAACAGCGCGAGCGCCTGGTCGAGGAGATGACGGCGGGTGGCCTCGCTCTTGGTCTCGTCGGGCTTGCGCGTGCGGCGCTTCGAGGTTCGCTTCTTCGTCATCGCGGCACCTCGCGAGCGACGGCGCGCGGCACGCGACGACGAGCCTTCGCGCGGGCGTCGAGGTGGCAACACACGAAGCGCACGATCGCGATCACGGCGACCAGCCCGGTGGTCGCACCGACGAGGCTCGCGATCGGTGCGAGCATGGATTCCGGATCGATCATGTGCGGCGCCCTCGTCGTGCAATCGCGCGCGGGAGGTCGCTCGCCCGAGCGTCGAGCACGTCGAGCATCACGAACGCCGCACCGCCCACCAGGGCGACCACGAGGGCCACGCTGCCGATCATACCGAGGAGCATCATGCGGCCACCTTGAAGCGCGCCAGCGCGACGGGAATCTCGCCGCCCTCGGCGATCAGCTTCTCGCGCTCGACCAGCTTCTCCTGGTAGGCGAGCAGCGGGATGAACGGCAGGCCGGTGAACGCGATCAGGACCGGCGGCACCACGAGCAAGAGGAACGGGCCACAGGCGGCGATGCCGATGCCGTAGATCGCGACAGGGGAGAGGGCACCGGTGGCGGCGCGGCCCTCGGCGAGGTGACAGCAGCGCACCGCGATCAGGATGCCGGCGACGATCGTGGTCGGTGCGGTGACCAGCGCGCTGATCGCGACCCAGCCGGCGAAGACATCGAGCGCGTCCGCCATCACGAAGAACGGCAGGTGCAGCGTCAGCGGCAACAGCACGAGGAGGCCGAGCGTGGGCACGATCAGGCTGGCGCGCGCGAGCGTGTCGGGAGCCCACGCGCGCGGCTGGTACGCGAGCGCGAACCGGTAGGTCACGAACGCCGCGAACCAGGTGCCGATCACGATCAGCGCCGGCGACATGCCGTGCTCGGAGCCCAGCGTGCACCGCACGAACAGCAGTGCCGCACCGAGCAGCAGGACACCGCCGGCCCAGGTGCGAGCGATCCGGCGACCGATCACGCCAGCGAACCAGTGCTCTCGGGGTGACGAGTGGTTTCTGAACATGTTCAAAATATGGGTCCGACGAACGCCGAGATCAAGGCCTGAACTGAACATGTTCAGATCTCGGATGTCCTCGATTTGCAAGTGCGCGAGATGCCGTCTCGACTCCCGTTCGGGTATAACGCGAAGCCGTCGATGACCAGGGAGCCCTTCACCCCGACCCGCGCCGAGTTCGTCGCGGCTGCGTCGCGGGGCAATCTGATCCCGGTCTATCGCGAGCTACTCGCGGACAGCGACACGCCGGTGTCGGCGTATGCCGCGCTCGGCGCCGGCGAGCACTCGTTCTTGCTCGAGTCGGTGGTCGGCGGTTCGACGTGGGCGGCGTACTCGTTCGTCGGCGTGGCGCCGAGGGCGGTGGTGCGGTGGAAGGCCGGCACGGCGAGCGTGACCTGGTACGACGTCGATGGCGGCGGCGCCCCGCGCACCGCCGAGTGGCCGACGCCCGATCCGACGGCGGCGCTGACCGAGGTGATGGGCGAGCTGCGGCCGGTCGACGTGCCGGGCTTGCCGCGATTCTGGGGCGGGGCAGTTGGCTGGATCGCGTACGACTGCGTGCGATCGTTCGAGGAGCTGCCGTCGCGCGCGCGCGCGGATCTCGATCTGCCGCCGCTGTGCATGGTGGTCACCGACACGCTGCTGATCTTCGACAACCTCCGGCAGACGCTGAAGGTGGTGGCCACGCCGTACGTCGCGCGGCCCGAGCGTGCCGAGGTCGCCTACGAGCGGGCGTGCGCGAGGATCGACGCGATCGTCGCC
>JAEYYY010000128.1 GCA_023430775.1 Pseudomonadota bacterium
GTGTCGAACCGGGCCCGCGCACGCCGAGCTGGCGCGCGCGCACGCTGCGCTGGCTCGCCAGGAAGTTCGGGCCGCGCGTCATCCTCGCCACGGTCGCCTCCCGCGAGGCCGCCGGCCGCGACGATTACCTGCACCAGACGGAGTCGAGGCACACGGGCATGGCCGCGCAGGAGCGATCGCACGCGCGGATGTTGAAGGTGATGCTGCGCAACCCCGAGGGTGCGTCGGGCAGCACCCTCGCGCGCGTCGAGGGTCGCCACCGCAACGTCGGCGTCAACGCGCTACGCGCCGCGGTGCTCGGTGCCAACGATGGCCTGTGCTCGAACCTCGCGCTGGTGATGGGCGTCGCCGGAGCGGCCGCCTCGTCGTACACGATCCTGATCGCAGGGCTCGCCGGCCTGCTCGCCGGTGCGTTCTCGATGGCGCTCGGCGAGTGGATCTCGATGACCAGCGCCCGCGAGCTGGCCGAGCGCGAGCTGCGCGTCGAGCGCGACGAGCTCGCCGCCGCGCCCGAGGAGGAGCGCGAGGAGCTGCAGTTGATCTACGAAGCGAAGGGCATCCCACCCGCCGAGGCGCGCCAGCTCTCGCAATCGCTGCTCGCCGATCCGCAGACGGCGCTCGACGTCCTCGCTCGCGAGGAGCTCGGGCTCGATCCCGAGGAGCTCGGCGGCTCGCCGTGGACCGCGGCGCTGACCTCGTTCTTCCTGTTCACGATCGGTGCAGCGTTCCCGGTGGTGCCGTTCGCGATCTGGTCGGGCACGACCGCGCTGGTGACGAGCGTGATCGTCTCGGGCATCGCGCTGTTCGCCATCGGTGCCGCGATCACGCTGTTCACCGGCCGGCCGGTGTGGCGCTCGGGCGGTCGGCAACTGCTCCTCGGCCTCGCGGCCGCCGCGGTCACCTATGGCGTCGGCGCGTTGCTGGGCGTCGCGATCTCCTAGGGCGTGAACTGGGTCGGGCAGATCGAGACGTCGTAGTCGATCGATCCCGTCGACGAATCGTAGGCGCCGACCCACAGCCAGTACCGCGTGTTCGCGAGCACCGGCAGCACCACGCGCTCCGGTGCGGTCTTGCTGACCGCGGTCCCGCTGCCGAGCTCGACGACCGAGTCCTCGGGGAACAGGAACACGTCGAGGTCGGCAGCGCCGGTCCAGTCGACCCGGAGCTCGAGCTCGTCGTGAGCACCGGTCTCGATCAGGTAGGTGTCGCGATCGCGAAACTCGTCCCCACCGTCGACGTCGGCGGATGTCCCGGTGATGCGCGCCTGGGTGCCCGCCGCGGTGACCACCGTCGAGGGTTCGGGATCGTCGTTGGTCGCGGCGGTCAGCGTGCGCTCGTCGGTCGCGTAGCGGATCTCGATCATGTCGTTGCGATCCGACTGCGGACCATCAGCGGACTCGGTGTAGTCCGCGGCCGCGGTGACCTGCGCGCACGGCGCGGGACTCGCGATCAGCCGCAGCTTGTAGTCGAAGCCCGCGGCGATGTCGGTGGCGTTGGTCGCGGTCACCACCACGCGATACGAGCCTGGCGGGAGCGTGGTCTCGAACACGACGTGGGTGTTGAGGAACGCGCCGCGATCGATGACCCCGTCGTTGTCGTCGAGCACCGCCACCTCGAGCGCGGCGAGCGACGACGCCTCGCCCGCGAGGTCGATGCGCAGGGTCGTGCGCTCCGCCACCGCGAAGCGATAGCCATCGACATCGACGGCGTCGCCGATCAGGTGGCCGTTGTCGACCCGGCCGCAGATCACGAGCATGTCGTCGAGGGTCAGGTTCGTCACCTCGGCCTCGCCGTTGCCGAGCGTGATGTCGTTGAGCGGATCGACCTGCTCGCCCCAGTCACAACCCGCGGGCGGCGGCGTGGTGTCGGGGAGCACGGTCGCGTCGCTGGGTGCATCGGCCTCGCCGACCGGCGCGCGATCGTTTCCACAGGCGACCAGAGCGATCAGCAGCGCAACCCGCACGTGCGGACTGCACCACCAAATGGCAGGGCGGTAAAGCCGTTACTTGAACGGGTAGAACACGCCGTCGATCGTGTAGCCGGCATAGCCGCCGTACGGATCGGGTGCCTGCTGCACGACCGGTGCGGATTGCCGGCCGCCGAGCATCATCATCAACATCATCATCTCGTTCGGGCCGAAGCCGCTGCTCTGCTGATTGTTCTTGAGCGAGCTCAACGAATCGAGGACGCCGGTCAACGCGGTCATCACCTCGGAGCTCGCATCGGAGCTGGAGACGCGGGCTGCGCCACCGGCGACGTTCTTCAGCTGGGTGGGGTCGATGCTCTCGAGCTGGGCGGGTTCTTGCTGCCTGGACTTCTTCGACATGGTTGGGTGGTGTCCTTCCACCCGCGGGATACAGCAGCCGCTGTGCCGGCCCTCGGATCGCGTGATCTCGCCTAGATCGACTGCGTCCCGTGGTCGCCGTCTACTCGACTCGTCAACTCGAGGACTCAGCCTACTTGCACGGGTCGCCGGCAACCTTGCCGCCGCCGTCGATGGGCATGCCGCCGATCGCCCGGCCGCGGAGCGCCGCGTTGTGAAACGTGGTCCGGCGATTTTGCGCCCGGCCCTCTGCGGTCTTGTTGTCGGCGCGCGGCTTGGTCTCGCCGAAGCCGACCGCGACGAGTCGCTTGCAATCGACACCCTTGGCGACGAGTGCCTTCGCGACCGCGAGCGCGCGCTTCTCCGACATCGCCTGGTTGAACTCGCTGCCGCCCATGTTGTCGGTGTGGACCTCGATGCGCAGCGTCGAGATATAGGCCTTCGCATCGAGGTAACCCTTGACGAACGCGATCGCGTCGTCGGACTCCGCCTTGAGGTTTGCCTTGCCGGTCTCGTACGCGACCACGTGCGGAACGACGAGCTCGTTGTCTTTGATCTCGTACTTGGGCTCGGCGAACGCGACGCTGCTCGACAGCAGGAGCAGCACGGGAAGACAGCGCATCCGCGCATCCTAGCGCAGCGCTGCTCCCCTTTCGGGTAGCGGCCGGAGGTGGGAGGCGGCTGCGCGAACCATCACACACGGCACCTGTGATTCATGGGCACTACGGCGCTTCACGATCGTGATGCCACGTTCTCCCGATCCGTGAAGATCTGGCCATTTATACCCCTGGCACACGAGATGCTGCATCATGAGGACATGCGACTCATCGCCCTCCTGTTTGCTGGCGTTCTCGGCACCGGTTGCTATGCGACGGCCTCGACCGGCTACACGCCGGCGTACTACGGCCCGTCGGTGGCGGTGTCGGCCACCACGGTCGGTCCCGATCTCGTCTACGTCAGCCCCGGCGTGCAGGTGATCGCCGACTACAACGAGCCGGTGTTCTACGCCGACGGCTTCTACTGGCGCGAGACCGGCGGCATCTGGTACCGGTCGCACTATCACACGCACGGCTGGCACTCCTACCGCGCGCCGCGCACCATCCTCGGCATTCGCGATCGCCACACGTATCGCCACTACCGGCCGGCCGGCTACACGCCGCGCCATCGCCAGACGTATCGCCCGGCGCCGTCGCGTCGCGCGTACGACGCACGCCCCACGCACAACCGCACGTACAACGCGCGTCCCGCGCAGCCGCAGCGCTGGGAGCGCCGCGACAACCGGCAGGAGCGCCGCGACAACCGCAACGACCGTCGCGATAACCGCCGCGACGATCGCCGCGATCGCCGCCGCTAGTCACCGCTCGACCGAGTGATGAAGGGCCCCGCGCGGGCCCTTTGTTGTTTTCGGACGTGATACGTCCGGCGCATGCGCTGCGTGAGCCTGCTGTTTGTTTCGGCGCTGCTCGGCTGCCCCGCCAGGACGACCGTCGCGCCGAAGTTGCCGGTCAGCGCGATCGCGTCGTTGACCACCGAGGCCGAGCGCTCCGGGTACGTCCGCACCGGCCGCTACGACGAGGTGCTGCGTTTGTGCGAGGACTTCGCGCGCGTCGACGGTGTGTTCTGCGATCGCGTCGGCACCACCGGAGAAGATCGCCCGATCGTCGCGGTGCGGATCGCCAGGCAGCCGAACCTGCCGGTGATCTTCATCCAGGCCGGCATCCACGCCGGCGAGATCGAAGGCAAGGATGCCGGCTTCGCGTTCCTGCGCGATCTGCTGCTCGGCAAGGTCGCGCCCGGCGTCCTCGAGCGCGTCGCGGTCGTGTTCATCCCGGTGCTCAACCCCGACGGTCACGAGCGGTTCGGCCCCAATCACCGCCCGAACCAGCGCGGCCCCAAGGAGATGGGATTTCGCGTCAACGGCGCGCGCCAGAACGTCAACCGCGACTTCATGAAGGCGGACACCGCCGAGGCGCACGCGGTGCTCGGCGCCATGCGCACCCACGATCCGGTGATGTTGATCGATCTGCACGCCACCGACGGCGCGAAGTTCGAGCAGGACATCAGCCTCAACTTCGCGCCCGTCGCACCGCGCGCCGACCAGCTCGACGAGACGATCACCGCCCTCCACGACCGCGTGATGCCGCGGATGACCGCGCTCGGCCACCTGCCCGTCGACTTCTATCCATCGTTCGTCGACGACGACGATCCGCTGTCGGGCTTCGACACCGGCGAGGCACCGCCGCGATTCTCGCAGTTCTACGCGGCCGCGCGCGGCAGGCTCGGCTTGCTCGTCGAGACGCACAGCTGGCGCCCGTACAAGCAGCGCGCGGAGAGCACGTATCACACGCTGCAGGCGGTGTTCGAGGCGGCCATCGACGATGCCGCGAAGTGGCGGAGTGTCGCCGATGCGGTGTCGCGCAGCGAGACCCAGCTCGCTGGCAGCAAGCTGACGCTGATGTGGAAGCCGACCAAGACGGCGACGCCGATCGAGTTTCGCGGCTACGCGTTCGAGAAGCGCACCTCCGATCTGACCGGCGGCGTCTGGCTGGTCTACGACGAGACGAAACCCGAGATCTGGAGAGTCCCGCTCTACAACGTGCTCGAGCCGGCGGTGACCGTCGACGTGCCGCGCCACGGCTACGTGATCGATGGCGGCTTCGCGAAGGCGGTCGCGCCGATCCTCGCGCGTCACGGCATTCGCTATCAGCGGTTCGACAAGTCGACCGTCACGGTCGAGGCCTACCGCGCGACGAAGGTGACGTACGGCGGCACGTTCGAGGGCCGCGCGCGGCCGGCGCTCGAAGGCGCGTGGGCGCAGGAGACGCGCACGCTCGACCAGGGAGCGATCTTCGTCCCGATCGATCAACCGCTCGCGCGGCTAGCGATCCATCTGCTCGATCCGGCGCTCCCCGACGCGCTCGTCAACTGGGGCTTCTTCAACGCGGTGTTCGAGCAGAAGGAGTACATGGAGGGCTACGTCGTCGAGGAAGAAGCGCGGACCATGCTGGCGAAAGACCCGGCGCTGCGCGCGCAGTTCGATGCCGATGTCGCGAAGGCGGCAACTGAAGCCGTACCGCCCGGCGGCAAACCTCCCGAGTTGACGACGCCCGATGGCAAGCGCAAGTGGTTCTACAAGCGCCACCCCGCGTGGGACGAGCGCGTCAACCTGGTGCCGGTGTACCGGTTCTAGGTTCGCAGCACGATCTTGCCGAACCCGGCGTTGCTCGCCATCCGCGCGTGCGCGGCCGCGGCCTGATCGAGCGGCAGCACCTGATCGATCACCGGTGCGAGCTTGCCGCGGGCGAACAGCGGCACCACCTGCTGCTCGAACAAGCGCATCGCCTGGATCTTCTCCTCGAGCGGCCGCGCGCGCAGCACGGTGCCGATCACGCTGACGCGCTTGCGCAGGATCGCGGCCAGGTCGACCTCGCTCCTGGTGCCGGCCATCAGGCCGATCAGCACGATGCGGCCGAGCGTCTGGATGCAGCGCAGATCCTCGTCGAGGTACTTGCCGCCGACCAGCTCGAGCACGACATCGGCCGGCGCGATCTTGGTCACCGCCGACGCGAAGCTCGCGCCCTCGGCGACCACGCCCTCGTCCATGCCGAGCCCTTTCGCGCGCGCGAGCTTGTCGGCGGTGCGCGCGGTGCCGATCGTGAACGCGCCGAACGCGCGACCGAGCTGGACCGCGGCCGTGCCGACACCGGAGCCCACCGCGTGCACCCCCATCACTTCGCCGCTCCGGATCCCGGCGCGCGTCACCATCGCATCGTGGGCGGTGACGAACGCCTCCGGCACCGCGGCCGCATCCTCGAAGGACATGCCGGCGGGCATCTTCGCGAGCGCGCGCTCGTGGGAGACCGCGGCCTCGGCGTAACCACCGCCGCCGAGCAGGCCGAACACGCGATCGCCGACGGCGAGTCGTTCCACGGCGGGTCCGACCGCATCCACCTCGCCGGCGATCTCGAGCCCCGGCACATCCGGCGGTGAATCCGCCGGCGCCGGGTACGCACCCATGCGCTGCAACAGATCGGCGCGGTTGATCGCCGTCGCTCGCACGCGCACGCGCACCTCGCCTCGGGCAGGCTCGGGCAACGGACGTTCGACGACGGTGAGGACCTCCGGTCCACCGAATCGACTGATCGCGATCGCTTTCACGTCGCGCAGTCTACGCTGCAATGCGCGGCTTCAGAACCAGCGCGGACCGCGCGACACGTAGACGACGTTGGTCGCCCCGCCGTGACCGAAGTTGTTGCGCTGGAGGACCAGCGCGCACAGCAGCAGCATCTGCGACGACGAGAAACCGCTGGTCTGCTTCGTCACGTCCTTGATCTGCGACGCGAGCGTCGACAGATCGTTGAGCAGCGGGTCGCCGTGGCGCTTGCCGCCGGTGACGGTTTGGAGTTGCTCCAGGTTGATGCTCGCGAGGAGCTCGGGCTTCGACATGACTCGTTCCTTGGTGGTGTGACCAGGACCAAGAGCAGCCGGCGTGCCACGGCCAAGTCTTTGATCCGGCGGGAGGTCACCCCAACCGATCGAGATGTTTCGGTATCCAGGTCGCCGACCGCGGGTGACAGATCGGTGAGGTCACTGCACCAGGAACGGCTGCTCGAGCGTCGACTGGACCGGCCGGCCGTCATCGTCGAGCGCCGGTAAGTAGCGGAACATGAAGATCATGGTCGTCGCGTCGCTGCTCTTGTGCAGCGCGCCACTGAGGAGCCGCGCCCCGACGACATCGCCGTCGGTGTCGATGGTGACGCGGGCGACGAACAGCTCGCCCTCGGACGCATCGCGCTCGCGCGTCGGATAGATCAGCTTCGCCGGCCGCGCCTTCGAGGCCTTCGGTGCCGCGGGTGGCGCCGGAAGCCGCTCGCCGACGGCGGCGACATCGCCGAGCCCGACGCCACGCCCGATGCCTCGACCATGGCTACCACCGCGTCCGCCTCCTGTACCGCCATCGCCGCCGGCACCCGCGGATGCCTCGTCGGAGCTCGCGTCCTGCGACGACGTCGACAGGTCCGCCAGGGAATCGGCCAGCGATCGCTCGGCTCGGACGATCCC
>JAEYYY010000188.1 GCA_023430775.1 Pseudomonadota bacterium
GCCACACGCCGTGCTCGTCCATGACGAAGGCGAAGTTGCGCGTGTGGTCTTCTCGATTTCGCGCGAGAACGTTGAAACAGGCACGCCGGTACATCTCGGCGACTGCGCTCTCATCTCGAGTGAGCTTACGCGTGAGCTTGAGCAGGTCGCGGTAGTCGAACGCCGCGTAGCCATGAGGCTGATGGAGGAGCCCACCGACGGTGTGGGTGTGCCGCCGGGTGGTCCCCATTCGGTCGAAGCGTTCGATGGCAAAGTAGCCCGCGTCCCGTCGTGTTTTTCCCAGGACCTGGGTTCGAGGAACGTCGAGACCGGCAGCCTTGTCCATCATGAAGTAACTGTGTTCGAGGGCTGCGCAGGAAACCTCGTCGTGTGGACCGCGAAACTTCACGAGCCATGCAGTGAATCCGGGCTCGATGGTCCTCGCACCAAAGCGCACTTCGCCATTCGGCGAGAGCTGGATGAGAACTTTCGGTCGCGCACCCTGCGGAGAACCGCCCACGGCAATCAGGCGTTCCAGGTCTGCACCGCTGGCGCCCTGCAGCACCGTCTCGGTTTCTTTGGCCAGCTCCGACAGCTTCGCGATCGTCGGGTCCTCGATTGCTATCTCGGGTTCGTAGACAAGCGCGCCCATCGCTCGGGGGCCAACCAACGCCAGCCGATCAAGTGGAGACAACGAGCTCGCCCCGAGACCGAGCTCGGCCGCCTTGCGATCGATCAACAGCTTTCCCCACCCGTCAGGAAGACTGTCGTCGAACGCCCCAATCAGGCCGTCGAGCACGCTCGCTTCGCCGACCACGACGCCCGGCCTGAGCGGCAGCTTGAACGGCGAGAGCTCAAGCTTCGATCCAAGAAACAAGGCGTCGTACTCGAACAAGATCCGCCGCTGCCTGTCCCGGGCGAGCCGCCCGACCTTGATCCGACGGCCTTGCTCGGGTTCGTAGAACACGGCGAGCTGATCGATCTGCTTCAGCTTCATTTCGCCCTGGGTGCTCGTCGTCGCTGTGTCGCCTCTGGTCGGGCGAGAGCTTCGTCAAGCGATCTGTAGGGAGGTGGCTCGAAGAGCTTCTCGAATACGCCCTCGGCGTCGAGCACGGTGGCGATCCGAAGGACGTTCTCGATCGACGCAGTGCCAGTCTTCTCGAAACGACGCACGGTCGCCACGCCGACGCCGGCCCGCGTCGCAAGCTCTTCCTGGCGAAGGTCGCGCATCAACCTCAGGCGACGTGCTCGTTCCCCGATGCCTTGAAGGGTCTCCTGGAATGAGGTCCCGTAATCAATCATTTTCGATTGATTGTAGGCAAATTGATCGGTCAAGCAATCATTTTTGAGCGCAACGAAAGCGACGACCTCCACGAGGTTTCCCTCGCGAAGCCCGAAGCGCTCGCTGCGAGGCTCGCGCATTACCGATCCGCTAACTTGGTGGAGGTTAGGGGGATTGAACCCCTGACCCTCGGCTTGCAAAGCCGATGCTCTCCCGCTGAGCTAAACCCCCGTGTTCGAGGAGCTTGGGGTAGCGTGCGGCGACGAAAACGTCAAGCCCGCCGGTAGAATCGCGCAGTGATCTGGCGTGTTGGCACCGGCTTCCTCGTTGGCGACGACGGCAAGTACCAGCTGGTCGACGCCAGCGGCGTGGTCACCAGGGAGTGGGCCCCCTGCGACGCGTCGGACGAGAGCTACCACGTCAACACCAGCTACCTGGTGCGCGATGGCAAGCTGCTCGACCGCACCGAGGCCGGCCACCACCGCCACCAGATGGAGGATTCGGTGAACGAGAGTGTCGTCCTCGATGGGCTGGTGGAGGATGTGAGCGAGGAGACCGCCCGGTTCGTGGCGGCCGCGCAGCGTGGGAAGGTGTCGTGATCTGGCGGAGCGGCAAGGTGTGGCTGGTCAGCGACCGGGACGGCTTCTTTGCCGTGATCGATCAGGTGGGCGCGGTCCGCGAGCGGTTCGACAGCGGCGACGTTCATGAGGACGGCGTCACGCGGTTTCGCCATTACGTGGTGGAGCACCGCGAGCTGCTCGAGATGACGTACAGCGACTGGGCTCGGTGGACCCAGCGCACGGTGATGGGCGGGCTGTTCGTGGACCGGACCGAGGAGACCCGGCGGTTTCTCGAGGCGATCGATCTGCCGATCGTGCGGCGCGCGATGGAGCGCCAGTTCGCCCGAGTGCCCGCCGGCGGTGTGTTGCGGGTGGTGCACGACCACGGCGAGCTGTTTCGGCGGGCGCAGGATGTGCTGACGTGGACGGAGATGAAGTCGACGGGACCGCTGCGCGATGCGCTGGCTCGCGGCCTGTTGGAGATCGGGCGTGCGAACCCGGGGGGACCGGCGGTGATGGCGTATGTCCGCGCCTGCTTGCTGGCGTGTGGGGAGCGGGACGCGCTACCGGAGATCGACGAGACGTGGGTGCCGGTGTCGTCTCCGCTCGCCGAGCAGGTTGCAGAGCTGGCGACGATGCTGGACGATGGAGATCAGGGTGACGCGGCGGATGCGATGCACACGTGCGCCGTGCTGCTCGGATATCGACCGAGGAAGTAGTGTTGAACAAATCTGGCGGCAATCCGTCGTGACCCAGGCGTCGTGCGTGAGAGACAATCGGTCCCCGGTGAGGGAGGCGTGATGACGACGCGAACCCGGAGACGGTCCGCTACCTTACGAATCGTGCGGGGTGCGATCGGGCTGGTGGCGCTGATGGCCGGCGTGGCTGCCGCGGAGGACGGCGGCGAGCAAGACATCGAGTTTCACGGCTTCGTCAGTCAGGGGTTCCTGAAGTCGACGAAGAACGAGTATCTCGCGAACTCGACCGACGGCAGCTTCGAGTTCTTCGAGGCGGGCCTGAACGTGACGAAGGCGGTGTCGCAGCAGCTGCGGCTGGGGCTACAGCTGTTCAGCCGGGACCTCGGACCGACCGGCGATTACAAGGTGCTGCTCGACTGGGCGTACCTCGATTACCGGTGGCGGGACTGGCTCGGGGTTCGTGCGGGACGGATCAAGATCCCGTTCGGGCTCTACAACGACACCAGCGACATCGATGCCGCGCATCCGTCGGCGCTGTTGCCGCAGAGCGTGTATCCGGTGGAGAACCGCAACTTCTTGCTCGCGCAGACCGGCGGCGAGCTGTACGGCTACCGGCGGTTCGAGCATGCCGGCGCGCTGGACTATCGGCTGTACGGCGGGACGGTGTTCCTCGACGTGCCACCGCAGCCGCCGGGCAGCCCGATCCAGCTGCTCGACCTGCAGATTCCCTATCTGGTGGGCGGCCGCGTGATGTGGGAGACGCCGCACGAGGGCCTGCGGTTGGGGGTGAGCGCACAGAAGCTCCGGCTCGAGACCGAGATCTTCGATGGCCGCGATCCGATGATGCCCAAGGTGATCGAGGCCGACGTTCCGGCGACGCTGGTGCAGGGCTCGATCGAGTACACCGTCGACGAGTTCGTGTTCGCGGCGGAGTGGTCGCGCTGGTACACGAGCGTCGAGAGCTCGGATCCGATGGCGGTTCCCGAGGTCGAGCAGACCAACGAGCGCGCCTACGGGTTGGTGTCGTATCGCGCGACGCCGCGGCTGCAGCCGAGCATGTACTACAGCCTGTTCTATCTGGATGCCGGCAAGACCGAGGGCCGGCAGAGCAAGCAGCACGATGCGGCGGCGACGCTGCGGATCGATATCACCGCGAACTGGCTGCTCAAGCTCGAGGCGCACTATCTCCGCGGGACGGGGCAGCTGTCGTCCGCGCTCAACAACAACCTTCCACTCGACATGCTCGCCAACCGGTGGAGCCTGTTCGTGATCAAGACCACCGCGTACTTCTGATGCCGCGCATTCTGCTCATCGCCTTCGTGTTGCTGCTCGGGACGCCGCGCTCGTCCGCGGTCGTCAATGCCGAGCCCACGTTCGTGGTGATCGTGAACGGCACGAACGGAGCACGCGCGCTCGATCGCAAGACGCTGACCGACATGTTCCTCAAGAAGCGCACGCTGTGGGGTGACGACTCGGCGATCCAGCCCGTCGATCAGGCGCGCAACGCCCAGGTCAGGAAGCAGTTCTCCGAGCAGGTGCTCGGCCGCACGGTGTCGGCGGTGCGGACGTACTGGAACCGGCTGGTGTTCAGCGGCCGCGGCGTGCCACCGCCGGAGCTGGCGAGCGATGATGATGTGGTGAAGTACGTGGCGAAGAATCGCGGCGCGATCGGCTACGTGCTGGGCTCGGTGAACCTCAAGGACTCGGGCGTCAGGGTGATCGAGGTCCGATGAAGCGCTTCATCATGAAGCGCACGATCCGGACGCAGCTGTTCGCGACGGCGCTGGTGGCCGCGCTGGCGCTGGCGGTGATCTTGATCTCGGGTCGGGTGGTGGATTCGCGCGTCAACCGCGAGATCGAGACGATCCGGACCAAGTTCGTCCCCAAGCTCGGGCTCGCCAACCGGCTCGAGACCAGCTTCGAGAAGATCAGCCGGACGCTGCGAGATGCGGCGGACACCAACGACCCGGAGCTGATCGCGGAGGCGACCAGGCACAAGGGGGAGCTGCTCGAGCAGCTCGCGGTCGCCAATGACGTGATCGAGCCCGCCGCCCTCGACCAGGCGAGGAACGCGATCGAGGCCTACTACCGGCGCGCCGAGGTGGTGACGCGACGGATCGTGCGCGGCGAGAGCAGCGACACGCTCAACCGCGAGACCGAGGCGATGCAGCGCGAACAGCTGACCGCGGCGGAGCTGATCGCGTGGGCGGCGCGCGTCGACGAGACGGCGCTCGCGAAGCAGTTCGAGGCTGTCGCCCAGGTCCAGGAGACCGGCGCGCGCGATCGCCTCGTGGTGAGCGCGATCGGACTGGTGCTGGTGATGGGGTTGTCGGTGCTGGCGAGCCGGCGGCTGTACCGGGGCC
>JAEYYY010000194.1 GCA_023430775.1 Pseudomonadota bacterium
CCGGGTACCGTTGCTGCTGCCGAGGTCGCGCAACCACCAGGTGCCATCCTCGAGCACGAGCTGGGCGTGCTCGCGCGAGACCGACGCGTGTAGCAGCGCGATGCCGCGCGACCGAGGCGCTCGCCCGATGTGGGTTCGCGCCTCGACCGGGTGCACGCGACCCCAGACATCGACGAGCACGACGGACTCTGGACGCAACGCCACCGACAAGATCTGTTCGGCGACGAACGGCAGCGGCACGTCGAGCTCCGCGGCACATTCATCACACAGGTTGGTTGTCGTCTCTCTCGCGCAGACCGCGCACGACATTCGACGAGATTACAAGAACGTCGGCCCGACAGGGGAAAACGCGAGCAGAGGACTGCGACCGCTGCGACCGCGACGATCTGACGCTGTCGACCGCGTCTGCACCTGTCGGTTTTCTTGACGGACAGGCGAGAGCCCTTTGAACGATGTCTCGCATTGCGGGCACCTTGGGACAATGTCCCCGAAGCAACCCGGGCGCGAGACTTGCTACCCTCGGCGGCCGGTGAAAGTTCTCTTCGTCTGTGCTGTCGTCGTCGTCACCGGGTCGGGCCTCGCATTCGCGCAGCCTCCCGAGGGCGTGCCACCCCCGGAGGCGCCGGTCACCACGATCCCGGTCACGGGCCGCGTGGTCGACATCATGGGCAAGCCGGTGCGCGGTGCGAAGGTCAAGATCGAGGGCAGCACGGACGAGGTCCAGACCGACGCGAACGGCCGCTTCATCATCCAGGCACCGACCGGCGTCACGCTCGTGGTCGATGCCACCAGCTACCAGACGTCGCTCGCCTCCGTGGTCGGCGGTCAGCTCGGCGACATCGTCATGCTGCCGGAGTCGATGGGCGAGACGATCGAGCTCAAGGGTGAAGCACCGCCTCCCGCGCCGGGCGCGGCGCAGCTCGATCGCACCGAGCTCCAGCGCGTGCCGGGCACCGGCGGCGACATCGTTCGCGCGCTGACCGTGATGCCGGGCGTGGTCAACCTCCAGGTGCCGCTCGGCTACAGCGGCGTCGTCATCCGCGGCGCCTCGCCGCAGGACAGCAAGGTGTTGATCGACGGCTTCGAGGTGCCGGTGCTGTTCCACAACATCGGCTTCCGCGCGATCACGCCGGCCGAGACGATCGCGACGCTCGACTTCATCCCCGGCGGCTTCGACGTCGCGTTCGGCCGTGCCTCGTCGGGCATCGTCAACCTCACCACCCGCAACGGTGGCTCCAAGCGCGCCGGCCAGGCCGAGGTGTCGTTCATCGACGGTGGCCTGATCGGTCAGGGCCCGGTCAGCAAGGACACCGAGGTGCTGTTCGCGGTGCGCCGGTCGACGATCGACTTCGTGCTGCCGGCGCTGATCCCCGACAGCGTCGATCTGTCGCTGACCACGGTGCCGCGCTACTGGGACGAGCAGATCCGGATCGATCACAAGATCAACGGGCGCTGGAAGCTGATGCTGTCCAGCCTCGGCACCGACGACATCTTCGAGCTGGTCGCCAGCAAGCAGGAGGATGCGAAGGACAAGCGGTTCTTCAACCGCACGCGCTTCATCCGCAACACCGTCGCCGCGAAGTACCACGAGGGCGAGTGGACGGCCGACCTCGGCCTGTCGCTGCTGCTCCAGCAGTTCGTGTTCGAGCTCGGCGCCAACCAGTTCATCGACAACACGCTGACGTCACTGACGCCGCGCGTCGAGCTGACGCGTGCGATGCCGGAGCTCGCAGGTCTGAAGGACGTCGTGTGGCGGACCGGCGGCGAGGTCCAGGTCGGTCGCTACGGCATCGATCTCGCGCTGCCCGTCGAGCCGCGCGAAGGCGAGCCACAGCCCGAGTTCGACATGGACGACACGTCGACGCGGTTCAACGGTTCGATCTACACGCCCGACTTCGTCGCGTGGACCGCGATGGCGGCGAACATCGATCCGAAGACGCGTGTCACCGCCGGTCTGCGCGGCGACTTCTTCGGTCGCGGCATGCAGCTCGCCCTCCAGCCGCGCGGCGAGATCCAGTACAAGATCAACAAGCCGTGGTCGCTGCGGCTCGCGACCGGTGTGTATCACCGGCCGCCGCAGTACCAGTCGGAGATCCTCGAGAAGGATCTCGAGAGCGAGCGCTCGGTGCAGACCATCGCCGGCGTGCAGTACGAGCCGCGCGAGGGGATTCGCGCGCAGCTCTCCGGCTACTACACCGATCGCACGCGCCTGATCACGCGCCCGGTGCCGCGCGACTTCGACGGCACCACGCTGACCGACGCCTCGCTCGTCAACCAGGGTCGCGGCACCTCCATGGGTGGAGAGATCCTCGCGACGTATCGCGGCGGTCCGTGGTTCGGCTGGCTGTCGTACTCGTACTCGCACTCGACGCGACAGGATGCTCCGGGACAACCTGATCGGCTTTTCACCTACGACCAGCCACACTCGATGAACGCGGCGGTCAGCTGGAAGAAAGGAAAGTGGACGCTCGGTGGCCGGTTCCAGCTTTACTCGGGCCTCCCGTTCACTCCGGCGCTAGGCTCGGTGTTCGACAGCGATCGCAACATCCACATCCCCATCTACGCGGACGTCAATTCCGATCGCGCTCCGATCCACCATCAACTCGACCTTCGCGTCGATCGCACCTGGAAGGCAGGCCCCGTGCGACTCACCGGCTTCATCGATGTCCAGAACGTCTACATGAACACGAGCGTGGTGACCTACTTCTACAACTACGACTTCACGCAGCGCGCCGCGTTCGAGTCGCTGCCGATCATCCCGTCGCTCGGGCTGCGAGGTGAGCTGTGAAGCGCCTGCTCCTCGTCGCGGTGCTCGTCGGTTGCGGCGGCGATCTCGATCAACCGTGGCAGCTCGATCACGATCGCATCGTCGCGATCCGCGCCGAGCCTCCCGCGATCCTGGCCGGCGAGACCTCGGTGATCGATGGCCTGGTCGCGCTCGACATGGCGCCGACCGAGGAGCGCGACCCGCTTCAGGTCATCGTCACCCAGCCCGAGAGCCTCGCCGACACGCTCGCGTTCGGACCCGATGGCTGGGTGGTCACCGCGCCCGCCGAGGATCGCCTCGCCGCCGCGCGCGAAGAGCTCGGCCTCGAGGCCACCGATCCGGTGCCGCTGCAGCTCGGCGTCGCATTCTCGGAGACGCTCGTCGGCATCAAGACGGTGAAGCTCGGCATCACGGGAACCAACCCGACGCTCGGCCTGATGCAGATCAACGGTGCCGCGGCACCCGAACCCGAGGTCGAGATCGTCGTCGCCAGGCTCGTCGACGTACCGCTCTCCGTCGAGGCGCTCGAGACCGACGAGGTCAACTGGCTGACGTCGGTCGGCGAGATGCACGACTTCGATCTGCCGAACGCCTATCTGCGCGTCGAGGAAGA
Source organism: Pseudomonadota bacterium (assembly GCA_023430775.1). Taxonomy (GTDB): domain Bacteria; phylum Myxococcota_A; class Polyangia; order Haliangiales; family Haliangiaceae; genus JABFXX01. The sequence goes on from JAEYYY010000194.1 coordinate 3,381, forward strand.
TAACGAGCTGACCGAGGGCGAGCTCGCGGTGGTGGTGCGCGACGACAAGGGTGGCGTCACCTGGCAGGTGTGGCCGATCCGCGTCGACGAATGACCGAGATTTCCCGAGCGCGGCCCGTGAGGTCGGGCTCCGCAGGCGATCGCGAGTTTCTCCGATTGTCAGCTCGCGAGTGACGCTGAAAACTCGCCAGCTCTGCGGGGGATCGTCGCCATCGTCGTGGTCTGTGGTGGGATCGCCGCCGCAGATCCGATCACGGGTCGCGTCGTCGACGGCGCGGGACGACCGATCGCGGATGCCAAGGTCTCGGTCGAGGGCAGTCCGGAGTCGGTGCGCACGGGGGTCGACGGTACGTTCACGCTGGATGCGATTCCCGGCGTGAGCTTGCTCGTCGAGCGTGCCGGCTTCGGACTGGGCCTCGGGACCGCGGCGCCGCAGGTCGAGGACATCGTGCTGCTGCCCGAGGAGACGATCCAGATCCAGGGCAAGGCGCCGGTCGCAGCGCCGGGTGCGGTGCGGATCGATCGCGACTCGATCAAGCGGATCGCCGGCGGCGGCAACGACATCGTGCGCTCGATGTCGGCGATGCCGGGCGTCGCCAACCATCCGTTCCCGCTCGGTCGCAACGGCGTCGTCATCCGCGGCGCGTCGCCGCAGGACAGCAAGTTCCTCGTCGACGACTTCGAGGTGCCGACGCTCTATCACGACCTCGGGTTTCGCTCGGTGGTGCCGGTCGAGTCGATCGATTCGCTCGAGCTCTCGCCCGGTGGCTTCGACGTCTCGCACGGCCGCGCGACCTCGGGCATCGCGAGCCTGACCACGCGCGCCGGTAGCGAACAGGGCAGCATCCAGGGCGAGTTCTCCGCCGGCGAGCTCGGCACGCTGGTGCAGGGAACCGAGGGCAAGGCTCGCTACACGATCGCGATGCGGCGCTCGGTGATCGACCTGCTGTTGCCGCACCTGATCCCCGAGGAGATCGATCTCTCGCTCGCCACGGTGCCGCGCTACTACGACGGCCAGCTGCGCGTCGATCGCGAGCTGTCGAACAAGTGGAGTCTGCGGCTATCGAGCCTCGGCTCCGACGACGTGCTCGAGGTCTACGGCAGCAAGCAGCAGGAGCCCGAGAAGCGGCTGTTCACGCGCAAGCGCTTCATGCGCGCCACCGCGGCGGCTCGCTATCACGACGGCCCGTGGACCGGCACGCTGGCGCTGTCGGGCATCGCCCAGCAGTTCGTGATCGAGCGCGGTCGCTTCCAGCACCTCGAGACCACGGCGCCCGCGGTCACCGCACGCGCCGAGGCCGTGCGCACCAGCGAGCGCTGGAACGGCCTCGAGCAGCTCGCGTGGAAGACCGGCGGCGAGGTGGTCGCCACCAGCTACCAGCTCGACGTCGCGTGGCCGAAGGATCCGCGCGAGGGCGAGCCGATCGATCCGGCGAGCGAGATGGACGTCTCGCAGCAGTTCGACGGCAACATCGTCACCACCAACGCCGCGGCGTGGACCCAGCTCGGCGCCAACCTCGACGAGCGCGTGCGCGTGACGGCCGGCATCCGCGTCGACGCGTTCACCCGCAACCACGATGTCGCGGTGCAGCCGCGCGGCGAGCTCGCCATCAAGCTGCGCCCGAAGCTGCTCGCGAAGCTCTCCGCCGGTGCCTACGCGCGACCGCCCGAGCACGACGGCGAGCTGCTCGTCCCCGAGCTGAAGGGCGAGCGCGCGACCCAGCTGATCGCCGGCCTCGCGTGGGAGCCCGGCGACGGCATCCGCGTGCAGGGCTCGATCTACTACACGGATCGGTCATCGCTGATCACCCGCGTCCCCGATATGTTGATCCTGACCAATCAGGGTACCGGCACGACGAAGGGTGCCGAGCTGCTCGCGACCTACGAGCGCGGCCGCTGGTTCGGCTGGCTCGCGTACTCGTACTCGCACTCGACGCGCGTCGACGCGCCGGGCGGCGAGCGGCGGCTGTTCGATTTCGATCAGCCCCACGATCTCAACATCGCGGGCTCGCGCCGGTTCGGCAAGGACGGCAGGTGGACGCTGTCGGCACGGTTCCGGCTGGTCTCGGGCATGCCGACCACGCCGGTCAAGGCCGCGTTCTACGACAGCGATGCCGACGTCTATTTCCCGGCGTACGGCGAGGTCAACTCCGAGCGCGCTCCGATGCACCACCAGCTCGATCTGCGGATCGACAAGTCGTGGAACTGGGGGCCGGTCAAGATGACGAAGTTCTTCGACGTCCAGAACGCGTACCTGAACGACACCGTCGTCGGCTACTACTACAACTTCGATTACACGCAGCGCGGCGCGTTCCGCATGCTGCCGATCATCCCGACCGCCGGCCTGCGCGGCGAGTTCTAGCGGCTCGTCGTCCGAAAACTTGCGGCGGCCACTTCGCGCGCCCGAAGATCTACGCGATGCGTGGCATAGGTCTCGTCGCGGTCTTGGTCGCCGCTCTGTCATCGTGTGACGCCGATGCGGCACGCGCGGTGGAGTTCTGCTCGGTGTTCTGCGAGTGCGAGCCACCCGCGGGGCTCAGCGAGGACCAGTGCATCGTTCAGTGCACGAGCGAGCTCGGCCCTCAGATCGACCAGGTCCCACAGGCGTGCCTGTCGTGCATCAGCGAGAACCGCGACCGCTGCCTGACGATCGAGGTGGTCTGCGAGGACGCCTGCGATCGCGGCATCGATGACGATCCGCCGCCCGATCCCACCACCGAACCGCCCGTATTCGTCGACGCGGGCGTGGATGCGTTTTAACCAGGAAGGACCGAGAGCTCGATGATGAAGAAGACTGTACTAGTTGCGCTCAGCCTCGTGCTCGCGGGCACCGCCTCCGCGCAGCCGCTTCCCGACCCGGAGAACCCGAACCCGACCCCCACGCCGACGCCGGATCCGGTTCCGACGCCGGATCCAGTCCCGACGCCAACCCCGACGCCGCCCCCGGCGCCGGCACCGAGGCCGTACGTCGCCGCCCCGGCCCCCGAGGTCAAGGAGTACCGGCCCACCGAGCTCGCGATCGGCATCGGCATCGGCTACGTGTTCCCGACCTCGCTCGAGGCGCCGAACATCAGCAGCGTTCGCTTCCGCCTGCCGTCGGGCCTGACGTTCGAGCCGCGCGCGGTGTTCCGCCGCGTCACCGATACGGTCGACACCGGCACGCCGGTCGACGCGACGGTGACCACGCTCGGCATCGGCACGCTGCTGCGCTATCCGCTGGTGCGCCACGGCCGCGTCGACTTCGAATTCCTCGGCGCGTTCGACATCCAGAACGTCAAGCAGGACC
>JAEYYY010000210.1 GCA_023430775.1 Pseudomonadota bacterium
CCAAGGACGTGCGCGAGGAGAACAAGGACATCGCCGACGAGGCTCGCGATGTCACGGCCGAGGGCAAGGACGTCGCGAAGGAAGGTCGCGATGTCGCCGATGCAGAGCGCAAGCTCGCCGACGCGCGCACGCGTCTGCAGGCCTCGGTGCGTGGTCGCCTCGCGGCGATCGACGGCAAGCTGGCGACGCTCGAGGGCCGGGTCGATCCGGTCTCGAAGAAGCTGGCGAAGGATCTCCGCGCGCGCCGCGACGTGGTGTCGAACCGGATCACTGCGGTCGACTCGATCGCGATCGCGAACTGGGATGCCTACGAGGATGACGTCGAGGACAACCTGAAGGTCCTCGAGAACGACCTCGACGAGGCGCTCGACACCGACGAGAAGCCGGAGCGCGCGCCGGTCGACCGCACCGACACGACGCCGGTGACGCCGACCGAGCCGATGACCCGCTGAAGTTGAAGCTGGTCGGGCAAGTCCGCGGAATGATCGTTCCGCGGACTTGCTGTTTTTTTCGGCGTGGTTTTCATAGGTTCCGAGATAGTCGAAGAAACTCGTTGCAGACTCCGCGCGGAATGAATATTCATTCCTCACCGCGATGGCGAACGACACGCAACCCCGAGCCCGGCCGAGCCAGCAGGCGATGGCGGGTGCGAAGCGTGCGGCCGCCAGTGACAAGCGAGAGGCGATCCTCGATGCCGCCCTCGAGCTGTTCGTCGAGCGCGGCTTCTTCGGGACCGCGGTTCCGGAGATCGCGGACAAGGCCGGGGTCGGCGCGGGCACGATCTATCGCTACTTCGAGTCGAAGGAAGCGCTGGTCAACGCGATCTATCGCCAGCAGAAGCTGCACTTCGCGAACGTCGTCCTCGACGGCTTTCCGATGGTGACCACCACCCGGGAGCAATTCCGCCAGCTGTGGATGCGGATGGCGAAGTTCGCTGTCGAGAACACCAACGCATTCGTGTTCCTCGAGCTGCATCACCACGCGCGCTACCTCGACGACGAGAGCCGCGCGGTGGAGAACCGCATGCTCGAGCTGTTCACCGGCGTGGTCACCCAGGCGCAGGCACGCGGCGAGCTCAAGGCCGGTCCTCCGCGCTTGCTGATGGGGCTCGTGATGGGCGCCTTCACCGGCGTGATCCGCAGCTGCGTCGAGATCGATCAGCGCCTCGATTCGGCGGACTGGAAGCTCGCCGAGCAGTGCATCTGGGAAGCCGTCCGCGCCTGATTCTTCACTCGACCGAGCTAGCGCTCGGTTTTTATTTGCACTCTGACGGAATGAACGTTCATTCCCAACCTCGTAAACCGGAGCCAAGGACCATGTCGAAGACCACCAAGATCGTTCTCATCACCGGCGCCACCGCGGGTATCGGCCGCGAGACCGCGCTGTTCCTCGCCAACCAGGGTCACCACGTGATCGCGACCGGCCGCAAGGTGGCCGAGCTCGACAAGCTGAAGTCCGAGCTCGGTACGCTTGGCAAGCTCGACACTTTGGTCCTCGACGTGACGTCGGCCGAATCGATCGCGAACGCGGTCCGCGAGGTCAACACGCTCACCGCCGGCCACGGTCTCGACGTGCTGGTCAACAACGCCGGCTTCGGCGTGCTCGGCCCGAGCGCCGAGATCAGCGACTCCGAGATCCGCCGCCAGTACGAGACCAACGTGTTCGGCTTGATGGCCGTCACGCGCGCGTTCCTCGCGCGCATGCTCGAGCGCAAGAACGGCCGGATCATCAACGTGTCGTCCGTCGGCGGCCGCCTGACGCTCCCCTACTTCGGCGTCTACAACTCGACGAAGTACGCCGTCGAGTCGCTGTCCGATGCGCTTCGCTACGAGCTGCGCCCGTACGGCATCGATGTCTCGCTGATCGAGCCCGGCGTCATCCGCACCAACTTCGAGGCCACCGCCGTCGGCGGCCTCAAGGCTCTCGAGACGGGCGCGTACTCGCGGGCGCTCGGCAAGTACGAGCAGATGTCGAAGACCGCGGATCGGTTCGCGTCGAATCCGATCGTGATCGCGAAGGCGATCGGTCGCGCCGTCAACGCGCGGCGGCCCGCGGCTCGCTACGTCGCGCCGTTCTCGACCAGCTTCTTCCTGTTCTTCAAGGCCGTCGCCCCGACCCGGATGTGGGACTGGGCGATGCGCAAGGTCGCGTTCCTGTCGCCCCAGCACCTGGACATGACGGCGCCGAGCGGCCAGCCGATCGTCGTCACCGAGGCGCGGCGCGCGCAACAGGCCAGCGTGTCGCCCAACTGACTGTTTCAGCACGCGGGGGTACTCCCCTCGCCTCGCCTATTTCGGGTAGGTTCCCCGCCGAATATGGCTCCTGAGGATCAAGAAGAAGACTTCGCGGCGATGCTCGCGGCATCGGAAGCTGGCGCGAAGCGCACGAAACGCCCGAAGGTCGGCGATGTCGTCACCGGCAAGATCATCTCGCTCGGTAAGGACACCGTGTTCGTCGATGTCGGCGGCAAGGCCGAAGGCACGCTCGATCGCGCGCAGGTCTCCGACAACGACGGCAAGCTGCTCGTCAAGGTCGGTGACACCATCGAGGCGCGCGTCGGCGGTGATGCCGGCGGCGTGCTCACGTTGCGCGTCAAGGTCGGTCGCGGTCCCCAGGCAAGCGCGGAGCTCCAGCAGGCCGCGGACCTCGGCATCCCGGTCGATGGCACCGTCACCGAGGTCGTCAAGGGCGGCCTGTCGGTCGATGTCGCCGGCGTCCGCGGGTTCTGCCCGGCCTCGCAGATCGATAATCGATTCGTCGAGGATCTCTCGGTCTACGTCGGTCAGAAGCTGACGTTCCGGATCACGCGCTACGAGCCGCGCAACCTCGTGCTGTCGCGCCGCGCGCTGCTCGAAGAGGAGCAGGAGAAGCGCGCCGCCGAGACCCGCAAGAACCTCCAGATCGGTCTGGTCGTCCGCGGCAAGGTGGTCGGCTTCAAGCCGTTCGGTGCGTTCGTCGATATCGGCGGCCTCGAGGGCATGCTGCACATCTCCGAGCTCGGCTACTCGCGCGTCGAGAAGCCCGAGGACGTGCTGTCGCTCGGCCAGGAGATCGAGGCGGTGATCCTCAAGATCGAGCCGCCGCAAGGTCCCAAGGAGAAGTCGGAGCGGATCTCGCTGTCGCTCAAGGCGCTCGGCAACGATCCGTGGAACGACGTCACCCGCTCGCTCGTCGAGGGCCAGAAGGTGAAGGGCAAGATCACGCGGCTCCAGCCGTTCGGCGCGTTCGTCGAGATCGCGCCGTCGGTCGAGGGCCTCGTGCACATCAGCGAGCTCGGTGCGGGCCGCCGGATCAACCACCCGAAGGAAGTGGTGTCGCCGGGTCAGGAAGTCGAGGCCGTCGTGCTCGCCGTCGATTCCGAGAAGCGCCGGCTGTCGCTGTCGCTGGCGGGCGAGAAGCTCGCCGAGGTCGAAGGCAACGAGGCCGTCGTGGCGGCGGCCAAGTCAGCGCCGTCGTCGGGCAAGCTCGGTACGTTCGGCGATCTGCTCAACAAGCTGAAGAAGTAACCGCACCGCCGACGCGTCAGTCGCCGGCGCCCTTCATCCCGCACAGCATCAGCCCGACCAGCTGCTCGCCTTCGAGGCCGAGGCGGAACGTCACCACGGCCCCCTTGCGCTCGAGCTCGAC
>JAEYYY010000270.1 GCA_023430775.1 Pseudomonadota bacterium
CGCTGCTCAACGAGAACGGCATCATCCTGTCGCCAGGGCAGGGCTCGGTGTTCGCGGAGGTGCTCGACGACGATGGCAACCCGGCCACCGGTGCGCTCGCCAGCTCGAATCCGCTCGCCGGCTTCGCCACTCGCTACGACGGCTCGAGCGCACTGGTATGGGATCAGGATCAGACCGGCAACCTGGGCGTCGCCTGGCTGCCCGGCGTCACCGCGGGTCCGGCGATCATCACCGTCGATCCGGCGAGCGGCGACGACTCCAGTGCGACGGTGGTCGTCGAGGACGGCGCGATCACGTTCGTCCGGATCGCCCTGTAGCGAGCCGATCGAGCGTCGCCACCCAGCCCGCGATCTTGGTCTCGGTCTCGGCCAGCTCCTCTGCCGGATCGGAGTCGGCGACGATGCCACCGCCGACGTGCACGCGCAGCTCGCTGCCGATCACCACGCCGATCCGGATCGCGATCGCGAGCTCGACGAGCCCCGGTCCGAAGCAGCCGAGCGCACCGCAGTACGGACCGCGGCGCACGGGTTCGAGCTCGTCGATCAGCTCCATCGCCCGCACCTTCGGAGCGCCGGTGATCGAGCCGCCGGGGAACGTCGCGCGCAACAGCTGGGCGTGCGTGGTGCCGGCGCGCAGCCTGGCGCTGACGCGCGACACCTTGTGATAGAGCCCGGGCAGCTCGACGATGTAGCCGAGATCGTCGACGGCGACGCTGCCGGTGTCGGCGATCCGGCCGAGGTCGTTGCGCTCGAGATCGACGATCATCAGGTGCTCGGCGGCGTCCTTCTCGCTCGCCGCCAGCTCGCTCGCTCCGCCCGGGGTGCGCGGCCGCGTGCCCTTGATCGGTCGCGTCTCGATGCGATCGCCGACCAGCCCGAGGAAGCGTTCGGGCGAGCCCGAGATGATCGCCACGCCATCGGCCTCGAGCAGCGCGCCGTACGGTGCCGGCGCCGCCTCGTCGAGCGCGCGATACAGCAGCAGCAGATCGCCGGGCGCTGCGATCCGGGCGACGTGCCGGCGCGCGAGGTTGACCTGGTAGACGTCGCCGGCGGCGAGGTAGTCGCGGATCCTGCCGACGCGCGCCATGTGGTGTGCGGCATCGTCATCGGCGACGAGCGGCCCGATGCTCGGCGGCAGCGACGGTGAGGGCGCGCGCGCGAGGCGCGACGCGAGCCGCTCGCACGCCTCCGGATCGGGGCCGACAATGTCCATCGCGCCCTGCGGATCGAAGCGCGCGACGGCGCCGTACGCCGACATCCAGATATCCGGCGAGTCGCGCCCGACCTCGGGACCGCCGGGCAGCTTCTCGATGACGCGCGCGAGGTCGTAGCCGAGATAGCCGATCACGCGCGGCTCCGGTGGGCCGGCGTGCGGCATCAGCGTGCAGCCGTGACGGGTGACGAAGTCGTCGAGTGCGTCGAGCGGATCGGCGGTGAACCGCTTGGCCGGCCGGCCTTCGGCATCCAGCTCGAGGATCGAGTGGCCGCGCGCGATCAGCGTGGCCGCCGGCTCGGCGGTGACGAACGACCAGCGACCGAGCCCGTCGTCGTCGCGGCCGGAGTGCAGGAGCATGCGCCCGCGACATCCGGCGAGTCGCGCCGCAGCATCGACGGGAGACGTGACCATCAGGCGTGCTCCGTCGTGCGTGCACGTGCTCGTGCACGTGCACGTGCACGTGCTCGTGCTGGCCCATCGCCCTGGCACCTCGCGCTCGGGAAGATGATGGCCTCGACGGCGGCGATCGCCGCGAGGCTCGCACCTCGAGCGTGGCCTCGATCGGTCGAGGCGATCGCGACGATGCCCGGCCGTGCGTTCGATCCATCCCTCTGTGCGACCACTGTCCCGCTGTGACTCCGTGCTTGCTCCTGACGCCGACCTGCGGGGCACAGATTGGCGCGACCGCCGTGTGTCGGCGCAAGCCCGGGAGACGGTAGCAATCGAGCACCAGCACGAGCACGAGCACGTGCACGTGCACGTGGACGATCGGGAGCCGATCCGGTCACTAGAACGACTCGTCGTCCGGTGGCTTCTTCCCCGCCGCCTCCGCCGCATCCGCCGCCGCGTTGAAGGCCGACAGGTCGGCCGCGAAGTCCGCCACCTCGGGTGCGATCTCCGACGGTTCCGGAGGCTCCGGTGGCGGCAGCGGCTCCGGCATCGCCGGCTCGACCGGCGCGACCGAGACCGGCTTGTCCTTCGCGACGACCGGCGCGTCATCACCCGCCGGCTCGACGAGCACGATGCCCTCGCCGGTGCACTCGACACACGTGGTGCCGAGCGGACCACCCTCGGGTGACACCACCGCGCGCGGGATGACGCGGCCGATCCAGCCGGCGAGGCGGTCGGCATCGACGAACACCAGGCCCGACGCCGGCAGCTTGACGCGCACCAGCGGACGCGCGAGCCGCACCGCGAGCGCACCGTCACCCCGGAACTGGATGACGTGCAGCTTGCCGCGCAGGCCCGGCACGTTGCCGTTCTCCCAGCGCAGCGTCGATTCGAAGGCGAACACGAGATCCTCGCGCAGGTAGAGGATGTCGTCGTCGAGGTGAACCGCGATGAACCGCTGATCCTTCGGCGGCACCGCGATCAGGTAGCCCTTGCCGGCGACGGTGTGCATCGGCGTGCCGAACTTCTCCTCGGTCTGGTGACCGCGCGAGCGGCGCGTCGCCACCTCGTACGTCAGATCGCCGCCGGTGACGTGGACGCCATCGAGGCGAGTCAGCACGCGATCGGTGACGCGGATCAGCAGCGAGCCGTTGATCGCGATCTCGAACGGCTCGGTGCTGTCATCGGGCCGGATCAGCTCCTCGGTGGCGAGCTCGGAGAGTGGGCGTGCGGCGAAGGCGCCGGAGGTCGTGCGCGACGCGGTCGTCGATGCCGGGACCACCGAGGCGACGGCTTGCTGGAGGCGCGAGATGGCGGCGCGTCCCTGGTTGGCGGCATGCGCGGCGACGGCGGCCTGGCCGGTGGCCTGGAGCTCGGCGAGCTCGTGCTTGCCGAGGACGAAGCGCTGCGACGTCGTCATGTCGGTGGGCGTGTCGGCGGGCTCCTCGTGCTTCTCGATGGTGATCTCGGGCGACGAGTACTCGGGCTTGAGCAGCTGGATCGAGCCCGACCCCGACATCTGGATCGCGATCGCCGATTGCGAACCGATCTCCTGGCCCTTCTTCGGCGGCGCGCTCGGCGGCTTGGTGCGGGGTTCACTCTTGGTGCGTGCGACCTGAGGCTCCGGCACCGCGCTCTTCATCGGCGCACCCGGCGGCCGGCCGAGCTGCGCGAGGATCGCGTCGCGCTCGGACTGCATGAGGTTGACCTCGATCTCGGTCGCCAGCTCGTTCTGGCCGGCGAGGAGAAAGGACCGATACGCCTCGGCGTAACGACCGGCGCGCGCGTACGCGAGCCCGAGGTAGCTGACCGCGCGGCCCTGGCTCGGATCGAGCGAGCGGCTCGCCTCGAGCGAGTTGATCGCGCGCTCGGCATCGTTGAGCTTGAGGTAGACGAGGCCGAGGTTCAGCCGGTGCGACGCGTCGGTGGGGGCGAGCTCGACGAGCTCCTCGTAGATCGGCCGTGCTTGATCGAGCTCGTTGGCGCGAAAGTGCGTGAGGCCGAGCAGGGCCATCACCTTCTGGTTCTCGGGATCGATGTCGAGCGCCTGGCGAAACGCGCGCTGGGCATCGCCGAGCTTGCCCTGCTTGAGCAGCTCGCTGCCGCGGACCACCGCTTGATCGAGGGCTTCGCGATCGCGCGCCGGTGTCACCACTGCACTGATTAGAACAGCAAACTCGGGCCGTTGTCAGGGCACGGGCGCCGTGAATCGCTCGACGGTGATGGCACCGTTACCCCCGACGATCACCGCGACGCTGCCTTCGACGTCGACGCGTGCGACCTCGGCACCGATCGCCTGCAGCCGCGCGAGCACGGCCGGCGACGGAAATCCGAAAGAATTTCCGCGCCCGCACGAGATCACGGCGAGCGCCGGATGCGCCGCGGCGAGGAAGCCGGCCGACGACGACGTCGGGCTGCCGTGGTGCGCGATCTTGAGGACGTCGACCCGTGTCAGCCCGGCGGCGATGAGCTGCTCCTCGCCCTCGGCCTCGATGTCGCCGGTGAACAGCAGCGTGCGGCCGGCGAACCGGATCGCGATGACCAGCGAGTTGTCGTTGACCGAGCGCACCGGGTCGGCGGCGAGCTCGATCGGCGCGTCGACGGCGGGTTGATAGCGCGGCGCGAGCGCGATGACCTCGACGCCATCGCGCTGGAGCGCGAGCCCGAGCGGAGGATGGACGATGCGCGTGCCGCGCGCCGCGAGCTGATCGGCGAGCGCGCGAAATGGTGAGTCGTCGACGGCAGGCTCGCGAGCGAACCACAGCTCGCCGATCGGGACGTCGATCGCGGCGAGCCCGAGATAGTGATCGGGGTGCGGGTGCGAGATGACCGCGATGTCGATCCGCGATCGACCGTAGGCGCGCAGCACGCGCGAGATCGTCCGGCCGGGTCGCGCGCCGATCGCGGGATCGCGGGCGTTCGCGTGGCCGCCGGCATCGATCAACATCACCTCGCCGTCGGGGAGCTCGACGATCGCCGCGTCGCCCTGGCCGACATCGACGAAGGTCACCCGCAGCGCACCCTCGGGAGGCGGCGAGCGACCGAGCGACCAGCCGAGACACAGCGCGACCCAGCCAAGCCGTCGCGGCACTCGCCGCGCAGCCAGTGCGATCGAGAGGGCGACCAGCCCGGCGAGGAGCAGCGGGCTCGCGATCGCGATCGATCCCGTCGGCGCGATCGCGGAGAGCGGCCTGGCGATGACGTCGACCACCCCGATCAGCTCCGACGCGATCGCGATCGGCAGGCTCCAGCCGATCACCAGCCCGGCGAGGGAGAGTGGCAACGCGACGAGCTCGACGGCCGGCGTCAGCAGCACGTTGCCGATCACGCCGCCGGCGGTGACCTCGTGGAAGTGAAACGCGGTGATCGGCGCAGTGATCAGGGACACCCACGCCGAGGTCGCGAGCGTGCTCGCGATCCAGCCCCGCACGCCCGGTCGCCGCGCGGTGCCGCTGCGTAGCGCGAGCACGAGCGCGGCCGCGAACGACAGCTGGAAGCCGGGATCGAACAGATCGCCCGGACGCCAGATCAGGATCGCGAGCGCCGCCACCGCCAGCGCGTCGACCAGGCGCGCCGGCCGATCGAGCATGGCGCCGGCGAACATCACGCCGACGACGATCAAGGCGCGCAGCGTCGCGAGCTGCGCGCCGGTGATCATCGTGTAGGCGATCGCGAACACCATCGCGATCGGCGCCGCCCACCGCACGGGGTGGATCCTGCCGCCCCATGGCGATGCGGCGAGCGCGCGGCGGAGCAGGGTGTAGAGCAGACCCGCGACCACGGCGAGGTGGAGCCCCGACACGCTGAGCACGTGATAGATGCCGACCGCCCGCCAGCGCGCGTCGAGCTCGGCCGGGATGGTGGTGCGATCGCCGACCGCGATCCCGCGCAGCGCGGCGCGTCCCATCGCATCGCCGCCGGCGTCCTCGATCGTGGTGGCCCACGATCTCTGCATCGCGCCCGCCCACCGCCAGAACTGATCGATCGCCGTCGGCTCGTCGCCGACGCGGCGGATCGCGCGTGCGGAGATCTCGCGGACGGCACCGCGCGCGCGGGCGCCATCGGCGGGATCGACCAGCCCGGGCCCGCGCGGCCCGGCCGGCGTCGCGAGATAGCCGGTGATCTCGATGCGCTCGCCGGGGACCAGCGGCTCGGTCGACCACACCCAGGTGGCGTGGTCGTCGAGCAGGGCACCGTGACCGCGCGCGGTCAGCACCACCGGACCTCGGACCACGCCCTCGATGCGGTCGATGATCCGGTCGTCGGCGCCGCTGTGCTCGACGGCGGTGACGGCGCCATGGGCGGCACCGACGGCGGCGATCGTGGGCAGGATCGCGCTCGGCCGGCGAGTCGCGACCATGCCGACGCAGGCGGCGAACACCCAGCGCGCCGACGCCGGAACGCCGGCGCGATCGAGTCGCGGGGCGGTCGCGAGTCCGAGCGCGAAGACGAGCGCGACTGCGAAAGGTCCTGGTGCCGGGAGCGAACGCATGGCCGGCCTATCGCCAGGGAGTCGATGTGGTTGCGGGGAATCGTCGGCCGGAGGCTTGCCGCCGGGAGTGCGGGGACCGTACGATCGCGAAGATCCATGCACCGCCTGGTGACTTTGGTGTTTCTGGCCTCGGGGCTAACAATCTCCGGCGTTGCACGCGCCAATCCGGTGCACGGCAAGCTCGAGTTGCCTGCGGCCCCCGAGCGGCCACCTCCGGCGGTGCGCGGGTTCGTCGAGCGGGTCGAGAACCCGAAGAAGCCGATCCAGGGCGTGAACCTCGCACCGCATCTGCTGGTGGTCCTCGAGAGCGACACCGCCAAACCCGACAATCCAGGCCAGGTGAAGTGGGAGCTCGCCGGCGAATCGTTCGCGAAGCCGGTGATCGGCGCGCCCGTCGGTGCGCAGGTCGTGATCAAGAACACCTCGAACACCGCGCGCACCCTGGTCGCGCTCGAGGATCCGAAGCTGATCGCGAACGGCCTGGTCAACCCGAAGGTCGGCGAGCAGTCGTTCACCGCCAGCAGCGCGAATGTCTACACGATCACCGACAAGGACGCGCCGCACCTCGTCGGCAAGGTCGTCGTCGTCAACACGCCGTACTTCGCGAACGTCGAGCTGGTCGGCGGGGTCGCGAAGTTCGAGATCGACGCGCCCGAGGGCACGTACAAGCTGCGCATCTTCTACCGGGACCACTGGCTCGATCAGACGGAGACGGTGACCGTCGAGAAGAAGGGCAAGACCGAGCCCACCATCAAGATCACCTCCCTCGGCCCCGCGGCTCCGGCCGCAGAGAAGAAGCCGTAACGTGTTCTGGTCAAAGATCTGGTTCTTCCTGGTCGCCGTCGCGGCGGCCATCGCGCTCAGCGTCGCGCTCCTGATGCCGCGGCCGGCGCAAGGCGTCGCGCTCAAGGAAGAGACCCGCCGGCTGACCGTCGCGTGCGGTGTCGTCAACATCGTGCTCGAGGGCGACGCCCGCAATCGCGTCGACCTCGCCGGCAAGTTCGCGCGCAACGAGGACATCGAGCGCGAGCTCGGCGACGCCTCGGCGGCCGCCACCCTCGACGAGAAGCGGATGAAGCAGGTCCGCGGCGTCGGCGAGAAGGTGATGGAGGGCATCAAGGGCCGCAAGCCCGAGTTCGCGATCCTGATCGACAAGAAGGGTCGCGTGGTGTCTCGCATCCGCGTCGACGAGGGCGAGTTCGGTGACGTGCTCGCCGGGCGCCCGCTGGTCGACGATGCGCTCGCCGGTTACCTGCGCGACGACATCTGGATGTTCGGTCGCACCACGTTCCTGGTCGCCGCATCGCCGGTGGTCAGGGGCACCGATTACGTCGGCGCCATCGTGCTCGGCCACAAGATCGACACCGAGTTCGCGAAGCGCGTGGTCGGCAAGTCGCTGCTCGTCGAGCTCGGCTTCTACCTGCCGAAGGACACCATCGCGGCAACGTCGGCGGCTGCCGTCGAGACCGCGCCGATGACGCAGCGGATCGGCACGCTGCTCGGGCCCGATCTGCAGAGCGATTGCAGCAACGACAATAACAAGCCGCTGACGCTGGTCGCGGGCAGCGACTCGTACACCGCGCTGGTCTCGCGTCTCCCCGGCGAGGCCGGCGCGCGCGGTGCCTACTTCGCGGTGTTCTCGAAGCAGGCACCCGCGATCGGGTTCTCCGACACGCTCGGCGGCGTCACCAAGGAAGACCTCGGCTTCGGCAGCTTCCCGTGGATCCTCGTCGGTGCCGGCTTCTTGATCGTGCTCGGCGTCGGCATCTTCCTGATGCTGTGGGAGTCGGATCGACCGCTCAAGCGCCTCACCGCCGAGACGGTGCGACTCGCGAAGGGCGACATCGAGCGCCTCGCCGAGGACGCGCATCCCGGCAAGTTCGGATCGATCGCGCGCAGCGTGAACATCCACATCGACAAGCTCGGCCGCGATGCCAAGGCGGCGAAGAAGGATCTCGATCAGCTGCTCGGGCCTGCGCCGGAAGGCAGCCTCGGCACGATCGATCTGCTCGCGACCGCGCTGCCGAGCGTGCGCCCCGGTGGGCCGGCTCCGGCCGCCGCACCGCCGCCCTCGGAGTTCAAGTTCGGCGATTCGGGCAGCATGCCGGCGGCGCGTCCGCCGGTGCCGTCCGCTCGTCCGGGCACGCCACCGCCGATCAAGAAGAAGACGCCGCCCGCATTCCCGGCCGTCGCGGCGCCGCCGCCGATGCCCGCACCGAAGACCACCGATCTGCTCGCCGGACT
>JAEYYY010000281.1 GCA_023430775.1 Pseudomonadota bacterium
CTCTCACTCAGCACGAGAACGCGACCGCACCCATTGCAACGAAGGCGAAGGCCGCGTAGTGATCCCCAACCCGACCGTCACCAAGATTCAACACTCGACGGGACATCGCCCACCGACGTCGCTTCAACGACAAGTACCATGACGTGATCAGTGACCTGAGCTACTACGGCGCGCGCTATTTCGACCGGTTCTCGATCTCTTGGACTCAATCGGATCCGCGTTACAAATTTTCTCCCGAGGAAGGAGCCGCAGTACCGCGCCGCGCAAGTCTGTACATGTTCTCCTTGAATGCGCCACTACGTTATCTCGATCCTGATGGTCGAGATCCCCAGATGGCAGCAGTCTATCGAGCCATCGACAATGCCCTTCTACAACATGGGACACCCTCGCAAAGATACGCCGCTGCGGATCGGATCTCCGAATCAAATTTCGCACAATTCAAAGCCGAGTATGAAGCCGAGAAATCGTGGGGAGACAAGCACCCGGTCGCGTCGCAAACCCTTGAAACAATGGGTTGGGTAGCAGTTGGGGCGTTTACTGTCGCTGAGTTTCCAGCGACGGCAACCGGTCTTGCGATCGGCGCAGCAGTGAATCTATCAGGTGACTCCACTAAGTCGACGCCGGAACGACACTCATTAAAGGGAACGCCGGGGCATGAAAATACGGAGTCCGCCTCGGGTTTGGGGGATTCGCTGGATGCGCTTAGCAGCCCGGACGGCACGGGTCCTATGGGCGGCTCAATGGGAAAGCGCGCTGGAGGTGGGACCGGTGGGACCAAGAGCGGCCAGCAAGGGCAAGGCACTGGAAACCCTCCCTGCTCCGGCAAGAACTCTGACTGTGCTCGGGTGGGGCCGCTACCGCCGGGGGCCAAGGTGCGGGGGTTGCCAAAGACCCAACCGACGTGAATGGAAGGACCTATCTGTGCGAAGACTGCTACAAGAAACTTACCGGTGAGCATCCAGACTTTGACTAGAATGCGCGACGTCAAGAAGCGATTATCGGCTCTCTTTGAGAACCGCGACCGGAAGGCGCGTTATGTATCACTCCAAGATGAATTGGCCGCAGTTGAGACTGGCATCAAGGGGATGTCGACCTTCTCATTCGCGAAGGACGAAATACCCACATCATATCAATATGGTATTCTAGCGAGCGAGGCAGATCGGCGGCGGCTTACAGTGGTCGAGTTAGAACTTAGCAACCAATCATCAACTATAGATGTCTTAGTTGTGCACCCTGACCATGCTTGGAGAATCAAAGCCTACGAGATGCTCGTTGGCGTCCTGCGAAGCCACCCGCACAGCCGCCTCGCAGAGCATTTGATGAGTTCGATTCTTGGCTACTCGCGGAATGACATCGAACAGTGGTTTTTAGACCGAAAAGAGCGAATTGCTGGAGACAGTGGGGTGACGATATTTGCACTCCTCGATTCGCGCAGCATACCTTCTCTTGAAGCGCATGGGAGAAGGAGTTTTTGTACGGCAGACGGTAATTCTGTGCTTCTGTTCTACAATCGAAATGTCGGTTCCAATGGTGGGGCGATACTGCGGCCAAATTTTCGCTCACTCCTTCCGGATCAAACAACGTTATGTCGGTGTGCGGTGAAGCTCTCCGCGTGGCAGGTGGTGTTTGAGTCTGAAATTCACAGCGAGGACGAAATCATTGTCAAAGCTGTTGAACACGAATCACTTTCCACAGTGAACAATGGTCTACTTTCTCACATCGAGTTCATTTGAACGTGACGATAAACGCGTTCGGCTATGTTGAACGGCTGGCGCAGAATGTAAGTCGTGATCGTCTGCACTCAAGCTAAAACTAAAGAAGTTCCTGCTACTCGCGCTGGGCGCACTTTACTGGCGCTTCAGGAATGCGATCACGCCCGGCGTTTGCGCCTTCTTCCCTGCGGCGCATAGCGAGAGCGCCTCGAGCGCCTGCGCGAGGGCCTTCGGGCCACCCTCGATCTTCTCGAGCTTCTTCTTGTAGAATGCCTCGAGCTCCGCCTTCTTGGTGTCATCGCACAGCGGCACCAGCGAGTAGGCCATGTACGGGCGGAACGGCTCCGGCAGCTTGTTCGAGATGATGTCGTAGTTTTTGACGATGAAGTCGTGCGCCTGGTTGCGCGTGTGGCGATCGGCGAAGCCACCTTGCAGCAGCGCGGTGGCCTCGCGCAGCTCGAACTCGTTGCCGATCGCGATCTGCATCGCCTGGGCGACGATCTTCGGATCGACAAAGCTGCCCATCGCACCGAGGAGGCGGCCGCGTTGCGTGCGGTCCTCCGCCTTCTTGGCATCCGCGTAGAGGCGGTCGAAGAGTTTTTGATCGCCGTAGTGGGCGGCGATGCCGAGCACGACGCCCACCATCTCGGGCTGCACGGCCTTGGGATCGTCGAGCCACTTCCAGGCGAGCTGCGTGGCTTGCGCGATCATCGCCTTGTCGTTGCCGGTTTCGGCGACGAGCGAGATCAATTGCGGCCGCATCTGCTTGGTGTTGTCGTCCTCGCCCGGCCTGGAGGCGAAGCCGAGCTCGAGCGCGCGCGGGCGGAAGAGCTTCTTGATCAGGCGCTCGTAGTTGGGGCGCAGCTCGTCGGGGACCATGTCCTCGATGCCGGCGACGAGACCGATCGAGACATCGACGAGGTGGCGGCTCTTGTCCTTGGAGAGCGACTCGACGAGGCCGAGCGCGACGCCCATCTGGGTGGAGCCGTTGGCGACCAGCGCCTGGAGATCGCCGAGCAGGCCGATGCGCTCGGGCAGGGAGAGCTTCTTCGGGGCGGCCGCGAGCAGGTTGTCGAGCAGCTTTCCCTTGAACGCGGAGCGGTAGTAGCCGGCGCTGTCGGCGTTGGTGTTGACCCACTGCGGACAGGTCTTGGCGGTGAGCGGCAGCGTGCTGGTCGGTTCGGTGAGCGTCGTGCAGTCGCGACCGGTGGCAGTGCCGGCGCCCCACTTCACGCACAGCGGGATCCTCCAGGTGCGCTTCGGATCGATCTGCGAGCCGGTAGGCGCGTAGCGCGATTGCGAGAGCGCGAGGGCCGGCGGACTGCCGGGCTTGCACTGGAGCTCGAACTCGACGATCGGCACACCCGACTGGAGGATGAACGCGTCGAACAGCGGCTTGACGTCGGTCTTGGCCGCGGCGGCGATCGAGGCGACGAAGTCATCGTAGGTGGCGTTGCCCCAGGCGTGCTTCGCGAGATAGGCGCGGACGCCGGTCTTGAACACGTCGGCGCCGACGTGGCGCTCGATCATCGAGAGCACCGCCTGACCCTTCTGATAGGTGATGCCGTCGAACGAATCCTCGATGTCGCCGCCGTCCTCGATCGGGTTGCGCACCGCGCGGGCGGTGTCGAGGCTGTCTTGACCCATGACGCCGTTCTTCGACGCGGCGGCATCGACCTCGCCTTCCCACTTCGGCTTCCACTGCGCGACGATCTTCTCGCCGGCCCAGGTGGCGAAGGCTTCGTTGAGCCAGGTGTCGTCCCACCACGCGAGCGTCACGTAATCGCCGAACCACATGTGCGCGAGCTCGTGCGCCGCGATCGAGGCGTAGGTCTGCTGGCGGCCGAGCGTCATGTCGGCGGGCTTGGTGAGGAGAATGTTGTGGTGCCAGGTGATGAGACCCGGGTTCTCCATCGCGCCCGCGTTGTAGACGAGGCACGCCATCATATCGATCTTCTCGTACGGGTACGGCATCCCGAAGTAGTCCTCGAGGAGATCGACGATCGGGCGGGTGGCCTCGACGGGATACGCGACATCTGCGGTGCGGCCCTTCGGCACGATGAAGCGGATCGGCGCGCCGCCGCGCGTCTTGCCGGCATCGACGGTCTCGAACGGGCCGACGCCGAACGCGACCAGGTACGACGGCATCGGTTTGCTCTCGGCAAACTCGACGAGCTTGTCGCCGTTGCCGAGATCCTTTTCGGAGGTCATCGGCGTGTTGGCGACGGCCATCAGGTTCTTCTTCGTGCGGATCGCGATCTTCCACGGCGCCTTGAACGACGGCTCGTCGAAGCACGGGAATGCCTCGCGCGCATCGGTGGCCTCGAACTGCGTGTACGCGTACCAGTCGTCGCCCTGCTTCGCGGTGTAGATGCCGGTGCCGTCGTTGGCGTGGATCTTCCCGGTGTATTCCATCGTCAGCTTCGCCGGCCCCTTGGGCAGCGGCTTGTTCAGCACCAGGCCGAGCTGTTCCTTCGTTGGATAGATCGGTCGCGCCTCGAACAGCTCCGAGCCACTGCCGAGCGCGACGCGCTTGAGCGTGATCTCCTCGCCGTGCAGCCAGATCACCGAGGTCGGCTCGGTGACATCGAGCTCGATCGTGATCGTGCCGGTGAAGTCGCTGGCCGCGGGATCGATCGCCAGCGTGACGTCGTGGCGGGTCGGCTTGATCGTGGTCGGCAGCCGCAGCTCCGGCGGCGCCGGATCGGGAGCCGGCTCGGCGACCGCCGGTGCATCCGGCGTGGGCGGCGGGACCTTGACCTTGGATTCGGGCGGCTTGTTCGAGCCGCAGGAGACAACCAGCACCAGGAGCGCGCGACGCATCGCGCGGAGCATAGCCCTAACCTGTTAGCTGTTCTTGCCGTTCTTCGAGTCGTGCCACAGCGCGATGCCACCGAGGAGGCCGGCCACGTTCTCCGTGATCTGGACGTTCTCGGGCAGCTTGATCTTGAGCTTCTTCGCGTTGCCGCCACCGAGGTAGAGCCGGCGCGGATTGAAGATCGGCAGCACCTGCGCGATCACTTCCTCGACGCGCTTGTTCCACTTCTTCTTGCCGACCTTCTCGAGCGCCTTCTTGCCGATGTACTGCTCGTAGGTCTTGCCCTTCGCGAACGGATGGTGCGCGAGCTCGAGGTTCGGCACGTACTTGCCGTCGCTGTAGAGCGCGCAGCCCATGCCGGTGCCGAGCGTCAGGATCATCTCGACGCCGTGGCCCTCGATCACGCCGTAGCCCTGGACGCCGGCGTCGTTGATGACGCGCGCGGGACGGCGGGTCTTGTCGGTGAACGCCTTCGCGAGGTCGAAGCCCTTCCACTCCTTGGTGCCGAGGTTCGGAGCCGTCGCGATCACGCCCTCCATCACCACGCCGGGGAAGCCGACGCTGACGCGATCGAACTCGCCCAGCGGCTCGATCATCGTCCAGATCGTCGACAGCACCGCGTCGGGCGTCGCCGGCTGCGGCGTGTCGACGCGCAGACGCTCGCTGAGCGGGTTGCCGCCGATGTCGAGGATCAGCGCCTTGAGGCCGGTGCCGCCGATATCGATGGCGAGCGTCCGCAGGCCGGAGGGAGAGGTTCGAGTTTCAGTCGCAATGGAGGTCATTCCCGTTGTCCTTCGAGTCACGTGCGCCGACGGCGCGTCACACCCTGTTGGAACATACACAGATTCGTGCAGCAGTTCTTCTTATCGGCAGACGTTCGTGGCCACTCCGGACCCACCAATGCCGCCAGATCACTGGCGGCCGCGCGCGAGAGCGTCCGCGCGCCGGACCAACGTCGGGATCCGATGCTCGCCGTGCATCAGCCGGACGTGCTCGGCGGCGGCGGTGGTGTCGTACTCGATCGCGGTGATGTGCAGCGGGCGCGTGCTGTCGCCGCGAATGATGTCGTTCGAGATCGCACCGGCGAACTGCGTCTTGGCGATGCCGATGACCGGGCCGCCGCGCGCGTGGTGCAGGTGCCAGCCGAGCCCGGGATGATCGGGACCGAGCCAGACGTAACCATCGACGACAACCACCTCGACCGGCGGCATTCGCTCGAGGATGGCGAGCAGGTAGGGCAGCTCGCGCTCGTAGAACGCGCCCGGGTTGTAGTCGGCGGCCGGGCCGGGCGTGCGCACGACCACCTCGATCGTCGCCACCTCGTCGGTCCACTCGGCGCCGACGGCTGCCGCGGTGACGCGGTCTGGCTCGTAGTGGACATCGACGATGCAGATCACTGTGTGATGATACCGGCGTGGCGGACGAGACGACCAACGGCAATGGCGACGAACCGAAGTCCAAGAAGCGAAAGCTGCGCCCGCTCGTCGGGCTCGACGTCGAGGAGTTTCGTCATCCCAACGACGCGAAGGCGACCGACGCGCTGAAGCGGTTACCGGGCTTCGACACGCTGGTGAAGAAGATCATGGAGTACGGCCTCGAGCGGCTGTACTACGTCGAGAACGTCTCGTCGAACCTGCGGGTGACGCCGAAGATGTTTCCGCGCCTGCACCGCTCGCTGACGTGGGCTTGCAAGATCCTCGAGGTGCCCGAGCCGGAGATGTACGTGACGGTGGATCCGAAGCCGAACGCCTTCACCTACGGCCACACCAAGCCGTTCATCCAGCTGACGAGCGGCCTCATCGACCTGCTGTCCGACGAGGAGCTGTTCTTCGTCATCGGTCACGAGGTCGGTCACATCAAGGCCGGCCACGTGCTGTACGGAACGATGGCGCGCTCGATCTCGACGATCGTCACGATCCTCGGCCAGGCCACGCTCGGCTTCGGCGCGATCCTCGGCCAGGGGCTCGTCGTCGCGCTCTACGAGTGGTACCGCTGCGCCGAGCTGACGGCGGATCGCGCGGCGCTGCTCTGCGTCCAGAACGTCGAGCCCGCGCGCGACACGTTCATGAAGCTCGCGGGTGGCACCACGCGACTCGCCGGCGAGATGGATCGCGACGAGTTCATGCGCCAGGCGCGCGAGTTCGAGGACGTCGATCGGACGACCCTCGATCGCGCGTACAAAGTTCTGCTGACACTGTTCCGCGATCACCCCTTCGCCATGCAGCGAGCCAAGGAGCTCGATGCATGGAGCGAAGAGTTCGAGGCGGTGATCGCGAGACGTGCCTCGCGTACGTAGCTCGACGCGTCGGCGCACGCACGGGTCGATGCGACACGGCGTGCGGAGGTGTCGCTACTTCGGGCCCTCTTCGGCGCGATCGATCTCCGAATAATCGCTCTGCTGCCGTGCGGGCGCGGCCGACTCGATCTCCTGTGAGCCCTGGTGACTCACCTGATCCTGCGGCAAGCCCTCGACAACGGGCGGCTTCGGCTTCCGGGACGGCTTGAATCGCTGTTTACGGGGCATAACTCGTTCCTCCTTGTTCGCAGTACCCCGAGCAAGACGCGCGCCGCTGCCATGCCGCGCGCCCGCGAGACTTGCCGACTCGGATACGATGTTCACCGATGGCCGCGGTGGTGTTCCCGCTTCCCGATCGTGACTTCGATGTTACCGAGGTCGCGGTGCCCTGGAAGCTGCTGGTCGAGGCCGGCCACCAGGTCGTGTTCGCGACCGAGACCGGCGCGACGCCCGCGTGCGATCCGCTGCTGATCACCGGCGTGGTGTTCGGTGCGCTCGGCGCGCGGCCGGAGCCGATCGCGTTCTATCGCGAGCTCGAGCAGGCTCCCGCATTCGTCTCGCCGATCAGATGGAGCGACTGCGATCCGGCGAAGCTCGATGCGTTGTTCCTCGCCGGTGGTCACGCGCAGGGCATGCGCCAGTACCTCGGCTCGGAGACGGTGCAGAAGCTGACCGCCGCGTTCTTCGCCACCACCAAGCCGATCGCCGCGATCTGTCACGGCGTGCTGGTCGCCGCGCGAGCGCAGCGCGCCGACGGCAACTCGGTGCTGCACGGCCTGCGCACGACCTGCCTGCCGAAGTACATGGAGCGCAGCGCGTACCTCGCGACGTTCTGGCGGCGCGGCAAGTACTACCGGACCTATCCCGCGTACGTCGAGGACGAGGTGCGCGGCGCGCTCGCAGCGCCGGATCACTTCGAGCGTGGACCGAAGACGCTGTCGAAGCGAGGAACGCGCGACGATCACACGCACGCGTTCGTCGTCGAGGATGGGCGCTACGTCTCGGGCCGGTGGCCTGGCGACGCGTACCTGATCGCGAACAAGCTCGTCGAGCGGCTCTAACCCAAGAATTCCTTCGCCCGCTTGCGGAGCTCTGCGTCGGCGTCGCGCTCCGCGGCGTGGGCGACGATCGGTCGCAGCGCCGCCGGAGCTTCGGCCATCCGGGTGCCGGCGAGCTCGACGATCGCGCGCCGGATCGTGACGTCGTCGTCGATCCTTGCGCGCACCGCGAGCGCGTGGACGAGCGGCTCGACCGGCCGCATGGTCGCGATCGAGCGGCGATCCTTGGTTGGTCGGAGTTGCCGCTCCACGAGGCAACGCGCGTGCCGCGCTCCAAACGTGATCGCGATGACCGAGACAACGTGCAGTCATTCGCAAGTGGCCGAAACGGGTCCGGCGCGAAGCCCGTTCGCTGGACATCGCCTGGGCAACTTGTGTGGACAGCTCACTCGACGCGAACGCCGCGCTCGAGCAACGGCCGGAGCGCCGACTTCGGGATCTTCATGTCCTCGAACTTCACGCTGCGCAGCGCCGGCAGCGTCTTCGACTCGCCGAGCGCGCGGGCACCCGCGGCACCGATCGCATCACCGCGGAACGCGATCCGCTCGAGCTGCGGCCAGCTCGCGGCCGCGATCGCGGCGACGCCGGTATCGGAGAGGCCGTTGTAGCCGAGCGAGAGCGTACGCACCGTGGCCGTGAAGTCGGCGGCGACGAGCGCCTCGGCACCCGAATCGTCGATCTGACAGGCCCACAGCTCGAGCTTCTCGAGCGGCCAGCCGGAGCGCCCGATCGCCTCGACACCGGCCTTGCCGATCGACCCGTAGCCGAGATCGAGGCGGCGAAGCGGAAACTTCGCGCGCCCGAGCACGCGCAGTTGTTCGTCGTCGACCTTGCACTGATAGAGCCGCAGCACGCGCAGCGGAAACGCGAGCTGGACGAGCGCCGCGATGCCGGCGAGCCCGATCGTGTTGGTCGACACGTCGAGCACCTCGAGCCGGGACAGCGGAGCGATCGCATCGAACGCGGCGCTACCGTCGAGGTCGTTGTACTCGGCGCGCAAGCCGCGCAGGCCGCGGAACACCGCGTTGCGCGTCAGATGGCGGAGGTCGTGGTTCGCGACGTGGCACGACGAGACGTCGAGGTGCGTGAGGTTGGGAAGCGCGAGGTGCTCGGTGAGAAAGCCGGTGCCGTCGGTGCCCGGGACGAGCCAGTTGAGGTGGAGGTACCTCAGGTTTCCAAGCCGCGGATCGGCGAGCAGCTTCTGGAGGCCGCCGTAGGTGACGCGCGTGCCGGCGAGGTTCAAGCGCTCGAGCTGCGCGAACAGCTGATCGCCGAGATGGGCGAGCCCGTCGTCGTCGATGCCGGCCTGGTAGAGGTTCAAGTGGCGCAGGCGAGGCAATGGCCGCGCGAACAGCGCCCGGGTGCCCTTGTTCTGCAGCTTGCTCTCGACGACGCGCAGCGTGCGCACGCGACCGAGCCCGGCGACCTTGCCGAGGGTCGCGGCGTTCGCCTGCGATAGATCGCGCAGGTGAAGCGTGGTGACCGGCTCGCTATCGAGGAGCTCGCGCGCGACCGGGATGAACTTCTTGGTGTTGACGAACGCGCTCTCGATGAAGCCGCGCTGGAACTGCGGCCGCCAGATCGCGCCCTTGAATGGAGCGACCCAGGTCTTCTCGTGAGCGGCGAGGAGCTCGCGCTCGCGCTTGATCAACGGTGGGCGATCGGTCGGTGCGGCATCCTCGAGCTCGCACTGCACGTTGATCAGCTCGCCACGCGGATCGCCCTCGGCGATCAACGCGTCCGCGTAGACCCGGCGGGCCGCGATGTCGTCGGGCTCGTCGAGGACGGCCTGGCGCAGCATCTGCGTTGCATCGGTCACACCTGACGGTGCCACATCCGTCGGCGGCTGACGTAGGATGCCGGTCCTATGAAGTTTCGCGCGCTGGTGATCGCGCTGTGCGTCGCCCTGCTCGGTGCTTGCAAGATCGTCCCGAAGAATCGCCGGCAGCACCTCGCGGATCCGACGATGCAACCCGACGAGGACGTGCTGCGCGACAAGGCACACGCGAAGGTCCACCTCGCCCGCGAAGGCGCAGCCGGTGGCGACGGCGAGCCCGCCGGAGGTGGGTGTGGCTGTTCGAACTAGCATCGCGCTGATCGCGATGTGTGGCGTGGCCGCCGCGGACAGCGACTCCGAGGATCCGGCCGATCGCGAGATCATCGGCGACCGCGGCTGGTCGCTCGAGAGCGCCGAGCTGCGGACCACGTATCTCGATCAGACCGGGCGCGGGTTCCAGTCGCAGGAGGACGGACCGCCCGGCAAGGAGACGATGTTCATCGTCCAGCCGTCGCTGTTCATGACGGTGCGCCAGAGCGAGAAGGTGGTGCACACGCTCGCGCTGCCGATCGACGCGATCACCGCCGCGTCGCCCGATGCGGTCGATGCCACCAGCTCGGCGAGCAAGCGCAACGTCGCGGGCGACTTCGACCTGCGCACCGCGATCAAGCTCGACGACGACGACACGCTGACCACCCGGTTCCTCGCCCACGCCGAGGAGTGGATCGGTGGCGGCGCGATCGGTGCCGGCTGGCTGCGCTCGCTGGCCGATGACAACGCCACGATCTCGGTCAACGGCACGTTCGGCATCGACGTGTTCGACGACCACAACCGGTTCGGGGATTTTCTGGGAAAGACCTACCGGATGACGAGCAGCGTGAACGTCGCCGGCTCGCAGTTGCTGTCGCCGACCACCGTCCTCGACGGCAGCTACGGCGCGACCTATCAGCGCGGCGAGCTACGCACCGGCTGGAACGCGGTTCCCGTCGAGGATGGCACGCTCGAGAACGAGGTGTTCCCGGACGGCCGGTTGCGCCAGGTGCTGACGCTGCGGGTGTCCCAGCACGTGCCGGTGACACACTCGACGGCGAAGCTCGGTTATCGCGGGTACGTCGACAGTTTCGGCTTGCAGGCGCACGCGATCGAGGCGAGCGTCTATCAGTACATCGTGAACTGGCTCTACGTGCGCGGCAGCTTCCGCTACTACGATCAGAACGGCGTCGAGTTCTATACCGAGGCGATGCCGCTCGGCTTCACCGAGACCACCAACCGGACTGCCGACTCGGATCTCGCGCCGCTGTCGTCGCGAGAATTCTCGCTCCAGCTCAAGACGGTGCGAGAGCGCGGTCCACTCAACAAGTGGTCGGTGTCGGCGGAGTACTACCGCTACACGCGCAGCAACAGCCTCGAGATCAACGCCGTGTCGCTCGGCGTGGGGCGCGTGCTGTGACCAGGCTCCTGCTCGCCCTCGCGCTCGCCGCGTGTAGCGCACCCGCGAAGCCGGCGCTCGAGCAGCTGCCGGCCGATGCCAAGCTCGTCGACGGCGATGCCACGTTCGTGGCGATGGAGCGCTACAAGGGGCGTGTCGTCGTGCTCGATTTCTGGGCCGGCTGGTGTGCCGAGTGCAAGCGCACGGTGCCGCAGGTCCAGCGGCTCGCCGCCGCCTACGCGAGCGAGGGTCTGCTCGTGGTCGGCGTCAACGCCGGCGAGAAGCACGAGGAAGCCGTGCGCTACGCGAAGGAATTCGGCATCGAGTATCCGATCGCCCTCGATCCGGAGCTCGAGCTGTCCGACAAGCTCGGCGGTGGCCGCTTGCCCTTGCTCGTGGTGCTCGATCGCGATGGCACGATCGTGCACCGCGCGAAGAAGGTCGACGAAGAGACGCTGCGCGTCGTCCGCAAGCTCCTGCACTCGCCGTCAGCTCGGTAGCGTCGCGCGCAGCTCGCCGCCCGAGAACACCCACAGGTTGCCGGGCTCGCCGTGCGTCCACTGCTCGTCGCGGGTCAGCGGCACGGTGGCGACGACGGCCACGCGATCGTTGGGCGTCGTCACCTCGGCGAAGTCGACCGACAGATCGTCGTCGGCGAGCGTCGCCTGCTTGAACGGCGCCTTGCGAATGATGTACGCGAGCTTGGTGGCGCAGCGCGCGAACAGGTGCGTGCCATCGCCGAGCAAGAAGTTGAAGGTGCCGTTGCCACCGAGCTTGCCGCCGAGCTCGGCGACCGCATCCCACAGCTCGCGCCGCTTGCGGGGATAGGTCTTGAATCGCTCGTGCAACCCCTCGAGCACGACGCAGAACGCGTACTCGCTATCGGTGTTGCCGATCGGCCTGAACCGGTCGAGCCGAAACTTGCGGACGCCCTTCACGGTGCCGTTGTGCGCGAACGTCAGCGTGCGGCCCCACAGCTCGCGCGTGAACGGATGCGTGTTCGCGAGGGAGACCTCACCTCGCGTCTTGCGGCGAACGTGCGCGATCGCGAGGAGCGTCTTGATCGGGTTCTGGCGCACGTACGTCGCCAGCGCCGAGTGACAGGCCGGCGTCGGCTCGAGGAACGTGCGCACGGCGTTGCCGTCGTAGAGCGCGAGGCCCCAGCCATCGGCGTGCGGGCCCTTCGCGCCGCCGCGCAGCGCGAGCCCCGAGAACGAGAACACGATGTCCGTCGGAACATTGCACTCCATGCCGAGCAGCTCGCACATGCAGGGCCGACGATACCATCACGGTGTTATGGTCGCGCCGTGGCGCTGTCGAAGTGGGAGCAGAAGCAGGCCGCTGCCAAGGCGGCCGAAGCGAAGTTTGCCGAGAACATGGCGCGCCAGGGCAAGGGCAAGGGCAAGGGCAGCTCGTCGGGCGATACCGAGACCAAGCGCAAGCCCCGCAACTTCAATGGCCTGATCGCCGTCGTCGTCGTCTTGCTCGCGGCCGGCGGGATCTACGGGTCATGCCGGTACATGAAGCACCGGCTGAAGGTCATCCCGGGCTGGCCGAAGAGCGAGGTGTTCATCGCCGGTTCGCCGGGCACGCTGATCGTGATGGATCACGTCGAGGTCGGTGGCGTCGACGAGCAGGGCACCAAGACCGGGCCGGCGACCAGCACGGGGGAGCGGCTGACGGCGATCGATGCCGACACCGGCAAGGAGCTCGCCGTCGAAGTCTCCGAGTACAAAGAGTGCTGGGCGGGCGGCCCGCGCCTGGTCTGCGTCGACATCTATGATCGCGTCGATTTTCTCGAGCCGCGCACCCTCGAGCGGGTCGTCTCCGCGAACGACGTCATCGCCGACGCGAATGTCGCGAAGCCGACGCGGAAATTCCATCGCACCGCCGAGGGCGTGATCGTCGAGCTCGAGGATGGCCGTGGTGCGCGGATCAACGCGGACACGCTGGGCCTGAAGCTCCTCGAAACCGTGGAGTGGAGGCTCCCGAAGATCGAGTCAGAGAGGTGTCCAACGGATTGGTTTCTCGAGGTCGGCAAGACCGAGCTGTTCTTCGATCAGGACGGAACGCGCAAGACGCTGAAGAGCAAGCCGCCGCCGCCCGCCGAATCGGCGACACCGGGCAGCGGCGCACTGACCTTCCTCGACGGCGCGTTCCTGCGGCTCGCCGAGCCACTGCCGCTGATCCTTCATCGCGTGGTCTCGAACAAGCGCGACGGCATCGTGTCGCGCGTCGAGGGTGCGACGAAGGAGAAGTGGAAGACGCCGCTCGGCGGCGAGTGCAGGCGTGCGTGGATCTACGGCCCGCTGCTGGTGGTCGCGACCGGCAACCCCGAGCAACGCGGTGTCGCGATCGATCTCGCCTCCGGGCGAATCGCGTGGACGTTCGGTCGCTGACTCACTGCGAGACACCCGATCCTTACAAGCGCGGGACGAAGAAGGGCTAATGACCTGCGACGTCGCGACGAGCCTGCTCGGGGAGCAGCTGCGAGAGCTGCCAGCTCTGCAGCCGCTGCGCCTTCGCTGCGGCGCTGTACGCGCGGCGTAGTTGCCACGCGAAGTACATGCCGGCGACGATGACGATCGCGTGCGTCGCCAGCAGCAGGGTGATCGTCGCCGCCGGTGGCAGCTCGGTCATCATCGGCAACACCACCAGCTTGCCGTCGACGAGCTCGTAGCTCGGTGGGATGACACCCGCGAACTGCAG
>JAEYYY010000306.1 GCA_023430775.1 Pseudomonadota bacterium
ATCGCGGCCGCGATCCTCGCGCGCGGGGCTCTCGCGATCGGTGCGACGGCACCGCCGACCGCGATCGCGCAGGCCGGAAACGCGGCGGTGGTGCCGCCGGCGAGCAGGTACGCGATCGGCGTCAGCACGACGAGCGCACCGAGCCAGCTCCGCATCCGGACGAGCCCGATCAGCCACAGCGCCGCGAACGCGTAGGCGAGCGGCGCGCCGTCGCCACGCAGCGCCTCGAGATCGATCGCCGCCTCGTGGCGCGGCTCGGAGATCACCGTCCACGCGATCGGCGGCGCGAGCAGCACGAGCCACACCGCGACGCCGCGCCAGGTCGTGGTGTGCATGACGCCGGCGAGCACGACGAGCGCGACCACGACGAGCGCCTCGTGGCGAGCGAGCCCGAGCGCGACGAGCACGATCGCGAGGGCCCAGCCCGGCGTGTCGCGATCGCTGCGGCGAGCGAACAGCACGAGCGCACCGATCCACGCGGCCGCGGTGATCGCGACCTCGAGCCCCGCCAGCGCTGACCACGCGAGCGGTGCGACCGCGAGCATCGCGACCGCGGCGAGCACCCCGCCGAGCTCGCCCGCGATCCGGCGCGCGACGCGATGACAACCGACCACGGTCGCCACGTACAGCGCCGCCGCGATCGCGAACACGAGCACCACGAGCGCGTGACCGCGCACCGCCGCCGCGGGGATCGCGAGCAGCGCCGGCCACGTCACGCTCGGCGAACCGTCGCACGGCTGGTGACGCTGCGTCGCGCACGCCAGATAACGATAGGCGTCGTCGGCGGGGAACGCGATCCGGCCGCCGAGGCGCGAGGTCACGCTCGCATACGCGATCGCGATGCCGGCCGCGGCGATCGCGACCCCGATCGCCGGCAGGTGCGAACGCAGGCGTGACACCGCGCGACGATACCTAGGCTTCCGGCGGCAGCGGTGGCTCGTCGTCCGAACCCGAGCCCGCACCCACGGCCGAGCCCGAGCCCGCTCCGACCTCGGCGGTACCCTTGCACGGCACGCCGAGC
This sequence comes from Pseudomonadota bacterium, assembly GCA_023430775.1. Classification (GTDB taxonomy): domain Bacteria; phylum Myxococcota_A; class Polyangia; order Haliangiales; family Haliangiaceae; genus JABFXX01. The sequence continues at coordinate 1,022 of JAEYYY010000306.1, forward strand.
GACAGCACCTCGAACGCGATGTCCGCGCGATTGCTCAGCGGGTTCGGCAGCTGCTTCGACGTGGTCGCATCCCACAACCGGATCATGCCTTCGCCGTCCTCGTAGGCGAGCGTCGTCGCATCGAGCCAGCGCGGCGCGAACTGACTGCGCGCGGACAGGATGTGGATGTCGCCGCCCTTGACGAGATCGACGACGCGCAACGACGGCGCGGTGTCCTTCGCGCACGGATCGACCGCGGTGGTGTACGCGAGATAGCGGCGCTGCGGATCGGCCGACAACGCGACGCCTGCCTGGCTCGCATTACCGGACTCCTTCGGCGCGATCGTCTTGCCGTTGACCTCGAGACTGGGCGCGCTCGGCGGCTCGCCGGTCCACGCGGCCTTGACGCCCTCGGGCACGCGGATCAACCGACCCTCCTCGAGCGTGAACGCGATCCGCGGCAGCGGCGAGCTCGTGGTGGCCTTCGTCAGCTTGCCCTTCGCCTTGTCGAACGACCACACGGTCGGCTCGCCGATGCCCCACCGCCCCGCGGCCGGTGCGGTGGTGACCAGCAAGCGATCGTCGGTGTAGCCGAGCCCGATCTCGCGCATCGGATCGTCGAGCGTGGCCTTCGCGATCGGCTTGAGCTCCTCGGTGTCGAGCAGCTGGACGTACGCGCGCGTGATCAGCGGCGCCTCGTCCTGCTTGCTGCGATCGATCCGGTCGTAGGTCAGGATCGCGAGCTCGTTGCCGGCGGCCGGCCGCGCGTAGCCCACCACGGTGTCGCCGGTGTGCGTCAGCCGGAGGTACTGCCGGGTCTCGCGATCGTACGCGTAGACCTCGCCGCGCGACGTCGACTCGTGCTGGCTCGTCTTCGAGGGCCAGCGAAACGGACTGCGCCGTGCGACCACGAACAGCGCGTTCGCGACCCGCGCCTTGTAGTCGGCGCGGATCTTCACCGCGAGCTCCTGCACCGCCGCGCCGTGCTTGGTGGCGAGGAACGGCTTGAGATCCTCCGACGCCGCGAACTTGAGCCCGTAGTTGTAGAAGTCGGCCGCGATCGCGGTGACGAGGTGATCGACGACGGCGGCGTGATCGCCGAGCTGCGAGAGCGCGGCGGCGAGCAACCAGTGCGCGCCGAGGTGCTGCGGATCTTTCGCCAGCGCCGCCTCGGCGTGTCCCTTGATCGCAGACCAGTCGCGCGGCTTACCTTTTGCGGCGTATGCGATGAGCGCCTTCGCGTAGTCACGCGATCCCACAGATCCCCACCGGAAGTTCATGCGCTCGACGCGTTCGACGCCGCTTTTCGGGATCGCGATCGGTGGGGCAATCGGCCCCGTAGCAGCGTCGCCCTTCGAAGGTGGCGGTTTCTCGTCGGTCTTGCTGCCTCCGCACGCGACGTGCCCGACGAGCACGACGAGCGTAAGCGCCCGCTGAAACCTTCGTTGAGTCTTCACTGCATGAACCTACGATCGAATATGGCAGGATGCCCGGCATGAAGACCATGACCCTCGCCCTCGTCCTTGCAGCCTTTGCGGGTTGCGGTGGCGACAAAGCCAAGGCCAAGACCACGCCCGTGACCCCGACCCCGACGCCGTCCGCGACGACCGAAGCGCCGAAGCAGGAGCCGGTGGTCACCGGTGATCAGCCGGTCTCCCCGAACCTGTCGGTCGCCGGTGACATCGTCGCCGCGTGCGGGCTCAAGGTGTCGACCTCGCCGACCGGCGCGGCGCCGAACTTCGACTACGACAAGGAAGAGCTCGGCCCCGAGGACCGCGCGGTGCTCGACCAGATCGCCACGTGCCTCACCACCGGTGCGCTCAAGGGCAAGCCGGTGTCGCTGATCGGTCGCGCCGATCCGCGCGGCACCGAGGAGTACAACCTCGGCCTCGGCTCGCGCCGCGCTTCCACGGTGAGCGCGTATCTGAAGCGCCTCGGCGTTGGCGATCCGCAGCTCGGCGTCACCACGCGTGGCGCGATCGATGCCACCGGCACCGATGAAGAAGGCTGGAAGAAGGATCGCCGCGTCGACATCCAGCTCGCGACCCCGTCGACCTGATCTACAAGCCAGCGGCCGCGCGGAACTCGATGATCGCCTGCGCGGCAACGGGCCGGCGAATCGGGCCGTAGCCCTGGAGATAGAACGTGTCGTCACCGTCGAGCACGACGAAGATCTCGTCGTAGTCGGCGGTCGGATCCACCGGATCCTTGGGCGGCGCCTCGCGCCAGACGTCCTCGGCGAGCTTCGTCAGGTGGACCTCGTTGCGCGGCGACAGCTCGTTGGTCGCCTCCTTCGACATCGCGCCGAACGACGGTGCATTGGCGTCCTTGTGCGTCCCGCCGTAGATCGTCTTCTTGTCGTAGTCGACGACCACGCGCCACGCCGACGACACCAGGCCACCGCCCGCGATGTACACGCCGTGCACCGGTAGCAGTGGCTGGATCGCCGCCGGCAGCTTCGAGCGGTGCGTGATCTCGGTGCGCTTGTCGGTCACCACGGGACCTTTCACCGGAGGAGGTGGCTCGTGGCAAGCCGTCAGGAGGATCAGGACGAGGCCCGCACGCACCATGCCTCATCGTACATGTTAGATTGCGCGCGATGGCGCTCGAGCATGTCGCGCAGGGGCAGACCCGGTTCTTCACGCCGGGGGTCGCGCCCGATCCGCGCGGCATCCTCCTCGGCCGGTCGTGTCTGATGACGTTCGCCACGCTCGAGGGCGCCGTGTCGTGGTTCCGGCTGTACTCGTCGGAGGCCTCGCTCGACGAGCTGCTGGCGAACCTCGCGATCTCGAAGTGCAAGACCGCGCTCGGCAGCCGCGAGATCGTGGTGATGATCCCCGCGGTGTCGTCGTACGCGGCCGATCGCGCGGCGCGGCTGTGCCGGCTGGTCGGCGGTGCGATCTACACCGGCACCGCCAAGCACTTCGTCAAGTACCGCGACGATCGCTCGCCGTACGGCTACGACGCCGTCGACATCGGCGCGATGCCGGCCGGCACCGACTTCATGGTCCACGGCGACGAGTTCGCCCAGGGCTACGTCCGCGAGGGCGACCTGCCGTTCGATCGTCTCCTGTTCCGGCTGTCGATCCGCAAGCTGCCGGGCGGCGAGCAGCTCGGGCCCGACGATCGCGGCGATCTGTTTCTCGCGGTCGCGCGCGGCCTCGCCGACGGCATCATTCGCTACCTGTGGCGCAACCGCGTCGAGGCGCAGGCCGGTCTGTTCAACCCGTCGTCGGCGAGCGCGTTCGACGATCAGGCGCGCGATCGCGGCTACATGCTGATCCGCGCGCGCGGCCTGCCGGAGCGCATCCTCGCGCTGTTCCTCGGCACGCCGGGCATCGACGTGTTCCGACCCGCCGGCGCGAATGCGGCGGTCGCCGTCGGCTACGAGCACCCGATCGATCTCGCGTCGTGCGCGTCGGTGTTCGGGCAGACCACGTTCTACGTGTTCTGGCCCAACGATCGCGTCGACGTGCTCCCCGGTCCGCTCGATCTGTCCGACATCGGCGATCTGACGCGCGTCGATCTCGAGCTCGATCGGCCAAAGGATCCGGCCCAGCACAGCGGTGGTCCCGCCGAGCCGATCGGTGTCGAGCTCAAGCTGGCAGCCGCGATGGGCCCGCCGCGCCGTGTGGTCGCCACGCTGATCCCGCAGGCGCACGCATCGCGCCTCAAGCGGATCCTGTTCGCGCTGCCGCCGGTCAGCCTGCGCGGTCACCGCGTCGCCGCCACCGATCGCGGCATCCTGGTGATCGGTAGCGAGAACCTCGACGTCATCCCGCTCGGCCAGCTGATGTGCGAGCTCGCGCCGGGGCTGCTGGTGCCGCTCGGCATGGATGTCGTGCCGCGCGTCTCGCCCGAGGTGCTCGCCCGCGCGCTCGGCCACTCGGCCGGCATCGTCACGGTGTTCACCAACGACGGCAATCCGTTCCAGATCAGCGAGGGCGCGTTCACCACGCTCGAGCGCCGGTCGCTCGCGAAGATGGAGATCGATCGCGCGGAGTCGATCGACTACGGCGCCGAGGTTCCTCCCGAGGCCTCCGTCGTCAACGACGCGGTCGGCCGGTTCGCGCTGTGGGGCTTCCCCGACGCACCGGATCGAAAGCTGCTGCCACCCGGCAAGTGACCGCGCGGCACGGTGCGGTAGAGTGCGGGCGTGGCCCGTCCTCACGTCCGCGACTTCCTCGAGCGCTTCGTCAAGCCGCTCGTCGCGGGCGGCGAGATCCACATCGGCGCGCCGATCCCACTCGCCGACGTCGAGCGCTGGGAGCACGAGCTGTCCGATGCCAGCGTCGAGCAGATGGCCGTCGACGACGCGCGCACCAACGTGCTGTCGACGCTGGTCTGCCGCCCGCCGGCGTTCCTCCTCGAGGCGGATGATCTGTGCCTCGCGGCCGGGCTGCACGACGCGCTGTTCCTCGTCCATCCGCGCGCCGAGAAGTGGTCGGTCAGCGACAAGGCGCGCCGCAGGATCGTCGACACCGCGATCACGCTGGTCAGCCAGCCGCTGTCGCGCAACCGCACGCGCGTGATGGCGCGCCACGCGCTGCTCGCGAATCTGTTCTCGCTCAGGCGCCGCGACATCACGGTGTCGTGGTGGACGGGCAAGGCGAAGTTCCAGGGCCAGAAGCCGCCGTCCCGGTTGACCGCGTGGAAGGGCGTGCGCCGCGTTCGCGAGGATGCGGTCGACGTCGGCTTCGACGAGCTGCTCGCGGTGCCCGATACCGCGCCGATCGTCGCCACGCTGCTGCGCCGCACGCCGCTCACCCAGCTGCTCGATTCGCACCCGGGCGCGCCACCGCTGCACTGGGAGGACGCGGTGTTCTTGCTTCGCGATGCCGAGCTCGCGCGCGCGATCGCCTACAAGCTGGTCCCCGACGACTCGCCCAAGCGTCAGGTCGAGGGGCCGTCGCGGCTCGCCGCCGCGTTCGAGCAGATGCTCGAGCGCGCACCCGACGAGGGAGATGTCCGTGCGGTGGCGGCGTTCCTGGTCCATCTCAACGCGCTGTTCTGCTTCGGCGAGATCAATCTTCGCGAGCAGGGAGCCAGGTCACCGCTGATCTCGACGGTGCTGTCGGCGGAGGCGGCGTCGAGCCGGCCGCGCGGGCTGTCGACGCTGTTCGCGCTGCCCGGTGCGCTGGCGCTGGTCGATCCGCGGCTGGCGATTCCGCCGGGGATCGAGTCGGTGCCGGCACTCGCGAAGCGGTGGTCGGTGCACCGCGGTCAGGCGGCCGAGCTGCTGAGCGAGGCGGTGATCGACGCACTCGCCCAGCGGCTCAAGCGTCACCTGCGGCCGGACGTCGCTCGGGATCCGAGCGAGATCATCAACATCGCCGCTCCGCCCGCCCCGTAAAAACGGGGCATTCGGCGGCTTCCAGCGCGACATCCTTGGGGTAATGTCTCGCGTCCCCAATGGTCGCGCCGCCCACTACTCCACGCAGCTTTGCCGTCGACGTCGCGCGAGCCTCGGCCGCGTTCCAGGACCTCGCGCGGCAGATGGGTGCGCAGTTCCTCGATAAGCAGGAGATCATCCGGCTGATGACCGTGTCGGCGATCGCCGGCGAGCACATGGTGATCGTCGGTCCGCCCGGTACCGCGAAGTCGGCGATGATCGACATGTTCGCGAAGCTGATCGACGCCAAGTACTTCGAGTACCTGCTGACGCGCTTCACCGAGCCGAACGAGCTGTTCGGTCCGGTCGATATCTCGGCGTTCCGCGAGGGCCGCTACACCCGCCGCATCGAGGGCATGCTGCCCACCGCGGAGATCGTGTTCCTCGACGAGATCTTCAAGTCGAACTCCGCGATCCTGAACTCGCTGCTCCACGTCATCAACGAGCGCAAGTTCCAGAACGGCCCCGAGGTCCTCTCCGTGCCGCTGATCTCGCTGTTCGCCGCCTCGAACGAGGTGCCCAACGACGAGAACCTCGCCGCGATGTTCGACCGCTTCCTCGTGCGCGTGCTGTCGGACAACCTCGACAGCTATCACTTCCACGAGCTGATGAAGAAGGGCGTGTCGCTCGAGCTCCGCAAGATGACGGGCCGCGGCGTCGATTCGCACGGCAAGCCGATGGGGCCGCTCCAGCCGGTGATCAGCTCGCGCGACCTGCGGGCGATCCAGCAGAACTTCGACAAGTTCATGCAGTTCCCGGAGGAGTTCCTCACCAAGTACAAGGGGCTCGTCTTCCAGATCCGCAGCGAGGGCATCAGCGTGTCCGATCGCCGCGCGGTCAAGCTGCTCAAGCTGTTCGCGGCGTCGGCGGTGTTCGATGGTCGCACGCGCGTCCACGACGGTGACTTCTTCATCCTCCGCCACATCTGGAACAACCTCGATCAGGTCGAGCTCCTCGAGGAGATCGTCAACCCGGTCGTCGATTCGTACTACCGCGAGCATCCGGACGAGCGCCGCTTCATCGGTCCGTCGGCATCGCTCGACGATCTGCTCACCGAGCTCGGCCTCATCCGCGAGCTGCTGACCTCGGGTGCGGAGCTCTCGGATATCCAGCTGTTCAGCCAGCTCAAGAACCTCAACGAGATCAAGGTCGCGCTCGCCACCCTGCCGGGTGAAGCGGCGGCGCGGATGATTCGCGAGGTCGATCAGCTGCTCGAGACCGTGTTCGCGTCCTCGAAGTTCGGCCTCTAGGAGCTTCTCCGTGAACGACGCGGCAAAGCTCGCCCTCCAGCGGGCCCGAGAAGCGGAGATCGTGGGCGCGTTGCCCGAGGCGGCGCAGGCCTACGACGAGGCGATCCGTCACGACCCCACCGACGTCGGCACCTACAGCGCGAAGGGCCTGTTCCTCGGCCGGCAGGGCAGGTTCCTCGAGGCCGTCGATGCGTTCCGCCGGTCGACGTCGCTGCGCCCGACCTACGTCGATCACTACAACACCGGCAACATGCTCCACGCGCTCGGCCGCAACGACGAGGCCTACGTCGAGTTCGATGCCGCCGTCGCGATCGAGCCCTACCAGGCGCAGGGCTGGTGCAATCGCGGCATCGCGCTCTACGCGCTCGGCCGCACCGACGAGGCGAAGACGTCGTTCGATCGCGCGATCACCCTCGACGACAAGCTGGTCAACGCCTACCACTGCAAGGCGATCCTGATGCAGAAGGTCGGTGACAAGGTCGCCGCCGTCGCCGCGCGACGAAAGGTCACCGAGCTCGCACCGAGCGCCGCCGCGTACATCGACCTCGCGAACGCACTGCGCGATGGTCTCGGGCCGCAGATCCTGTGGGAGCCGAAGGGCGTCGAGGAGCAGATCGTCGACGCGCTCGAGTCCGCGCTCGCGCTGCCGTGTGACAAGAAGCAGCACGTCTGGTGCTGGGCCGAGAAGCTGCTGCGCCTCCAGCGCATCGCGCATGGCCGGCAATCGGCTCGCCGTGCCGGGATTCCGATCGAGGATGGCCCGGCGATCCTGCGCTACGTCGAGGCCGCCACGATCGCGACCGGGCTCTACCCCGAGGACGCGTGGATGCGCGAGAAGCACGACGACGCGCAGCTCCTCAAGCTGAGCCTGCCACTGTTGTGAGCCGGCGCGGGCTGCTCTGCGCGCTGCGAAGTGGCGAGCGGTTTCTCGTCGACAAGGACCAGTTCACGATCGGTCGGGTCAAGGACTGCGATCTCCAGCTCCCGCACGGTTCGATGTCGAAGCGGCACGCCGCGATCGTGCGTCGCGCAGGTAACTGGTACGTGATGGATCTGAAGTCGACGTCGGGCACGTACCTCGACGACGTGCGGGTGCCCGCTCCCACCAAGCTCGCCGCCGGCATGCGTCTCCAGGTCGGCCAGGAACGCATCCGCATCCTCGAGCTCGATCACGTCGCGACACCCGGCGAGTTCACCGACCGCGTCGATCGCCGGCTCTGGCTGTCGTGTCCGCAGCGCCTGTGTCGTGCGGAGGTCTCGATCTCGTCGATCACCGGCAGCGCCGCGCTTCACCAGCTGGTCGGCGAGCAACTGCAATCGATCGGCGTCGCCGGCAGCGACACGGTCGCGCTCGCAGATCCGGTCGAGCTCGTGCTCGCACTCCAGCGGCTCCACCAGTGTGGCGGCTTCGGGCCACATCGCGCCGGAGGCATCGATCTCCGGATCGCCCAGCACGACGTGGTGATCGGTCACACCGCGCTCGAGCTACTCGCCGAGTCCACCGTGCCGGCGCTGTCCGCCTGGCGCTGGCTCATGCGGAGTCAGGTCATCGTGCCGCCGGCGCTGCTGCGCGGGATCGCGCTCGTCATGCCGTTCCAGGCCGCTCCGCAGCGGCGCGCCGAGCTGCGCGCGGCAGTCGAGCCCGGGCCCGGCCTGTGCCTCTGGCTCGAGCACCTCGGCAACGGCTACCTGGTATGGGTCGATCGCCCGATCACCCTCGGCGGCGACGGTGACATCGTGATCCGCACCAGCGAAGATCAGCTCGCGATCCGGCCATCACCCAGCGGCTGGATCGGCAACGAGCAACCACTCGTCGCCGGCGCGCAGCTACAGGTCGGCCACTGCGACCTCGAGGTGCTCGCGGTCTACGACACCAACGGCATCGTCGTGATGTAGTCCTGCTTGCCGAGCGCGACGCCGTTGTGGCGCAGGATCGAGTACGCGGTCGTGCAGTGGAAGTGGAAGTTCGCGAGCGCGACGTGATCGAGATAGTCGCCGCCGCGCATGTGCTTGCCCTCGGGGAAGTAGGCGTGGCGGACGAGCCGATCCTCGGCGCCGGTGAAGTCATCCTTCTTGAACGTGGCGAGGTAATCGACGCAGGTCTTGAGGCGAGCGCGCACCTCCGCGAGCGTCTTCTCGGTGTCAGGGTGCGACGGACCTTCCTTGCCGGCGAGCTTGGCGCACGCCCACTTCGCCGCGTCGCACGCCGACTGGACCTGGCGCACGAACGGGTACTGATCCGGCGCCAGTCGAGCCTGCATCAGGATCTCCGGGTCGAACTTCTTCTGGTCGGCGTAGGCGACGGCCTTCTCGATCCAGGAGTCGATCGCCTTGAGGTGCCGGGTGAAGATCGGGACGGTCGCGTCGTACAGGTTCATGGCCGGATCCTTACCCGATCCGCGTGGCGTCGAGGTGCCTCGTGCTAGTTTCCGACGGTGCCGATTCCGGCGGAACGTCGACGCAGCTTCCTGGCGCGCCAGGTCGCGACGATGGTGCTGTCGCACGTCCAGGTCGAGACGCCGATGGCGATCGTGCGCGCGGCCGCGTGGAGCAACTCGCTCGCGCGGATGGGCGTCCACCTGCCGCTGTTCCTGATCCACGACATCGGCGTGATGCTGTCGATGACCCGCGGCACCGGCGGCTACACGATCCGCGGCCGTGAGGCGCAACTCGCGCGGGTCCAGCTCCCGCAGAACCTGCGGCCGCTGCTCGATCAGTACCGCCGCCTGCTCGAGAACATCACCGCCTCGGAGGTCACCGAGCGCCTCGCCGGCCTCCGGCTGCGCGACGAGATGGTCGCCGTGCTGCTGTCGCGCATCCTCGGCGACACCTACAACCGCTGGCGCGATCGCAGCAAGAGCGCCGGTGCCGAGCCGCTGCCGCTCGATCTCGGCATCCTCGGCGAGGT
>JAEYYY010000608.1 GCA_023430775.1 Pseudomonadota bacterium
GGTGTGATCACGCCGGGGCAGTTCGGACCGACGAGCACGACATTCGGGTAGTCGCGATCGAGCACGTACTTGACCTTGACCATGTCGCGCGCCGGGATGCCCTCGGTGATCGCGATGATGGTCTCGATGCCCGCGGCCGCAGCCTCGAGGATCGAATCGGCGGCGAACGGCGGCGGTACGTAGACCACCGTCGTGTTGGCGCCGGCCTTCTCCACCGACTCGGCGACGGTGTCGAACATCGGGACTTTTTCGAGACCCTCGACCTTCGCGCCGCCCTTGCCCGGCGTGACGCCGGCGACGACGTTGGTGCCGTACTCGACCATCTGCTTGGTGTGGAAGGCACCGGCCGAGCCCGACATGCCCTGAACGACGAGACGCGTGTTGTAACCGACGAGGACAGACATCTTACTTGCCTCCGTTCGCGGCCTTGACTGCCTGCTGCGCGCCGTCGGCCATGTCGGCTGCCGAGATGATGTTGAGCCCGCTATCGGCGAGGATCTTCTTGCCGAGCTCGACGTTGGTGCCCTCGAGGCGCACGACGAGCGGGATCTTGAGGCCGGTCTCCTTCACCGCGGTGACGACGCCTTGCGCGATCGTGTCGCACTTCATGATGCCGCCGAAGATGTTGACGAAGATCGCCTTCACGTCGGGATCCTTCGTGATGATCTTGAACGCCGCCGTCACCTTCTCGGCCGTGGCGCCGCCGCCGACGTCGAGGAAGTTCGCCGGCTTGCCCTTGTAGTGGTTGATGATGTCCATCGTCGACATCGCGAGCCCGGCGCCGTTGACCATGCAGCCGATGTTGCCGTCGAGCGAGATGTAGCTGAGGTCCCACTTCTTGGCCTCTTGCTCGCTCGGATCCTCCTCGTTCGGATCGCGCCACTCCTCGAGCTCCGGGTGCCGGAACATCGCGTTGTCGTCGAAGTTGACCTTCGCGTCGAGCGCGAGCACGCGGCCGTCCTTGGTGGTGACGAGCGGATTGATCTCGAGCATCGAGCAATCCATGTCCTCGTAGCAGCGGGTCAGCGCGGTCAGAAACTTGCCGAGCTCGCCGGCGGTCTTGCCCGCCATGCCGAGCTGCTTCGCGAGCATGCGCGACTGCCAGCCCTGCCAGCCGGTGGCCGGATCGATCGCGTGCTTGAAGATCTTCTCGGGGTGCTTCGCGGCGACCTCCTCGATGTCCATGCCGCCCTCGGCGGAGGCCATCACCGTCACGCGGGACGTGGCGCGATCGAGGAGGATGCCGAGGTAGTACTCGTGCTCGATCGGCAGGCCCTGCTCGATCAGCATGCGCTGGACCTTCTTGCCCTCGGGGCCGGTCTGGTGCGTGACGAGCTGCATGCCGAAGATCTTGTCGACGGCGGCCTCGGCCTCGGCCTTGGTCTTCGCCACCTTGACGCCGCCGCCCTTGCCGCGGCCACCCGCGTGGATCTGTGCCTTGACGACGACGACCTCGGTCTTCGCCTGTTCCTGGACCTTGGGGATCGCGGCCTTCGCATCGGCGGCGCTCTGGGCTGCGATGCCGATCGGCACCGGCACGCCGTACTTCCGGAGCAGCTCCTTGCCCTGGTACTCGTGGATCTTCATCGGGGCGGGTGTATCACGTCGTCGGCGATCAGGTGGCGCAGGACATGCTCTGATCCGGCGATGGAGCATCGGGTCCTCGCGCACCTCGGCCTCGCCGCCGACGACTACGACGTCGCGATCCGGCGCTACATCCCGGGCTACGAGCAGATGGTCGCGACGATCGTCAAGCTGGTCGCGCGGCGCGCCTCGGTGTCCGTCGTCGATCTCGGCGCCGGCACCGGAGCGCTCGGCGTCGCGATCGCGCAGCGGGTGTCGACGGCGCGAGTGCGGCTGCTCGACATCGATCCGGCGATGCTCGAGGTCGCCGGCGCGCGGGCGGCGGGGCTGCCGAATATCGAGCTGCATCGCGGCTCGTTCGACGACACCCTGCCCGCGTGCGACTTCGTGGTCGCGTCGCTCGCGCTGCATCACGTGCCCGAGCGCGATCGCAAGACCGCGCTGTACGCGCGGATCACGCAACGCTACAGCCGGGTGGCGCGGTGCTCGTCGGCGATTGCGTGGTCGACGAGGCGGGACCGGCACACGAGGAGATGTTCACGCAGTGGGCGGAGCACATGGTGGGGCAGGGACTCTCCCGCGCGGAGGCGCAGCGGTTGTTCGAGCAGTGGGCGGGCGAGGATCGCTATTACCCGCTGCGTGACGAGCTGGCGATGCTGAGGGAGGCGGGGTTCGAGCAGCCGGAGTGCTTCTGGAAGCAGGGTCCGATCGCGGTGTACGGCGCGTATCGATAACGGCGGGCGCAGCCGTCGCCGCGGCCGCAGCCGCAACCGCAGCCGTAGCCGTCGCCGCCACTTCGCTACACCAGATGGGGACTGTCTCCACTTGGTGCACTTCGCGACGTAGCCAGTTGAAATTACTTGGCCATGCGGGGACGGTGTTTACTTGTCGGAAACCGCCGCGTGCACGACAAAGCTCGCATTCGAAGCAAGTCAACACCGTCCCCGAGCCGACACAGCATTTCGGTGACTTGCGAACGAAAGTGCACCAAGTGGAGACAGTCCCTAAAGCAGGCCGACTTTCTTCGCGAAGGCTTCCTTGTCCTGCGCCTTGTCGAGCGCGTCCTGCGGCTTCACCGCACCCTCACGGACCAGGCGCTCGAGCGTGGCATCCATGCCCTGCATGCCGTCGGCACTGCCGGACTGGATGAAGCTGCCGATCTGCTGCGTCTTGCCCTCGCGGATCAGCGCGGCGAGCGCGGTCGAGCCGATCAGGATCTCGTGCGCGGCGATGCGGCCGCCGCGCGTGGAGGGTAGAAGCTGTTGGGCGACGACGCCGACCAGCGAGTCGGCGAGCAGGCCGCGGATCTGCGGTTGCTGGTCGGCGGGGAACGCGTTGACGTAGCGATCGATCGTCGCGCCCGCGGAGTTGGTGTGGACGGTGGCGTAGATCAGGATGCCGAAGCTCGCGAGCTGGAGCGCGGCCTTCATGGTCTCGGCACCACGCAGCTCGCCGACGAGGATGACGTCGGCATTCTCTCGGCCGGCGCTGCGGATCGCGTCGAGGAAGGAGGGCACGTGCTCGCCGACCTCCTTGTGGGTGATGGTGCAGCGCTGCGAGCGGTGGACGAACTCGACCGGGTCCTCGATGGTGAGGATGTGGCCGGCGCGCGTCTTGTTGATGTGATCGATCATCGCCGCGAGCGTGGTCGACTTGCCGCTACCCGTCGGGCCGGTGACGAGGACGAGGCCCGAGCGCAGGTCGGCGAGCCTACGGATGCCGGCGGGCACGCCGAGCTCGGCGAGCGTCTTGATGGTCGCCGGGATGGCGCGGAACACGGCGCCGACGCCGGTCAGCTTGCGGAGGTAGTTGGCGCGGAAGCGGGCGCGCTGGCCGTGCTGGTGCGCGAAGTCGAGATCGCCGGTGGTCTCGAACTGCGCGCGCTGCTCGGGGGAGAGCAGCGTCATCAGCATGGTCTCGATCTGCGCGCTCGATAGCTCGCCGGTGCCGTCGGCGACGAGCTGGCCGCGGAGGCGGAGCATCGGCGGATAGCCCGGCGACAGGTGGAGGTCGGAGCCGCCCTTGTCGAGCAGGCGATCGAACAGCTGGTCGATCATGGCTTCCTCGCCGTCGGGATCGCGGCCGTGCCCTGGCTGAGGCGGACCGCGAGCTCCTTGCGGTTCTCGGCGCTGGCGAGGGCGACCTCGCTGGTGATCTTGTTGGCGCGAACGAGATCGGCGAGCGAATCGTCGAGCCGGATCATCCCGAACGCGCGGCCGCGCTGCATCAGGCTCGGTAGCTGGAACAGCTTGTCGTCGCGGATCATGGTGGCGAGCGGCAGCACGCCGGTGAGCAGCTCGACGGCTGCGGCCACGCCGCCGGTCACTGCGGGGAGCAGGCGTTGCGACACGATCGCGCGCAGCGCACCGGCGATCGACGCGCGGACCTGCGACTGATCGTCGGGCGGGAACATGTCGACCAGGCGATCGATCGTCTTGGCCGCCGAGGGCGTGCTCATCGTCGCGAGGACGAGGTGGCCGGTCTCGGCGGCGGTCAGCGCGATCTCGACGGTCTCGCGATCGCGCAGCTCGCCGATCACGATGACGTCCGGATCCTCGCGCAGCGAGCCCTTGAGCGCCGCGGCGAAGCTCCTGGTGTGGGCGCCGATCTCGCGCTGCGAGACCACGGCTGCCTTGCGCGGGTACACGATCTCGATCGGATCCTCGACGGTGATGATGTGAAACGCCGACGCGCTGTTGACGAGGTCGACGAGCGCCGCCAGCGTCGTGGTCTTGCCGTGACCGCTCGGCCCCGCGATCACCACGAGACCCTGGTGATGCGCGACCACCTTGGAGAGCTCCTTCGGCAAGCCCAGCTCGTCGAGCGTGGGCGGCACCGCGCGGGCGATCCGGAACGTGCCGCGCAGGCCGCCCTGGCAGCGCGAGATGTTGGTGCGCAGCCGGCCGGCGCCGGGCATCTCGACCGCGAGATCGCTGTAGCCCGCAACGGTGAGCTGGGCGCGCCCGCGATCGTCGAGCAGCGGTAGCAGCAGCGCCTCGACCTCCGCAGGCGTCAGCACCTCGTCGCGCAGCGGGACCAGATCGCCGAGCACGCGCGCGCAGGGCGGTCGGTTGACGATGACGTGGAGGTCGGAGGCGCGCTTGCGCGTCGCTTCCTGGATCAGTGCGCGGAGCCCCGCCGGCAGCGTCGCGCTCGTGCGTGGCGCGATCACCGGCGTCGCGGCCGGCGCGCTCGTGCGGGGTGCGATCGCCGGCGTCGCGAGT
>JAEYYY010000647.1 GCA_023430775.1 Pseudomonadota bacterium
AGAACCGCTCGCCGTCGGGAAACCGGGTGTAACAGCGAGGACAAACCTTCAAGCTAGTACCTCGCCTGGACGAACATGTTCATGAAGCGCTGATCGACCGGCGAGGGCGCTTCGGCTTCTCCGTCACCATCAGGATCGATCGGCTTCAGGTTGAGGAAGCGGAACTCGAGGCCGATGTCGAGCTTCTGGTTCGGCGAGAACTGGATGCGCGCCTGCGCGGGGATGGTGAACTGGTTGGTGGTGTCGAAGTCCCGGATCTGGAGCTGGGCCGAGAGCACGAGCGACAGCTGCGGGATCGGGTTGCTGGCGATGCCGATCGACGGCGCGAGGTCGGGCTTGACGCCATCCTCGGTGCAGTTGTTCTGATCGACCGCCTTCACGCCATCCGGCGGGGCGAAGCACGACTCGAGGTTGACGGTGGGATCGCCCTTGCCGTTGCCGCGCTGGATCGAGTTGAAGTCGAAGCTGATCAGCGTCTCGAGCGCGACGATCGCGACCTGCGGTGTGGCCGCGTAGCGGAACGGGAAGCCGAGGTCGACCGAGAACTGCGTGCCGGCACCGGCCGCGAAGTTGGTGGGCACGCCGGTTCTGCCTTCGGCGAGCGACATGTTCTCGCCACCGCCGAAGAGCGGCGGCAGGCCGTCGTCGAGGTCGGACACCGCCGCGGGGCGATAGATGCGCGCCTGGAGGCGGATGTCGAACAGGTCGTAGGCGAGCGAGCCTTCGAAGCCGCCGCTGATGTTGAACGACTTGAAGTTGTAGTTGCCGTCGAAGCCGCCGAGGATCGTGAAGTTGTCCTTGTAGCCGTAGCGCGCGGACAACCCGACGCCGAAGAACTCGAACGCGGTCTTGGCCGACAGGTCGGTACCGACGTCGAGGCGCAGCTGGGTGATCTTCTGCGTCATCGTCAGCGGGCGCTGCAGCTCGTTGACGGGGTAGGTCTTGAGCGTGAACAGGCCGCCCGCGGTGATCGGAGGCTGGTCCTTGGGGTCCTCGGGCTCTTCCTCGCCGCTGTCGTCGGGCACGTCGTCGCCACCGCCGTCATCCCCACCGTCGTCCCCGCCGTCATCCTCTTCTTCGTCTTCGGCCCACGCCATCCCCGGCGTACCCACCGTGACCACTCCGAGAGCGAGCAGGAGCAGCAGCCGCGAGAGAACGCGCCGGCCCCCCTCGAGCGAACCAAAAGCTGGCATCACCACCTTCGCGAAATGCTACCGCAAAACCCTGCGGCGATCGGGTTTTGGTGCGCGAGATAGCGGACGTGTGATGACCCGCGCGCGACTGCCACGATCACTCGACACGCGCGCGGAGACGTGGAAGCCACTCGCGATGGATGGGACCCCACACGACTGATCGTCGACCACGCGCGTGGGGCATGTAGCCCCGTAAAAAACTCGAAGGGCCCGTCGATCTCGACGAGCCCTTCCTGCAAGCAAACTAGTTTTGGATCAGCGTTGGCTGATTACTTCTTCTTCTTCTTGGCCGGCTTCTTGGCGCTGCCCTTCTTGGCAGTCTTCTTCGCCGGAGCCTTCTTGGCCGGCTTCTTCGCCTTGCTGGCGCCCTTCTTCGCCTTGCGCTTGCTACCGCCGACCTGACGCTCCTTGCGGGCGACGTCGCCGTCACCGTCGAGGTAGTAGAGGTACTTGCTGTAGTCCATCTCGACGCCGGCGTCGGCGACCTTGCTCGCCTTACCCTTCGGCTGCCCCGGCTTCTTCCGCGGGGTCGCCCAGACGTCGCCCTTCTTGATGTAGTACATCAGGTCGTTGTCACGCTTGATACCGAGCTTCGCGATCTTCTCACCCATGTTGTGAATCCTCCCTAGGGACTATTGGGTGCGCGCAACGTATCCGAACCGTCTGACAACCGCAGCGGTAAAACGATCGAAATCGTCGTCGGAGAAGGGAGAGATCTCCGTCGAGGAATGGCTTCCGCGATCGGTGGGGCATTTTTCTCGTCGAGAAAACGCCTGTGGATAAGTGTTTCTCGACGACGATCTGAAATGATCTAAATCCTCGACGGGAATCAGGATTCCTCGTCGAGAAACGCCGATCAACGCCGGGTTTTCCGACGAGGAATGGCCGCCTCGGCGATCACGATCTGGCTCTCGGAGCCCGGTCCGAGGGGACCCCCAAAAAAATCACCAAACCGCTCGCTGACCACCAGCCCGGCGTGGGCAACCAGCGCCTCGAGCTCTGCCGGGAAGAACTTTCGTTGCGACAGCTGCACCACGCGGCCGCTGCCGGGCGGCCCGTCGACGGGGTCGTAGAAGATCCGGATCAACGCGATCTGGCTGACCGGATCGTAGTCGTGGTTGGTCGAGTACAGGGTCGCGCGCCCGGTCGCCGGATCGGTGAAGCGCGTCCTCGCCCACCGCTTCACCGGATCCCTCATCAGCCACGCCATGTCGGGCAGCTGGACATCGAACGCGAGCGCGCCGCCGGGCGCGAGATGCGCCAGCACGCGCCGCAGACACGCGTCGACCTCGCCGCGCGTGTAGAGGTGCTCGAACACGTTGAACGCGGCGATCACGAGATCGAACTTGCCGGCGACGGTGAACGTGCAGAGGTCGCCCTTGACCACCTCGACGCGGCCGCGCGCCGCTTCCGGCAGCGCCGCCACCCGCTGCCTCAGCTTCGCGAGCATCGCCGGCGATTGATCGAGCGCGACCACGCGATGGCCATCGCGGGCGAGCGGAATGGTGACGCGGCCGCTGCCCGCGCCGAGCTCGAGGATGCGGCGCTTGCCCCCGATGCCGAGGCGGTCCTTGGCGAGGTTGCGATAGAAGTTCACGTCCGCGCGGCGCCGCCGGTACTCGTAGTCGTAGAGCTCGGCGTCCTCGTAGTGCTCGCGCGCGCCGGCATCGATCAGGTTGCCGAACACGTCGAGGTCTTCATCGGGCGCGACCACGCGCCGCTTGCTACGCGCCACGGCTACCTACGGCGTCCACCGCGGCGCCGGCGGCGACGCTTGCGCGGCTCGCCGTTGCCGTCCTCGCCATCCTCGTCGTCGCGCCCGTCCTTGGGGGACACGGTGACGACCTCGGTGGGCTCCTGGCCGGCGCCGCGCGCCAGCAGCTCGAACAGCAGCACGGCGTCGTCGATCAGGTCGCGACCGCCGGCGAGCTCCGCCTGACCGCCGCGCTTCTTCGCCGCCGCGATCTTGCGCTGCGCGAGCAGGATGTAGCGCAGCCGTTCGCTGTCGCGGCGGGTGACGTGGAGCTGCACGATCATCGGCTGCGCCAGCTCGGCGACCGCGCCGTGGAGCTCGCCACCGCGCAGCTCCTCGGGCAGGAACGAGGCGAGCAGCGCCCCGAACGCGACGGCATTGGACGGGTCGCGACCGTCGCCGACCGCCTTGTCGATCCACGGCATCACCGCCCACGCGAGCTGGCGGCGCTTGATCAGCTCGGCACCCGACGCCACGAATGACAGCCGCACCGGCGCCGCGGCGACCGGACGCGAGGGGGGCTCGTCGGCCCAGACGCGGTGCCAGGCCTGCTCCTCGTCGTCGAGCGGCTCGGCGTCGTCGCCCTCGGCGTCGGCGCCTTCGATCGAATCGTCGGGTTCTTCTTCTTCGGGCGGATCGTCGGGATCGTGCTCGGCGGGATCTTCGTCGTCGTACTCGACGCGCGCGACCGTCGGCCGCGGCGCGGTGGCCGCGATCGGCGGTGCCGAGGCAGGTGCGCCGGGACCTTCGAGGAGGCCGGCCAGATAGGGCGACAGGATCGCGAGCACGCCGGTCTCGACCAGCAGCTCGAACGAGCGCCGGCAGGCACCACCGCGCATCAGCCGATGGATCTCCTCGAGCAGGCGGGGCGGGGCGCACTTGCTGATCTCGCCGCGCCACCGCAGCATCGCGCGCCAGGTCGCTTCGTCGAAGCCGAACTCGAGGCGCGCGGCGAACTTGATCGCGCGCAGCATGCGCACGGGATCTTCCTGGAACCGAACATCGGGATCCCCGATGGTCCGGATCAGCTTGGCGTCGAGATCCGCGAGTCCTCCCACATGGTCGATGACTTCCTCGCGCTCGACGTCGTAGAACAGGCCGTTGATCGTGAAGTCGCGACGCCGTGCATCCTCGGTCTCGGTGCCGAACACGTTGTCGCGACGGATCAGGAGATCGTGATCGTCCTCGTCGCGCGGGTTCGCCCGGAAGGTCGAGGTCTCGATGATCTTCGAGCCGAAGAACACGTGGGCCAGCCGGAACCGGCGGCCGATGATCCGCGAGTTGCGGAACGCCGCCTTGATCTCGTTCGGGGTCGCGCTGGTGGCGACGTCGAAGTCCTTCGGCGTCCGGCCCACGAGCAGGTCGCGTACGCAGCCACCGACGAGATAGGCCTTGTAGCCCGCACGGTTGAGCTTGCGAACCACCCGATCGGCGTCGGCATCGATCGCGGCACGATCCAGCGAAGGCATCGCTGGTGGCAGCCGTACCACGCGCAGAGATCGCGTGACAAGTACGCGATCCCCCATGACTCTCCGGCAGGCAAACTAACCCACCCTTCACGGGGGCTGCCCCCAGCGGATCCGGAAGACCGGATCTCCCGGCCGACCCAGGAGGAACGGTGAAGCGGTTTTCTCTACCTCTGGAGGCGGTTGGGGTGGCGGCGTTGCTGGTGGACGAGAGCGGCGTCATCGTCGCCGTGACCCCCACCGCGGCGCGCCTGGTGGGTGACGTCGAGGGGCGCTCGCTCGCCACGGTCGCGCCCGCGGTGCGCTGGCCAACCACCTACGCCGCGGCCACCGCCGGTGAGGTGGTCGAGGAGTCGTCGGTCGTCACCCGCGAGGGGCCGCGCATCGCGTGGCTGTCGGTCAGCCGCCACGACATCGCCGGGGCCCAGCTGGCGTGCATCCTGATCTTCGAGCGGCGCGAGCGCGCCGACAGCGACTCCGCGAACCAGCGCCTCGAGAGCCTCGGCCTGGTCGCCGGCGGCATCGCGCACGACTTCAACAACCTCCTCGTCGGCGTGCTCGCCGAGGCCAGCTCCGCCCGCGAGGAGCCGATGCTCACCGAGGGCACGCGCGAGGCGCTGCGCCGGATCGAGGCCGCGGCCAAGCGGATGGCCCAGCTCACCCGCCAGCTCCTCGCCTTCGCCGGGCGCGCGCAGTTCGCGACCGTCCCGCTCGATGCCGACGAGCTGCTCGGCGACGCCCGCGACACGCTCGCCCGGCTGTGCCGGCCCAACGTGAGGTTCTCGATCGCGCTCGGCGCGCCGAAATCCGTCATCGAGGCCGACCAGCACCTGCTCCGCCAGGTGTTCGCCAATCTGGTCAGCAATGCCTCCGACGCCGCACACACGCGCGTCGAGGTCACCACGCAGCTGATCACGCGCGACAACCAGGCCTACTGGCAGATCGAGGTCGGCGACGACGGCGCCGGGATCGACGTCAGCGCGCTGCCCCGGATCTTCGAACCATTCTTCTCGACCAAGTCGGGCCACCACGGCCTCGGTCTCTCCGCGGTGCACGGCATCGTCCGCCGGCTCGGTGGTGATGTCGAGGTCGACACCCGCGCCGGCGATCACCCGCGCCGCGGCTCGCGGTTCCGCGTGCGGCTGCCGATCGCCGTCGGCGTCGAAGCGCGGCCCGCGCGCGCCTCGAGCGAAGCCGCGATCCCGCTCTCCAAACTCACCGGCCTGCGCGCGCTGGTCGCCGACGACGAGCCTTCGGTGCGCGCCACCGTGCGCCGCCTGCTCGAGCGCCGCGGTGCCACCGTGGTCGTCGCCGCCGATGGCAGCGAAGCGGAGGCGCGCCTGCGCGACGAGCAATTCCAGCTCGTCGTCACCGACGTCGCGATGCCCGGTGCCACCGGCTGGGAAGTGCTCGCGGTCGCGCGCGCCACGCAGCCGAACGTCCGCGTCGTCCTGATGTCGGGCTACACCGAGAAGCTGCGCGGCACCGGTAGCGAGGACGAGCCCGACGCCTTCCTCGAGAAGCCGTTCACCGCCAAGGGCCTCGACTCCACCGTCGACGAGGTCCTCAAGGGCTAGGGACTGTCTCCACTTGGTGCACTTGCGCTCGCAAGGCGCTGAAATGTCGTGCGTCCCCCGGGGACGGTGTTGAATTCCCCTAGAGCGGGCGGAGGCGGATGCCGCCCCACGGATCGAACGCGGTCGGTGATTGCTCGTCGAGCACGAGCGCGTTCTCGCCGATCAGCGGCTGGTAGCCACTGGCGCGGACCAGCACCGTGTAGGTGCCGAACGGCACCGGCTGCTTGAGCGCGACCTCGCCCTGCGTGTTCGAGCGGCCCCACGCGATCACCTGATCGTCGAGGCGATTGATGTCGATCTCGCCCTCGCGGATGCCGCCCTTGAGCACCATCACCAGCGCGTCGCGCACCGGCGCGTCGCTCGAGTGATCGAACACGTGCGTCGCGATGCGGATGCCCTCGGGGCTCGCCTCGACGGCCGACGGCTGGATCTCGACATCGGTGTGACCCTCGCGCGGTGTCCAGCCGATCGTCGCGATCGCGATCAGATCGGATGCGGCCGACAGCGGGCGCACGAGGCCGACCTGCTTGGTCTCGATCACGCCACCGTTGGCCGACAGCTTGGTGCGCGACGCGGTGGCGATGCCGACGAGCTGGCCCTTGTCGTCGACGGCAGGACCGCCCGAGTTGCCGTGCGTGATCGAGGCATCGGTCTTGATGAAGTCGCGGCCGGCGGAGCCGTCCTGACCGGTCCAGCCGCTGATCTCGCCGGTCGACAGCGTCAGGCCACCACCGCCGACGTCGGGGAAGCCGAGCACCCACAGCCGCTGGCCGATGATGTCCTGCGTCTTCGCGGGCGCGAGCGTCTGCCAGATGCCGACGGAGGAGGGCGTCCACGTCCGGCCATCGAGATCGGTGTCGCACTTGACGAGGGCGAGATCGAGCTCGCGCTGGAGCTTGCTGCGGTTGGGGCGCCCGGCGCACTGCAGCTGCGGCGCCTGGTCGAGCTGGCCGAAGCGGCCGATCACGAACACGTCGTGGAGGCGGCCGTTCTTGTCGTGGATGACGTGGAAGTTCGTCAGGATCGAGCCATCGGCGCCGACGATCACGCCGCTGCCGCCGCCGCGCGCCTGGAGCCGGCCGTCGATCATGTCGGCGACGACGATCATCACCGTCGAGTCGAACGCCTTCGCCACCGGATCCGGATACGAGCGATGGGTGGCGCCGCGCGTCTGCGGTACCAGGGGGAGCGCGCTGCGGGTGCCCGGCTTCTGCGGCACGCGGAGCGAAGGTCCCACCACGCTCTCGATGCGCGCCAGCTCCTGCTCGCGCCCGAACATCGTCACGACATAGATCTGCTCGCGATCGACGGTCGCGTACTCGATCGCGCGATCGACGCGCGGCACGTCGCCCTTCTCCGGCGCGTGGGCGTAGCGATACGCGGTGCGCAGCCAGTTCTGATCGCCGATCTCCTCGACCGTCGACGCATCGAGCGTGTACAGCTCGCCCCACCGCTGCCTGCGATCGAGCTCGAGGCCGGTGACGATGTTGGTCCACGCGGGCCGCTTGTCGATGAAGATCTCGATCCGCGCGTTCGGATCGACCGACGACGTCAACGCCGCGTAGTACGCGCCGGTATTGCGCGGCGGCTGGCCGGTCGGATCGCGCGCGATGCGCGGTGGCCACGGCGGCAGCTTCTCGGCCTTGAGCCACGCCGCCGAGT
>JAEYYY010000668.1 GCA_023430775.1 Pseudomonadota bacterium
GTTCGCGGTCGCGTGCGGCGGGACGCGAGCGCCCGGGCGCGAGGTCGCCCGCGAACCGACCGCGGCGGAGATCGTCGCGAAGCTCGAGGCCACCTATGCCGCCGCGAAGACCTACTCGGATCGCGGCACCGCCCGCAATCCCGCCGCGACGCTCGCGTTCGACACCACCTTCGTCCGCGGGCGCCAGGCGATCGAGCGCTTCAAGCTCGACGTTCGCGACGAGAGCAATCCGCAGCGCGGGTTCGTGATCTGGGCGGATCCGACGCACACCTACAGCCGGTGGTACGCACCCGCGCGCACCGTCGACGACGGCCCCGGCCTGGGCGTGGCGATCGCGGTGGCGACCAAGCCTTCGGGTGGCGTCGCGCGGCTGCTCGTCAACCTGCTCTCGCCCGCGGACGCGCCGCGGCCAAAGCTCACCGAGCTGAAGCTCACCGGCACCGAGACCGTCGACGATCGACCGTGCTGGGTGATCACCGGCAAACGCGACGATGGCGAGACCACGCTGTGGATCGATCGCGAGTCGTACCTGCTGCGGCGCTCTGCCGAGGACAGCGACACGGCGACGTTCATCCCGGTGATCGACGAGCCGATCGACATCGCCACGATCACCCCGCCGGACTTCTCGGATGACTACGCCGAGGACTCGACGCAGCGAACCGCGCTGCGGGAGCTGGTCAATGCCAAGGCACCCGCGTTCGATGCCGCCGCACTCGATGGCAAGCGCGTCGCGCTGGCGGCGCTCGCCGGCAAGGTCGTCATCGTCGACTTCTGGGCCTCCTGGTGTGGGCCATGTCGGATGACGATGCCGCGCCTCAACGAGTGGCATCGCAGCTACGGTCCGCGCGGGCTCGCGATCGTCGGGCTGTCGAGCGAGGAGCCCGACGACATCAGCAGGATGGTCGCCGAGCAGAAGCTCGAGTACCTGATCGCGCGCGACGACAAGGCGGTGACGGCGCGCGCCTACAAGGTCTCCGCCTTGCCGATGCTCGTCGTCGTCGATCGCGCGGGAACGGTGCGATACGTGACCTTGGGTGCGGGAAATCTCGATGCAGTCGAAGCCGTGATCCAGAGTCTGCTCTGATATCGTACGGATCGTGACGAAGAAAGTGGGACCCGGGTGGGATCCGCGCCGCGATGCCGACGAGGACGGCAGCACCGGCGAAGGCCTTCGCGTCGATCGCGTGTTCGATGGTCCAGCTGTTCGTCCGTCGCGTCCCGTGGTCTCGCAGACGCAGCCGCCGCCGCGGCGTTCGAAGCCCTCCACGCTGCCACCGCGCCCCGCGGGTGAAGCCGCGGATACCGAGCTCGCGCTCCGCCGCCAGCTGTCTCGACTGCAGCGCCAGCTCGCCGACGCCCAGCGCGAGCTCGCGAACAAGGATGACGAGCTCGCCAGCGAGGCCGAAAGCCGGCTGCTGGTGCTGGCCGCGCACGACAAGCTCTCGCAGGAGATCGCGGCCAAGCAGGCGCTGATCGAGGAGCTGACCTCGTTCCAGTCCCGCACCCAGGGCATCGAGAAGCGGCTGCAGGAGCTCAGCGAGGCTTCCGACGAGATCGCGGTCGCGCGCGACGAGGAGCGCGAGCAGAAGGTGATCGCGCTGGCCCGCATCCGCGAGCTCGAAT
Source organism: Pseudomonadota bacterium (assembly GCA_023430775.1). Lineage (GTDB taxonomy): Bacteria > Myxococcota_A > Polyangia > Haliangiales > Haliangiaceae > JABFXX01. The sequence goes on from JAEYYY010000668.1 coordinate 1,624, forward strand.
CCGTGCTCGCCGATTCGCAGGCGCGGTGGGCCGCCGAGCGCACCCAGCTCGAGGCCCAGCACTCGACGGAGATGGGCTCGCTGGAGATCGAGCGCAAGGCGGCCGCCGAGGCAGCCGAAGCCACGCTCGCCGCCACCACCGGTCGTCTCCAGAAGGCCCAGGAGGAGCAGCTCGCGAGCCTGCGCGAGAGCCACGAGAAGTCGCTCGCACTGTTGCGCGGCGAGCTCGAGCCGAAGGCACTCGAGGCGCGCAAGGCAGCCGAGGAGACCAGCCGGCTCCACGACGAGCTCGCGGCGCTGAAGACCGAGACCGCGCGGTTGCTCGCCGAGAAGGACGAGGCGCATGCGCGCGAGCTAGCGCAACAGGTCGAGGCGCACACCGCCGGGCAAGCGGCCGCCGCCCGCGTGCACGCCGCCGAGGTCGCCCGGATCACCGCGGAGCGCGACAACCTGGCGGCCGCGCTCGAGCAGGCGAAGCAGAGTGCCGCCGATCGCGAGAAGCTGGTCGATCAGACCGTGACCGCGCTGCGCGAGACGCAGAAGCAGTTGCAGCGCGACGTCGCGGAAGCGAAGGAAGCGCACGCACAGCTGCAGAGCGATCACGGGATGCTCGAGGAGCGGTTGCGCACCTCGCAGCGCGAGGCCGATGCACTGACCGAGGAGAACCGCGAGCTGCGGACGTCACTCGACAACGCCGAGCGCCAGGCCCGCGAGAACACCCTCGATCGCCAGCGCTTCATCGCGTACCTCGAGGAAGGGCTCGCGCTACTCGGCGCCATCCCTCCGCACGAGGGCACCGGTGCGCACGCCGCCCCAGCCTCCGAAACTTTTTCCGTGTCGTTCTCCGGCGACAAGCCGGCTGACTAGCGGAGCTTCCACCGCGGGCACGCCAGGCCCGAGGAACCCTGTCCCCCAGGGCGATCGCGAAGTCCGTGGATCGCCCCGCCGCCGATGCGCGCAGCGAGATCGAGCACGGCATCACGCTGACGACGAAGTAGCTGTATCGTTCCGGCATGGCCGGGCGGAAGGACGTCAGCAAGCTGCGCGACGAGGCCTCCAAAGCCGTCGAGCGCGGCAAGCTCGACAAGGCGCTCGAGCTCTACAGCGAGCTCGAAGCCGCCGAGCCCGCCAGCCCGACCTGGCCGAAACGGATCGGCGAGACGCATCGCCGCGCCGGCGATCAGGCGCGAGCCGTCACCGCGTTCGAGCGCGCCGCCGAGAAGTACGTGCTCGAGGGCTTCCTCGTCCAGGCGATCGCGGTCTGCAAGCTGATCCTCCAGATCGATCCGCAGCACTCCGCTGCGCAGGCGCGGCTCGCCGAGCTGATGCCGCCGCGTCCGAAGCGGGTGAGCAAGGCACCGCCGCGGCCGCTACCACGCGGGTTCGATCGCACGCCGGTGCCGATCCGGACGTCGGAGCCGCCTCCGCCGGAGCCGAGCGCGCCGGCGATCATCGTCGCCAAGGTTCCGGTCGAGCCGGTCACGATCGAGATTCCGCCCGGCAGCGGGCTCGATGCCATCGACTTCTCGTCGCTGATCCCGGGCACGCGGCATGGCGTGCGCGACGACGGCACGCTGTCCGGTGTCAACGTGCTCCCGCTCGACGACATCGACGACGTCGATGACCTGTCGCTCGACGATGCCGAGATCACCGCCCTCCCCGAGCCCCGCGTGCCCGGGCCGGCGGCGCGCCGCGCGTTGCTCACCACCCCGCTGTTCTCCCAGGTGCAGCCGCGCGCGCTCGAGGTGCTGATCGCGCGGATGTCACTCGTCGAGCTGGCCGAGACCGAGGTGCTGTTTCGCGAGGGCGAGATGGGTCACGAGCTGTTCGTGATCAGCGAGGGCGAGGTCGCCGTCGAGTCGGCCGGCGCCGGCGAGCTCGCGCGCCTCGGGCCGAGTGCGTTCTTCGGCGAGATCGCGCTGGTCACCGACCTGCCCCGCTCCGCCACCATCCGCGCGGTGACGCGCGTCGAGCTGCTCGCGATCGATCGCGCGGTGCTGCGGGAGGCACTGGCCCGGCATCCCGAGATCCTGACGGTGATGCTGCGCTTCGTTCGCGATCGCCTGATCGATCGGATCACGCGCACCAGCGAGCTGTTCCGGCCGTTCACGCCTGAAGAGCGCGAGGAGCTGGCCAGGAAGTTCGAGCTCGTCGAGGTGGTGCGCGACGCCGTGCTGATCACCCAGGGCGAGCGCGCCGACGGGCTCTATCTCGTGGTCGCCGGCAAGGTCGAGGTCCAGCGCACCGGTGAAGCCGTGCTCGCCACGCTCGGCAGCGGCGACGTGTTCGGCGAGCTGTCGCTGCTGGCCGGCGGCGGCTCGACGGCGAACGTTCGCTCGGTCACCCGCGTGCTCGCGTTGCGGATGCCGGCGTCGACGTTCCAGGAGGTCATCATGACCCACCCGCAGGTGCTGGCCTATCTCGGCGAGCTCGCGGAGCGGCGATCACCGCGGGCCCAGGCCGACTTCGTCGATCTGCGCATCGACATGCTCGTGTGAAAAAACCGTACATTGCACCCGCGCGTCGGCTGTACGAGGCTCGGGGCATGAGAGCGATGGCCTTCGTGGTGGCGCTTGCCGCCTGCGGCGCGAACAAGGGCAACAGCAGCGTCTGCGACGAGGATCCGCCGCCCGCAGCCTGCGAGACCGAGTGCGATCCAGCCGCGGCCAACACCTGCCCGGTCGGCTTCCATTGCGCGAGCGATGGCCATTGCGATGCCGAGTGCACGATCGGCGGCAGCGAGTGTGCCGACGGCCAGGTCTGCAACGCGGATGGACTCTGCGAGACCGGCATGCCGATCGCCGAGGCGTGCAAGCACATCGACGTGGTGATCGCCGTCGACAACTCGGGCTCGATGAACGAGGAGAAGTCGGCGCTGCGCGACGAGGCCTTCCCGGGCTTCGCGATGGCGCTGTTGAACGTCGCCGGTGGCATCGAGGACTTCCGCGTCGGCGTGCTCGACGCCTGTCCCGATCCGGCGAACTTCCACACCCGCGGCGCCGGCGGTCAGTGCGACTTCCAGTCGAACGAGGTCTGGATCGAGTCGACCTCGACCGCGCTGGTCGACGAGTTCAAGTGCGTCGGCGAGGTGTTCTCCGGCGACTCGAACTGCGAGGGCAACAACGACGACGAGCAGCCCGCGAGCGCCGCCACCGCCGCGCTCGAGCCCGAATTCTCCGGCCCCGGCGAGCCCAACGAGGGCTTTCTCCGCGACGACGCGCTGCTGGTGGTCATCGCGATCACCGACGAGGACGAGCAGCCGACCCCGAACGCCAACGCGCAGGAGATCTACGATCGCCTGATCGCGGTCAAGGGCGGCGACGTCAACCGGATGGTGTTCCTCGGCATCGGCGGCGCGTCGGAGTGCAACGGCGCCTACGGCGATGCCAAGGAGGCCACCAAGCTGAAGGCCGCCACGCAGCTGTTCATCGATCAGGGGCGCGGCGTGTTCTACGACCTCTGCCTCGGCGATCTCGAGCAAGGCCTGACCGAGGCGCTGACCACGATCGACTCCGCGTGCCGCGACTTCGGTCCGATCCTCTAGCTGATCACGCGATCGGGATAGCGCTCGAAGAAGCTCACGATCTCCTTCTCGTCGCGGAACTTCACGCGCCGCGTGTTACGAAACGACTCGACGGCGCCGCGCAGCATGTACGGCAGATCGTCGTCGGACTTCACGAAGTAGAGCGACGGAATGCCGGCGACGAGCGCGTACCCTGCCTCGAGCAAGCAGCTCGACAGGATCTTCCCGGGATAGATCATCACGTAGTTCCGGCTCGCCATCAGCGCCGGCAGATCGTTCTCGGCGGCGATCGCCTCCGGATCGACGGTGCCCTGGATGGTCACGCGGCGCAGCGCCGAGTACGCGATGAAGCCCTTCGCGTGGATCGCGTCGGTCAGCGCCTCGATGCTGTCGCGCATCCGCGCGTACGCCGCCTCGTCGAGGCTGGTCATCGGGCACGAGATGAAGACGTCGTACATCCCGGGGATGCGCGCGACCTTGACGGCATCGAGGTATGCCGCCAGCGCGGCGGCGACGCCGTCGGGTTGCCGGTAGCTCAGCGCACCCGCGCGACAGATCGATTCGAGAAGATCGCGGACGTCGGCCGGCGTGGTGCCCGACTTGACCTGACGAGACACCAGCGGATCGGGGACCTCATCACCGCGGAGGCCGAACAGCAGCGGCACGATCGGCAGGTTGGCCTTGCGAGCGAGCCCGACGCCGCTCACCGCGCCGGCTTCCCACATCAGCCACGGGCGCGACTTCGACAGCGGCGTGACGACGACGATCGCCATCGCGGAGTCGGCGACCTGCGCGCGGATCCAGTCGAGCCACTCCTGTCCCGCGGAGATGCCGCCCTCGGAGACGCTCGCCGACGAGTACGCCACCTCGACCGGCTCGACGAACGTCTGCGTGATCAGCGTGCGAAGCGCATCGACGAGCGGCTTGTCGGAGGTCGCGTGGCTGATGAACAGCTTCACGGCACCGACCAGATGAACGTCACCGCGGTACACACCGGGGTCTCCGTGCCGTTGTAGATGTACGGCAGATATTTCCACTCGCGCATCTCGCGCATGATCTTCTGGTCGTAGTCCGCGAAGCTGGTGCTCTTGAGGATGCTCACCGTCGACACCTCGCCGGAGACGGTGATGCACATCTTGTACGCGCCGATGATCTTGTCCTTGCCCGCGCGCTGGATCTCGAGCTGCGTCTCGACATCCGGCAGCACGGTCTTGGTGCCGGCCACGCGGTTGTTCTCGAGCGCCGTCGGCGGGACATTCATCGGAGCCGGTGGAGGCGGGAGCAAGGCGCTGGGCACGGGGACGTAGTCGGGCCGCGGCGGCGGCGGCGGACTCTCGACGGAGGGCAGATCCCAGCGCGCGATCAGCGGCCGCCCCTCCTCGAACTTGCAGTCCGCGAGCTGCGCCTGCTCGGCCCGGGCGCGCACCGCGGACAGCCCGTTGGGAGGCACGCGCGCCTCGAAGGTCTTGCCCTCGGCGGAGCAGATCAGGCGACCACCGACGGTGGTGTCCGTGTTGCTGCACCCGACAAGGAGCAGCGAGACGATCACCGGCCGGGTCCGCATCTGCGCCGACGTTACCTCGATTCGAAGCGAGCGCGACGCGTGTTATCGTGGTGGTCGCATGGCGCTCGCAGCGGGGATGCGGCTCGGGAAGTACGAGCTCAAGAAGAAGCTCGGCGAGGGTGGGTTCGGACTGGTGTTCCTCGCCTACGACGTCGACCTCGAGCGCGAGGTCGCGCTCAAGTTCATGCACGCCGAGCACACGGCGAACAAGGAGATCCTGCGCCGCTTCCTCCAGGAGGCGCGGTCGGCGGCGAAGATCTCGCACCCCGGCATCGTCACCGTGTTCGAGTGCTCGCAGGTCGCCAACACCGGCACCGAGCACGACGGCATGGCGTACATCGCGATGGAGCTGCTCCATGGCGAGAGCCTGTCCGATCGCCTGCGCCGCGTGCGCCGGCTGCCCTCGCCGGCCGCGATGGAGATCGGGCGCCAGGTCGCGATCGCGCTCGAGGCCGCACATCGCACCGGCATCATCCATCGCGATCTCAAGCCCGATAACATCTTCCTGGTCACCGATGCCGCGATGCCCGGCGGCGAGCGCGTCAAGGTGCTCGACTTCGGCATCGCGAAGCTCGCGCAACCCACGGCCGGCGTGGCCACGCAATCGCAGATGGTGTTCGGCACGCCGCGCTACATGTCGCCCGAGCAGTGCCGGTCGGCGGCGAACATCGATCACCGCAGCGACATCTACACCCTCGGTTGCATCCTGTTCGAGCTGGTCACCGGCGAGCCGCCGTTCGACGGCGAGCTCGGCGAGCTGATCGCGAAGCACCAGATGGTCGCCGCGCCCACCGCGCGGTCGAAGAATCCCGACGTGCCCGCCGCCCTCGACCAGCTGATCGCGCAGACGCTGGCGAAGCAGCCCGGCGAGCGACCGCAGACGATGGCCGCACTCGCGCGCATGCTCGAGGGTGGAGGTAGCGCGCTGGCCGCCGGGGTCGCACCGACCTTGCCGCCCGACGCGGCCGAGTCGCTGCAGCGCTTCACGCCGCCACCGGGCTCGGTTCCGCCGCCGGACCACGAGGTGCTCGCGAAGGCGCGCGGCGCGGTGGCCACCACGCTCGGCGCGGCGAATCTGTCGCGCGAGGTTCCGCCACCGCGATCATCGAGCAAGCGCATGCTCGCGGTCGTCGCGATCGCGGGGCTCGCGCTCGCAGGTGGTGGCATCTTCATCGCGACGCGCGATCGCGGGAGCGAGCCATCGCCACAACCCGCCGCGGCCTCCGGCTCGGCACCCGCGCAACCGCCGCCGCCACCGCTGAAGCCGAAGCCGAAGGACATCGAGATCGAGCTGGTCGCCTCGCCGGTCGCCGAGGTCTACCTGGTTGCCGATGGCCGCCTCCTCGGGACGACGCCGTACAAGGTCACGCGCGCCCCGGCCGAGGGCTCGCTCGTCTTCACGCTGAAGGCCGAGGGCTTCAAGGATCAGCGCGTCGTCGTGCCGCTCGACAAGGATCACAAGGAGACGATCGAGCTGGTCGCGCTCGCGCAACCTGCGGTCGCGAAGCCGTCGATCAAGCCGGTGAAGCCGAAGCCCGCCGACAAGCCGAAGCCGGCCGACAAGCCGAAGCCCACCGCCGGATCGAGCGGTCACATCGACGTCTATCCCGAGTAGCGACCGACGGATCTTCAGGCTGTCAGCTGCATGTAACCTCCGGCGGCGTGGTCTAGTATCCGGCCGTGACTGAGCGGCAGCGCATCGGGGAGATCCTGCTGCTGCGGGAGAGCATCGACTCGACGCAGCTGATGCAGGCGATCCGCGATCAAGCCGCGCGCCCCGGCGACCGCCTGGTGTCGATGCTGGTCAAGCGAACGCTGCTCGATCCCGACGAGGGTGCGCTCGCGCTCTCCGAGCAGACCGGCTTTCCCGCCGCGCTCCAGCGCCACCTCGAGGCGCGCCACGAGGATGCCCACTCGCTGGTGCCCACGCCGCTCGCACAGCGCTGGGTGGTGCTGCCGATCGGCCGCTCGCGCGAGGGCACGCTCGTGATCTGCGCCCGCGATCCGACCCCGATCCTCGCCGCCGCCCTCCAGCACGCTCTGAGCACGCCGGTGAAGCTCGCGGTGACGCCGGCGTTCTTGCTCGAGCGCCTGATCAACTCGGTCTACGGCCCGCTTCCCGCCGAGTCCGAAGCGGCGCCACAGCCGTCGCTCGCCGATACCGGCATGGTGCCCGTCAGCGCGCATCAAGCGCGTCCGGCGCGAACGGTGTCGCGCGTCATGCGTGCGCGCCCGGAGTCGGGGCAGATGAACGTCCGCGCGCTCGGTGCGCTCGATGCCACGCTCCAGGAGATCGATGCCGCGTTCAGCCTCGCCGCGGTCGAACGGCTGGTGATCGCGTACGCCGCGCAGCGCTGGGAGGCGGCGCTGCTGGTCAAGATCGCCGATCGCGTCGCGCTCGGTCACCGCGGGCACGGCCAGCACCTCGGCTCGGTCGAGGCGTTCATGCTGCCGCTATCGGCACCGTCGCTGATCCAGCAGGCGTACGACACGCAAACCATCGCGGTGGAGGCCCCGCACGGCGAGCTCCAGGAGCGGCTGTCGAGCCTGCTCGGCGATCCGAGCGTGCCGATCGCCGGCCCGGCGATGGTGAAGAACCAGGTCGAGGCCGTGCTCGTCGTCGGCGATGCGTTCGAGGGCAGCGTGCGCGAGACCGTCGCCGATCTCGAACAGCTCCTCGATGCGCTGGGTGCGGCGTACGAGCGCTTCGCGCGCGGCGGCTGACATGACACGCGCGCTGTGGTTGCTGCTGGTCGTCGCGTGCGGATCCGAACCGCCACCGCCGCCGCGCGACAAGCCGGTGCCGCCGGATGCCCGCCAGCTCGGCCCCGATCCCGCTCCCCTGCCCGTCGGCGATCTACCCGCCGAGTGCGGCCTCTACAAGGCGCTGGTCGGCCGCCTCGCGAGCTGCGACACCCTCGGTCCACAGCGCGGCCTGCTCGAGAAGCAGTTCGAGACGTCGTGGAAGGCGTGGTCCGCCTTACCGCAAAGCGAGCGCAAGACGATCGCCGCCGGCTGCAAGGCCGCCGCGGATGCGGTGCGTGCGGCCGCCGGCGGCCCCTGCGCGTGGTGACGGTCTGAAACTATCGGGCCAGATGTAACCGTCGGGATCGAAGATTTCTGATCCGGTCGATCGGCTTTGCGTTAGCGTTCGCGTCGATGAGGAACCTCGCTTGGCTCGCGCTGGGAGTCTCGTTGTTTGCCTGCGGCCCGACCGATCGCGATGGCGTCACCACGGCCACGATCGAGGTCGAGCCCGCCGATCTGGTGGTCAGCGTCGTCGACGGCGTTGCGATCACGCAGCCCTACACCGCGACCAGGATCGATCCCGACGGTGATCGCACCGATGTCACCGCAACCGCGGTGTTCACCGTCGCCGAGCCGGCGTTCGGCGCGTGGAGCGGCTCGACGATCACGATCGCGGGCGGCGCCGCCGGCCCGACGCGAGTGATCGCGACGACCGTCGATGCCACCGGCGACACCGGCCTGACCGTCAAGGTCTCGGGCGCGCGCGTCGATGGTCCGAACGTGCCGCCCAATGCCGCCGATCTGTTCGACGCCGCCACCGAGACGGCCGGCGCCGCGCCGGTCATCGCGTATCCCGACGACGCGATCGTGGTGCCGCCGAACCTCGGCGAGTTCGACGTCCACTGGCGCGATCCGAGCCACGACCTGTTCGAGGTCCAGCTCAAGAACGAGTACGTCGATCTCCGGATCTACAAGGCCGGCAGCGGCGACCAGTTCACGATCTACTCGCCGAACGAGTGGTTCGCGATCGCCGCCTCGCACCAGGAGCTCGAGCTCTCGGTCTCGGGGCTCTCGCAGAGCAACCCGGCCACCAAGGGCACCGCGCCGATCCAGACCGTCGGTGTCACCAACGAGATCGTGCAGGGCGCGGTCTACTACTGGACCACGTCGCCCACGCAGGGCGTCTACCGCTACGACATGAGCCTGCCGAACGTGCCGCCGTCGTCGTTCTTCCCGCTCGACCCGGTCACCATGCAACCGCAACAGCCGACCGGCTGCCTCGGCTGCCACGGCCTGTCGAAGGACGGCACGCGGATGGCGCTCACGCTCGACTCGGGCGATGGCCGCGGCACGATCCTGAATGTCGCGGATCGCTCGGTGCTGGTGCCGTACGACACCAACGCGCAGTTCTGGAACTTCGCCACCTTCACGCCGGACGCCTCCAAGCTGGTCACCGTCTATCAGGGCCAGCAGGTGCTGCGCGATTCCAACGGCGGTGCGGTGCTCGCCTCGATCCCCAACAACCCCGGCCTCGTGGCCACGCACCCCGAGCTGTCGCCCGACGGGCTGACGCTGGCCAACGTCGAGACCTCGGCGTTGATCTGGGACTTCCAGGTCAGCAACGGCGCGATCGTCACGCGGTCGTTCGACACCGGCTCGAACACGTTCGGTCCGATCCAGACGCTGGTGCCCGACTCGCCCGGCGCCTCGAACTACTACCCGTCGTGGTCGCCCGATGGCCAGTGGATCGCGTTTACCCGCACGCAGGGCAACTCGTACAACGACGCCTCCGCGACCGCGTGGGTCGTCAAGGCCGATGGCTCGGCGCCGCCGATCCAGCTGTCGCTCGCGAACAAGGGCGCCGGGCTCACCAACTCGTGGTCGCGGTGGACGCCGTTCGCCGTCAGCACCGGCGAGAACAACGAGCCGGTGCTCTACCTGACGTTCTCGACCACGCGCCCGTTCGGCGTGCGGCCGACCACGGGTACCCAGATCTGGATGACGCCGTTCTATCCCGAGCGCGCGCTGCTCGGTCAGGATCCCTCGGGCCCCGCGTTCCGCATGCCGTTCCAGCTGCTGACCAGCGCGAATCACATCGCGCAATGGACGCAGCAGCTCGTGATCGGCAAGCCGGCCAACTAAGGCTTCTGCACGACACGCGAAGACGGCGCGTCGTTGCCGCGACGCGCCGAACACCCGGAGCAGGTGGCTTGTTCCTTACTTGGTGTCGCGGCAGATGGCGCCGGTCGTGCAGACGTTGTGCACGCCGCCTTCGCGGATCTTGCGCAGGCGCTCCTGCTCGATCTTGTACGCGAGCGCCTGGGCCTCGCGCTTCTCCCTGGCGAGACGCTTCACCTCGGCCGCGGCTGCCGCCGCCTCCGCCTTGGTCTGCGCGATCGCGACCTTGTCGAGCGCGACGGCGAGGTTCGCGTCGAGCGCCTTGAGGTCGCCCTCGAGCTTCACCAGCTGCTGGCGCATTCCCTCGACCTCGTCTTCCTTCTGCTTCGCCAGCCTGATCGACTCCTCGCGCGCGCGATCTGCTTCGTTGCTCGCCGCGATCGCGTTGACCGTCAGCACCGCCAGCACCGTCGCGCATGCGAGGGCCATCGCCGTGACCGCGATCATCCACTTCGGGCGCTTCTTCGCCACCTCCGCCTTGCGGAGCTCCATCTCCTGCTGATGGCGCTCCTGCTCGAGCGCCGCCTGCTGGCGCGCGCGCTCCGCCGCTTCCGCTTGCTCGACGCGCAACCGCAGCTCGCGCTCCGCCGCCACCTTCGCCTGCTCGATCGCGATCTGCGCCTCGCGCTCCTCGCGAACCTTCCTCTCGGCCTCCTCGCGGGCCGTGCGCTCGGCGTCGAGCGCGGCTTGCTTGCGAAGCTCTTCGGCGCGAAGCACGGCCGCGCGTTCGTCGGCCAGTCGCTGCTGCTCGATGTTCTTGAGCTCCGCCAGCGACGTCATCAGCGATCCTTCAAACCGGGCTGCCTGCATGATTGGCGAGACACGGAGCCTCGACAGCGATTGCAGCGATTTTGCGGCCCACGCGCGCCCACACCGACGGTCGTCAGAGCTCGATCCGCATCCGCTGCCGGACGTCGAGCTCGCGCAACTCCCTGTCGATCCGGATCTGGAGCTCGACGATCTGGCAGTGGAGCGGGATCAGCTCGATCTGCGCACGGATCACTCGATGGATCGGATCGGCGCTCGGCGACCGGCGACCCGACCACAAGCCGACGAGCGCGATCAGCAGGGCCGCTGCGAGCAGCACCCCGCTGAGATGGCTCGCGAGCTTCGGCCGGTTCGCGTCCATCAAGCCCTGGACACGCCGCGGAGACCGGCGGTTGCACGGCTCCGAAAAGCAAAACGGCGACCCGAAGGTCGCCGTTCTGTCACCCGAACCGCTGCGCTAGATGCCGCAGCCCTTGGCGAGCGGGTTGTTCCGGCACTGCTCCGAAACCGTGGCGCCCTGCTTTCGCTTGGCGAGCGCCGCGGCCGCCTTGGCTTCGGCGATGCGCTGCTCCATCGCCGCCTTCTCCTTGCGGAGCGCTTCGAGCTTGGCCTTCGCGCTCGCGCGGTCGGCGTCGTTCTGCGCGGCGACAACGCTGTCGACCGCGACGCCGACCTTCTTGTCCATGTCCTCGAGGTCGCGCTGCAGACGCTCGACCCTCTCCTGGGCTTCCTGCGCCAGCTTCTCGGCTTCCTTGGCTCGCTTCTCGGCCGCTTCCGCTTCCTGCTTCGCGGTGTCCTCGCCGGTGAGGGCGCGGATCGTGAGCACGATGGCGATGATCACGCCGACCGACGCGAGGCCGGTGACCGCGAGCATCCAGGTGGGGCGCTTCTTCGCGATCTCGGCGCGCCGCAGCTCCATCTCCTGCTGGAGACGTTGCTGCTCGAGCGCGGCCTGCTGGCGCTGGCGCTCGGCGGCTTCGGCCGACTCGACGCGCATGCGCGCCTCGCGCTCGGCGTTCTCGCGCGCCTGCTCGATCGCGAGAGCGGCATCGCGCTCCTCGCGAATCTTGGCTTCCTCTGCCTCGCGACGCGCGCGCTCGGCGGCTTCGGCCGCAGCACGGCGCTGCTCCTCGGCAGAGCGAACCGCATGCTCCTCTTCCTGGACGCGGTTCTCTTCGATCTGGCGAAGCTCCCGGAGGGAGAACAACACCGAATTTTCACGCTTCTCGGGCTGAGCCATGGAACGTCCTTATCCCCCCACTCCGGCGGGACTTTCGATCAATATCACGCAGGATCCCGCGCAGCAACGCGATGTTGTGCAACGCTCCGCCGGACCGAATGGGATACATCGATCTTCACAGCCACATCCTGTTCGGCCTGGACGATGGCGCTCCCGATCGCGAGGCGTCACTTGCGATGCTCGACGCCCTCGCGTCATTGGGGGTCACCGAGCAGTGCGCGACCCCGCATCAGAAAGCATCCCAGTACCTGCCGTCGCTGGACGCGATCGACGCCACGTTTGGCGAGCTGGACGGCCTCCGGAAGCCGCATCACCCCACCCTGCGACTCGCCGCCGAGAACATGTGGGATGATGTGCTCCTCGGCCGGATCCAGAGTGGCGCGATCCCGAGCTACCGGGGGACGCGGGCATTCCTCGTCGAGATCCCGCCTTCTCTGATGCCACCCGCCCTCGCCGACCAGCTGTTCAAGCTGTCGCGAACCGGCGTCGTCCCGGTGCTCGCCCACCCCGAGCGCTACGCGGCGCTGTGGGACAACGACGAGCTCGCGCGATCGCTGCGCCGCGTCTGTGCGTTCCAGATCGACCTGCCGGCCCTCGCCGGGTTTCACGGCCGCCGCGAGAGCAAGCAGGCCCGCCACCTGATCGAGAGCGGCCTCGCCGCCGTGGTCGCCACCGACGCGCACCAGGTCGGCGACGTGCAGCAATCTGCACAAGGGCTGGCCTGGATCGACAAGAAGCTGGGACACGCTGCGACGGTCCGGCTGTTCGAGCACGCCCCGCGCGCCATCCTCGCCGGCGAGCTGCCGGACTGAAAACTGGCGCCGATCGATCGCCCTGGCGACGATGCCCGCATGCGTCGCCTCTTGCTGTGCCTGCTTCTCGCGCTCCCCGCGCCTGCGGCTGCGCGTTCCGAAGGCCGCACGCTCGGCTACCAGCGCGATCACGTGTGGTCGACCGCCGTCCGGTTCCTCGTCGTCGACGAGAAGGCCAAGGTCGTCGACAAGGACGCCGATGCCGGCTACGTGCTGTTCGACCTCAAGGAGGACGGCAAGTCGTATCGCGGCTCGCTCGAGATCATCACGGTGATGGTCGACGGTCGCCAGAACATCAAGTTCTCGATCCACATCGTCGACCGCCCGCTGTGGCGCGAAGCGGGCATGGTGGATCGCCTGGAAAAGAAGATCCGCCACGAGCTCGGCTCGCCGCCGCCGCCTCCGAAGAAAGAGCCGCCGAAGGACGACAAACCCGCGGAGCCGCCGAAGGACGACAAGGACAAGACGCTCCCCGAGGCACGCTCGACGACGCCGTAGTCCCGCGCATGCGGTAGGCTCGCGGGCCAGATGAGCGTCAACGTCGTCGATCTGCGCAGCGATACGGTGACCCGCCCGTCGCGCGGCATGCGCGATGCCATGGCCAATGCGGAGGTCGGCGATGACGTGATGGGCGACGACCCGACGATCCATCGCCTGCAGACGCGGGTCGCCGAGCTGATCGGAACCGAGGCCGCGCTGTTCGTGCCGAGCGGCACGATGGCGAACCAGATCGCGCTGCGCGCGCACACCCAGCCGGGCGACGAGATCATCATCGGCAAGGACGCGCACACCTGGCGCGACGAGTCCGGTGGCCTCGCCGCCAACGCCGGCATCCAGGCGCAGGTGATGACCGACTACTTCTTCACCGCCGCCGACGTCCGCGCCGCGTTCAAGCCGCACCACTTCTCGATCTCGCCGAGCCGCGTCGTCGCGGTCGAGAACACGCACGGCTGGTCGGGCGGCAAGCCGTGGGAGCTGGCGCAGCTCGCCGAGGTCACCGCCGCCGCTCACGAGCTCGGCATGACCACTCACCTCGATGGCGCGCGGCTGTGGAACGCCGCCATCGCCACCGGCAAGTCAGAGAAGGAGCTGGCCGCCGGCTTCGACTCGGTGTCCGTCTGCCTCAGCAAGGGCCTCGGCGCCCCGATCGGCTCGCTGGTCTGCGGCAAGCGCGACTTCATCCAGCGCTGTCATCGGTTCCGCAAGATGCACGGCGGTGGCATGCGCCAGGCCGGCATCCTCGCCGCCGCCGGGCTCTACGCACTCGATCACAACCGCGCCCGGCTCGCCGACGATCACGCGAACGCGAAGCTGTTCGCCGAGTCGCTGGCGGAGTCCAGGCACGTGCGCGTGCGGATGCCGGCGACCAACCTGGTGTTCTTCGACGTCGTCCGCGGCACCGGCAACGAGCTGATGGCGCGCGCGAAGGATCGCGGCGTGCTGCTCGGTGGTGGCACCACGGCGACCAGCGTACGCGCGGTCGCGCACCTCGACGTCGATCGCACGGCGGTGCTCCACGCCGCGAAGGTGATCGCGGAGATCGCCGCCGCGCTGTGAACCGCGCGCTCGTCCTCGCGGCGACCGTGGCGTGCTCGGCGCCGGCGACGTTGAACGACCTCAAGACCGCCGAGCGCCTCGCCGACCAGGGCGATACCGAGGGTGCGCTGGCGGCCTATCGAGCCGCGCAGGTGTCGTGCAAGCAGGTCAAGCCGGCGCGCCGCGCGAAGGCCGCGTGCGCCGATGCCTTCCTCGGCGAGCCCGAGGTGCTCGAGCACGCGGGTCGCACGCCCGAGGCGATCGCGCTGTAC
>JAEYYY010000692.1 GCA_023430775.1 Pseudomonadota bacterium
ACTACCAGGACGGCGTGCGTGTCGTCGACCTCTCGGATCCGACGCGACCGCGCGAGGTCGCGCACTACAACACCTGGGATCCGGCGACGGCGAGCTCGGGGCCGTTCTCGGGCGCGCTCGGCATTCGTGTCGTCGACGGCCTGATCTATGTCGCTGACTCGGAGCGAGGCCTGCTGATCCTGCGCGAGAACTAACTCGCGGTAGAACCTCGCGATTCATCGACGCTCGATGATCCCGCGAACGCGGCGGTTTTCGAGGTCTTGCCCTCCTGAAATCATCGCCGTGCACGCCGCGTTGCTTGCAGATGCGCCTCGTGATCGACCGGGCGAATTCGTGCTACGAGCGGGGCTATGAGCTGGCTAGATCGAGCACGTGCGAAGGCCCACGAGGCGATGACCAGGCTGCCCGGCAAGGCCGGCGAGCTGGCGCAGAAGGCGAACGAGGCCCTCGGTCGTCCACTCGCCGACGAGAACGAGCTGGCGGATCGCCGCGCGTTCGCGACCGGCAAGGACGGCGTCGTGGTGACGTCGGCGCCAACGCCGGCTCCGGCGGGAGCGAAGGACGTCGCGCCCGTCATCGTCTATCACATGGACAAGTCGCGCCGCGATGCGCTCAAGCTCGTCGAGATCCTCGAGGGTGCGGGCATCCCGCACCAGGTGTCGAACATCCAGGAAGATCCGGCGGCGCAGTTCGCGGTGCGCCGCGACAGCAACGGCTATCGACTGCCCGTGGTGTTCATCGCCGGCGAGCCGATCGGCGGTCGCGCGGAGCTGATCAACCTGCAGACCTCGGGCGAGCTGAAGAAGAAGGTCTTCGGCTAACCGATGAGCGCGCGCAGCTCGGCGACGGCGAGAGCGACATGCGCGCCGAACGAATGACCGAGCGAGGTCCACTGGCTCCACTCGCTCGCATGCCGGCCGAGTCCGTGCACGATCAGCACGGCGCGAAGCATACGGCAACGGTGTACGATCGATGAGCCTGCGTCTCGTCCTCGCGATCCTCTTGCTCGGCTGCGGTGGCGGCGGCCGCCAGGTCCGCACCGTCGAGGAGCTACCGGCCGGGACCTGCTCGACGGTCGCGGCAGGCGAGTCCTGCGAGCGCGGCGCGCGCGACTACTCGGCGGGCGTCACGCTCGGCTCGCCGAAGGATCACGCCTCGGATGTCGCCGGTACGGCGTGGTTTCGCTGGCCGCTGTTCGAGGCGTCGCTCGACACCCGCGTGATGCGCAAGTCGACCAGCGACTTCCGCAGCATCGCCGGCGGCATCGGTACGCACCTGCGACCGTTCGCGTTCTGGGCCAGGGCGCAGCGCTACATCGATCCGCTCGTCAACGCCGGCTTCGAGCTCGGCGGCGTCTATCGGACGTCGCACTTCGAGGGCCGCGGCGATGCCTACGTCGGCGCCGCGATCGATCTGTTCGCGCCCGACCTCGGGTCGATGCGCTACCTGCAGACCGGCGTGCCGGGGATTCGCCTCGGCGTGCGCTACACCTGGTTCGTGCAGGGCTGGGATCGCGACACCACGTTCGAGGTCGGGCTGATCTGGCGGTGGGGCAAGCCGATCGACCTCTACCACCACTGGAAGTGGCAGCGCGGCGGCGATTAGCTGAGGTCTTCCGTGAGGGCGTAGACCGCGAATTGCGGCACCCAGTGGCCGTACGCGTGGTAGTCGCCGGCGGCGCGATCGTGATCGCGGAGGCCGACCTCGACGTGCGCGTCGAACGCGCGGCGATACAGCGGCTCGTCGGGATCGATCAGCGCGAGGCGGTGCAGCATCCACGCGCGCGACCAGTTGACTCCGTAGTGGTGGGCGCGGCCGTTCACCGCGACCGGCGCCAGCACGCGCTCGTCGAGCGCCGCGGCCTCGAGCATGCGCGGCAGCATCACTGGCTCGGTGTGCGCGATCAGATACAGCCAGTTCGCGCGCGGCGAGAAGAAGTCGGCGTTGACGCGATCGTCGTGCAGGCCGGGGACCTCGCCGGGATCGAGGAAGGCGCGCTCGATCTGAGCGCCGACCCAGGTCTCGAGCGCGCTCGAGCCGGCGTGGCGCGCCCACGCGGACAGCTGGACGAGAGCCCACGACGCATTCGCGTACTCGCGGGTCGCCGGATGCGGCGCGACGTGATCGTAGCGCTCGACCAGCGACTGCGCCGTCTCCGTGGCGAACCCGGCGAGCGCGTCCGTGCCGGTCACCAGCGCGTGCTCGATCGCGAGGCGCAGCAGCCAGGCGCGGCCGTACGGCATCTCGAACGTGGGCTCGGCGCGCAGCCGTGCCGCCTCGGCGGCGATCCGATCCGGGGTCAGCTCGCCGAGCGCAGCGTCGGAGAACCGCGCGTCGCCGGTGACGCGGGCGAGCCGGAGCAGCGCCCAGTGGCCGTGGACGGCGGAGTGCCAGTCGTAACAGCCGTGAAAGATCGGCGACCGCGTGTCCGCGCGGGCGATCGCGGACGCGATCGCCGCACCGGCGGAACGAAGCCACGCGGTCACGAGAGGTGTCCTCGGGGGCGGCTACTTGCTCGCCACCCCGGTCGGCCTTGCCGCGAGCGGAGCAGCCAGCGCTGCAAACCGTCGTAGACGGACGCGGCAAGGTCGTAGCGGGAGTTCTCCATGTCGGATCGTGATCAGCCACGGCGTAGCGCCGCGGACGAAAGGCTAGCTCGGCCCCCGAGGACCGAGCGAGCTTGCCACGACCACGCAAAAAGATCCGCGCGCGGGCCGCGGGCACCTATGATCGGCGCCGGATGCCGAAGGGCCAGCGCATCGGGCGCTACGAGCTCGTCACTCCGCTCGCGGTAGGGGGCATGGGTGAGGTGTTCGTCGGTCGCATCACGGGGGCCGGCGGCTTCGTCCGCCACGTCGTGGTGAAGATGCTGGAGCTCGGCGACGATCGCGTGCAGCAGCAGGCGATGTTCCTCGACGAGGCGCGCGTGCTCGGTCGCCTGCACCACCAGCACATCGCGCCGGTGTTCGAGATCGACGAGGACAAGGGCAAGCTGTTCCTCGTCATCGACTACGTGCACGGCCGCACCGCGCAGGAGGTCTGGCAACGGGCTCGCGATCTCGATTCGCTGCTGCCGCTCGACTTCGCGCTGACGGTGATCGCCGGCGCGGCCTCCGGTCTTCACCACGCCCACACGCGGACCGACGATGCCGGTCAGCCGCTCGACATCGTCCATCGCGACGTCTCGCTGTCGAACGTGATGGTCGGCTACGACGGCGCGGTCAAGCTGATCGACTTCGGGATCGCGAAGGCGAGGGACCGCCGCAGCACGACGCAGGCCGGGTTCGTCAAGGGCAAGCTCGGCTACCTGGCCCCGGAGCAGGTGCGGCAACAGGCCGTCGACGCGCGCGCCGACGTGTTCGCGCTCGGCATCTGCCTCTACGAGCTGACGACGATGGCGCGGCCGTTTCGCGATCAGTCCGATCGGATGACGGCCGAGCGGATCAAGAGCGGCGCCTATCGCAAGCCATCGGAGCTGGTCGAGGGTTACCCCGCGGAGCTCGAGCAGATCGTCGCCACCGCACTGCGCGTCGATCCGCGCGAGCGCTTCCAGTCCGCCGAGGCGATGCGGCGGGCGATCGATGCGCTCGGCCATCGCCACGGTCTCGTGCTCGGTGACACCGCGATCGCGGAGGTGATGGCGCAGCTGTTCGAGGATCGGCTCGAGCCGTGGCGGCGCGTTGCACCCCGGCGCCCCGAGACCGATCTCGACATCGCACACGCCGAGACCGTCGACGTCGAGGCGCTCGATCCGCGCGACATCCCGCCGGTGCCGGGCAAGAAGATGCGCTCGGCGACCGAGATCGTGGAGTCGCTCGCGAGCGAGCTCGATCACGTCGAGCGGCTGCCGGCGGCCGAGCTGGCGCGCGCCGTGGTGGCGGTGCCGAGTGGCGAGTTCGACGAGTCGGTGCCGACCGCGCTCGCACCCGCACCCGCAGCGGCCGTCGAGGAACCGGCGAGCCCCGAGGATCGCGTGCGGTCGATCCAGCGGCTGTTCACCGAGTCGGCGTTCGATCCGCGCGAGACCCCGCCGAAGCCACTCGATTCGTTCGGCCAGACCGGCGCGAAGTCGGTCGTCGTCGACGATCCGCCGCGCGCGCTGACCAACCGCGGCATCGTCGATGTCGGCGCGACCACCGATGGCGTCCAGGTGCTGCCTCCGACCGCCGTTGCCGCGCCACCACCGCCGAAGCGGGCGCGGGCGCTGCTGTGGATCGCGGTGATCGTGCTGGTACTCGGTGGCGCCGGCGCCGCGGTCTACGCGCTGATGTTCGCCAGTCCCACCGCCGAACGAGCGGTCGACGCCGCGGCCGCGATCGCCGATGCCGCGGTAGCTCCCGACGCCGCGAGTCCCGACGCTGCGGTCGCGATCGCCGATGCCGCGGAGCCGATCGATGCGCCTCGCACGGTGACGTTGAAGCTGACGTCGGTGCCGACCGGCGCCACCGTCGTGCTCGATGGCAAGCGCCTCGGCAAGACGCCGTTCGAGGCGACGCTGCCGATCGCGCCGGGCAGCCACACGCTCAAGCTGCGGCGCACCGGCTACAACACCGTCAAGCTGCCGCTCGACGGCGATCTGGTGCAGGAGGTGACGCTGACGAAGGCGAAACCGAAGGTCGAGGAGCCGAAGCCCGACGACTCCGAGTGATCAGGTCGACGCGTCGACCTCGGCCGGTGCTACCTCGTCGGTGTTCGGCCGCGGCACGATCTCGATGTTCTTGAGGTGCGCCGGCGCCTTCTCGCGCTCCTCGGGCGTCATCATCGCGACCTCGAGCTGACCGAGGCGCTCGACCTCGGCGAGGGCGTTGAAGCCGCCGATGAACTTGCCGCGCAGATAGATGAACGGCACCGTGTTCTGCTTGGTCTCGAGCGCCAGCGGCGTGGCCTTGGCCTCGTGCTCCGGCTCCTCGAGATCGAGGTACTCGTAGTCGACCTTGTGGCGCTCGAGCAGCGTGATCGCGCGGCCCGTCCACGGGCAGCTCTTCTTGCCGAAGATCTGCGCCTTGAGCGACGGATCACCGAACCCGGTCTGCTTCGGCTTCGCCGTGGTCTTCGCGGTGGCAGCCGCCGCGGCCACCTTCTGCGCGCGCTGATCGGCTGCTTGCTTGACCTCGTCGCGCGACTCGTACTTGCCGCCGAACAGCTTCGCGATCCGCTTGCGCGCGCTGACGTAGCGCGGATCGGCCGCGACCTTCTCTTGGAGATAGTCGCGGATCTCGCCACCGATCTCGTCGGCGCGGTTGAGCGCGCCCAGGACGCGCTCGGTCGCCTGCTTGGCAATGCTCTTCTTGGGGGACTCCGGGGTCATGCCGGGTCCATACCATGAAGCGCGTCCTCGGGAACGCCGACTATGGCGCGCAGAGGAACAGGCTGTTGGTGTTGCCCTGGCCGTCGTCCACCACGTCGGGGTTCGTCGGGTCGGTGATCCAGTCCGCGCCGTTGACGATGAACTTGTACTGGTGCGAGCCGGCCTCGAACTGGTAGCTACCGGTCCACGCGCCGTCGACGCCCTTGTCGAATTCGATCGCGCCGTGCGCCGGATCGCCGCCCCAGCTCACGAAGCTGCCGGAGAGCCACACCGTCGACGCGGTGCTGTGACCGTCGAGGCGAAACGTCTTGTCGCAGGTCGCGGACATGGTCTCGCCGTCGCTGGGCGGAGGCGCGTCTTCGGTCGCCGCCGGCGCATCGGGGTCGGGACCAACGTCGTCGCCCTTGCCGTAGCCGGGAGGCCGACAAGCGATCAGCAGGAACACGAGGGCAAACCGCACGGCGGGCACTCCATCAAGGGACGTGCCACCGGCGGTCCTTCGTCGGTCCGCGGGCCTAGGAGCGCGCGCTGCGATTGTCGACGCGAACCGAGGTTTCGTTTGGCAACGCGCCGGGCCTCGGGGCCCTAGATGGCTGATCCCACACGGCGGATCACACAGGGGAAAAACACGTTCACGGGCACGCTTCATGCCTCGGGCTCGGCTCGATGAAGACCCGAGCGTTCGCGATCCCGCTGGTCCTCGGCCTGGGCATGCTGTCGACGCCGGCCGAGGCGATCGAGCCGGTGGCTTCGTTCCGGTACCTGGTCACCGGCAACGGCTTCGGGTTTCAGGTCTACGACGCCAGCGCGAACGCCATCAAGCACTACCTCGAGCGGCCGTATCGCTACCTGCGCGCGAACCCGCAGAACCCCGACGGCGAGGGCATCGTCCGCAGAAACCTCGCGTTCGATACCTACTTCGGCGTCAAGGGCAGCTCGGCCGCGTGGCTCGGCGGCAAGGCCCCGAGCGAGATCGGCTACGTCGCCGAGACCAACATGATCCGCAGCGCGGTCGACGCGGGCGGCGTCACCACGGAGACGTTCTACGTCGCGCCGTACGGCTACGCCGGCAACGCGATGGTGATGCTGTTCAAGGTCACCAACTCCGGCGGCGGATCGATTCCGGTCACCGCGTACTCGCTGCACAACTTCAAGCTCGGCAGCGCACCGAACGCCGACGAGCCGGGCTCCAACGGCGAGGCGATCAACTTCGACGGCACGTTCGCGACCGAGACCGGTCCCGGCGGCGGCACCATGGTCTACGCTCCGATCGGCGGCGCCGACGTGTCGAGCTGCGCCGACAACACGTTCCAGACGGTCGCCGCCGGATCGGGCATCACCAGCACGACGTCGTGCTCGGGCACGGACAAGAAGAACGCGTTCCAGAAGGACCTCGGCTCGATCGGCCCCGGCCAGTCGAAGTGGTGGGGCGTCGCGCTGCTGTTCGACGACGGCAACGGCAGCGCCTCGAAGACCGCGTGGACCGAGTTCCTCGCCGGTCGCACCGCCGACGTGCTCTACACCGATCTGCTCGCCGAGTTCGAGGCGTGGCGCAAGCCGCCGCCGGCCGGCCTCAGCGATGCCGAGACTCGGATCTGGCGACAGGCCGAGTCGGTGCTGCGGATGGGCCAGATCCTCGAGCCGTACAGCGAGAGCCCGCGACTCAAGAACCACGGCATGATGCTCGCCAGCCTGCCGCCGGGCGGCTGGCACACCGGCTGGGTTCGCGACGCGATGTACGCGATCGTGCCGCTCGCCCGCACCGGCCATCACGAGGAAGCGAAGAAGGCCGTCAACTTCTTCCTCGATGCCGATGCCGGCAAGTACCGCTCGTTCTTGAAGGACGTGCCGTACCAGATCTCGACGGTGCGCTACTACGGCGACGGCGAGGAGGAGGCCGACTTCTCCGGCGCGCCGACGCGCAACATCGAGATCGATGGCTGGGGCCTCTACATCTGGGGCGCTCGCCAGTACGTCGATGCCAGCGGCGACACCGCGTGGCTGTCGGAGACCACGAAGAAGGGCGAGACGGTCTACGACGCGATCAAGAACGGCGTCGCCGAGCCGCTCGCGGCGAACATGGAAGACGCGGGCATGGCGATCGCCGACGCCTCGATCTGGGAGGTCCACTGGGGCAACCGCGAGCACTTCCTCTACACCACGGCGACCGCGGCGCGCGGCTTCTGCGACATGGCCACGCTGGCGCGGCGCGCGGGCCGCACCGACGACATCGAGCGCTACCGCGCGTTGCACGACAAGGCGGTCACGGCGATGGAGACCTTCTTCATCGACGGCAACCGGGTGCTCGCCGGCTCGCTCGAGCGGCTCGCGCGCGGCACCAACTACCGCGACGGCGCGACGGTCGAGGCGCTGGTCTGGGATCTGATCCCGGCCGACAGCGCGATCGGCACCGCGACGCTCGACTCGATGTCGTTCCTGCAGACGCCAGCCGGCGGCTACAAGCGCCTCGAGGGCTCGCAGGATCAGTACGACACCGACGAGTGGATCCTGATCGACCTGCGCGCGTCGACGGCATTCCGCCGCGCCGGCAACACCGAGAAGGCCGATCAGCTGCTGTCGTGGGTGACCGCGCAGGGCGGCGCCAACTACAACCTCCTGCCCGAGCTCTACAACACGCGGTCGTCGTCGGGACAGATCGGCGCGTACTCGGGAAGCATCCCGATGGTCGGCTACGGCGCCGGCGCGTATCAGATGACGATGCTCGAGCGCGCCGGCTCGTTCGAGCCGAACGACTGCGGCCGGTTCGACGATCCCGGCGAGGATCCGCCGCCCGGCGAGGACGATCCCGCGGGCGAGGGTGACGATCGCACCGGCGTCGCGTGCGCGTGCAGCGGTGGCAACTCGCCCGGCGCCGCGCTCGCCATCGCCGGCGCGTTCCTGCTGGTGATCCGCAGGAGACGCAAGTGACGATTCGCGATCGCGAGGGCCGGCAACCGGCGCGCTGGGGCGACGATCTCGAGCGCAGCTCGCTGCGAACGGCGCGCGCGGCGGGCAAGCCGATCGTCGAGCTGTGCCGGATCGGCAAGCAGTTCCCCGGCGTCCGCGCGCTCCACGAGGTGTCGCTCGACATCCGGCGCGGCGAGGTGCTCGGCCTGTGCGGCGAGAACGGCGCGGGCAAGTCGACGCTGATCAAGATCCTCTCCGGCGTCCATCCCGCGGGCTCGTTTCGCGGCGACGTGATCGTCAACGGCGAGCCGCAGGCGTTCTCGTCGACGCGCGATGCGCGACTCGCGGGCATCGCGATCGTTCACCAGGAGCTGGCGCTGGTCTCCGAGATGACCGTCGCCGAGAATCTGTTGCTCGGCCGCGAGCGCGATCTCGGCTGGTTCTTCACCGACGCGATCGAGGGCCAGCGGATCGCGCGGCGGATGCTCGTCGAGGTGCTCGGCGACCAGGCGGGCGAGATCGATCTCGACGCGCGGGTCGGTGATCTCGGCATCGGCCTCCAGCAGATGATCGAGATCGCGCGGGCGCTCGACGGCGATCGCGCGACAGGGGCAGGGGCAAGACTGATCGTGCTCGACGAGCCGACGGCGCCGCTCGGCGATACCGAGATCGAGCGGCTGTTCGGCCTGATCCAGCGCCGGCGTGCGCAGGGCACGTCGTTCATCTACATCTCGCACCGGCTGGGCGAGATCGAGCGGCTCTGCGATCGGGTGGCCGTGTTGCGGGACGGCGAGCTCGCCGGTATCCGCGAAGCTCCGGTGGCGACGGACGAGGTGGTGATGCTGATGACGGGCAAGGAGCTGGACGATCGCGAGAAGGCCAACCACCTCACCGAGGAGACCGTCCTCGAGGTGACCAACCTCCGCGTCGCGCATCCGACGATGCCGGGACGCGCGGTGGTCGACGCGCTGTCGTTCACGGTGCGCGCCGGCGAGGTGGTCGCGCTGTGCGGGGCGATGGGAGCGGGCCGCAGCGCGACGCTGTCGGCGCTGTTCGGGATCGCCAGGAGCGCGCGCAGCGGCGTCATCGAGGTCGATGGCAAGCGCGTCGACGCGAGGACGCCCGCCGAGGCGATCGCCGCCGGCTTCGCCTTCGTTCCGGAAGATCGCAAGGCGATGGGCCTCGTGCTCTCGCTCGGCGTCGCCGAGAACCTGGCGCTGTCGTCGCTCGGTCGGCTGGCGCGCTTCGGGTTACTCGACAACACGCGCGCGGAGCAGTCGGCGCTGGCGCGGCTGCGCGAGCTGTCGATCAAGGCCCCGAGCCTGGCGGCCGAGGTGGCCACGCTGTCCGGTGGCAACCAGCAGAAGGTGGTGATCGGCAAGTGGCTCGAGTGCGCACCTCGCGTGCTCCTGCTCGACGAGCCGACGCGCGGCGTCGACGTCGGCGCGAAGGCAGAGATCTATCGGCTGATCGAGGAGCTGACCGCGCGGGGCCACGCGGTGGTGCTCGCATCGTCGGATCTCCCCGAGGTGATCCGGCTCGCCGATCGCGTCCTCGTGCTGCGCGAGGGCCGGCTCGCCGGAGCGCTGGCCGGAGCTCGGATCACGCAGCTCGCGATCATGCAGCTCGCCGTCGGAACGCAGGTGAATCAAGGAGTCGCGTCGTGAAGGAAGCCAAGCTCGAGCGCGTCGCCGAACGACCGGCCGGCCGCAAGATCGATGTCAACGCGTGGGCGATGGCGGGCGTGTTGCTCGCGATGTGGGCGCTGCTGTCGGTGCTCCCCGCGACGCGCGGCATGTTCCTCACCGAGGGCAACGTCACCAATCTGCTGTCGCAATGCGCGGTGCTCCTCGTGGTCTCCGTCGGCATGACGCTGGTGATCCTGATCCGCGGCATCGATCTGTCGGTCGGTGCGGGCGTCGCCTTGACCGGCGTGATCGCGGCGTTGCTCCAGCGCGAGCTCGGCCTGCCGACGCCGGCCGCGATCGGGCTGACGCTGGTCGCCGGCGCGCTGATCGGGGCGTGGCACGGCTTCTGGGTCGGCTGGCTCGGCATCCCGGCCTTCATCGTCACGCTCGCCGGCTTCAAGGCGTATCGCGGTGGTGCGCTGGTCGCGTCGGACGCGTCGACCATCCAGCTCGGTGACGACTTCTCGTTCCTCAGCGCACCGCTGTCGCCGGTCGCGACCTGGGCGATCGTGCTCGCGCTCCTCGGGCTCGGGCTCTACACCGTGTTCAACGAGGCGCGCCGTCGCGAAGCAGCCGGGCTGAGCCCGCTGACCACGTCGACGGTGGCGATCCGCATGGCGGGGCAGGTCCTGCTCGCCGGCGCCGTCCTCGCGGTGTTCGGCTGGCGCGGCGTGCCGGTGCTCGTGCTGATCGCTGGAGCGATCGCGCTGGCCGGCGTGCTGACGCTGACGCGCACGCGGCTCGGCCGCGAGATCTACGCGATCGGCGGCAATCCCGAGGCCGCGCGGTTGTCGGGCATCGACGTCAAGCGCGTGACGATCATCGTCTACACGGTGATGGGCGTGCTGACCGCGATCGCGGGCCTGCTCGCCGCGGCGCGCGTCAGCAGCGTGACCGCGAGCAACGCCGGCAACCTGCTCGAGCTCGACGCCGTCACCGCGGTGGTGATCGGTGGCACCTCGATCGCGGGTGGTCGCGGCAAGATCACCGGGACCGTGCTCGGCACGCTGGTGTTCGCGACGCTCGCGAACGGCATGAGCCTGCTCCAGATCGATTCGAACTGGCAGCTGATCTTCACCGGCGGCATCCTGCTGCTCGCCGTCCTCAGCGACGTCGTGCTGAAGGGCAGGAAGAGCCGCGGCCTGATGATCGGGCTGTTCGCGCTGCCGGTCGTTCCCCTCGTCGTGATCGGGTTGTGCGCCGGCGGAACCACCAAGGTGGGCGGCAAGGCCGACGTCGCGTTCCTGCTCGCGCAGCTGCGCGAGGAGCGCTACCAGAAAGACCTCAAGTACTTCGAGCTCCACGCGGCGAAGCTCGGCCTGGCGACGGCGACGTTCTCCGCCGACGACGACGGCGCGAAGCAGCTCGCACAGGTCGAGGACGCGCTGACGCTCGGTGCGAAGGTGCTGGTGATCCAGCCGACCAACTCCGAGGCGGCGGCGAGCTACGTCGCGCTCGCCCACGCGCGCGGCGCGAAGGTGATCGCGTACGACCGCTCGATCGTGTCGCGCGAGCTCGACTACTACGTCTCGCACGACTCGTATCGGGTCGGCGTGCTGCAGGCCGAGGCAGCGCTGAAGCACACCGGAGGCAAGGGCACGTACGTGCTGCTCTCGGGGCAGGCCGGTCACTCCGTCGCCGCCGAGATCACGCGCGGCTATCACGACACGCTCGCGCCGTACCTCGCGCGTGGTGACATCACGATCGCGCTCGAGCAGAGCCACAGCGACTGGTCCTCGGAGCAGGCGCTGCGGACCGTCGAGAACGCGCTGACCCGCAGCGGCGGCAAGGTCGATGCGGTGCTCGCGAACAACTCGGGCATGGCGCTCGGTGCGGTGCAGGCGATCAAGAACGCCGGGCTCTCCAACGTGTTCATCGCCGGTGCCGACGCCGATGCCGCGAACGTCAACTTCGTGTGCGAGGGCGTGCAGACCATCGAGGTGCTGAAGGATCTCGAGCCGCTCGCGCGCTCCGCCGCCGAGGCTGCCGCGGCGATCGTGCGCGGCACGACCCCGAAGGCCGCCGCCACCATCGAGCTCGCCGGCGGCAAGGTGCCGGTGGTCGCTGTTCCCGTCGAGGTCATCACGCCCGCCAACGCGAGGTCGCTGATCGATAGCGGCTTCGTTCCCGCGTCCAAGGTTCCCGCTTGCGTGCACGGAGGTGCCAAGTGAAGTCGTTCGTGACCATCGCCGCTCTGCTGGCGCCTTCGATTGCTGCCGCCAATCCGCGCGTCGCCAACACCGATCCCAAGGCCGAGGAGCCGTGCGTCGCCTGGGTCGACGACAAGTGCGTCGCGCGCGGCACGCCCCGAGACGTCGACGATGCCGCAGCGCCGCCCGCGACCGCGCCCGCGTTCATCGGCGAGCCGCGCCACGCCCCGGCTGCGCCTCCGACGCCACCCGCGCCGAAAGCAACCGCGGCGGTCGAGTCGATCAGCTCGTCGGACACCGTCGGTGGTGTCTCGAAGTCGGGCGGCCCGGCGACGATGTCGGTCAAGGATGTGCGCTTCGAGCTCCACGGCTACGCGCGCATGCCGCTGACCACGGCGGGCGATCGCGAGCCGTACCTGATCGACAACGACTACTTCCTCTCGGGCTTTGGCTACACGCGCCTCTACGAGCCCGACTGGAGCGAGCTGTTCTTCAGCGCGAGGAAGGGCAACTACAAGGTCGAGCTGGGCATGTTCGCCTCGCTCTACTCGGACTACGCGAGCGCGCGCCTCGAGAACCAGTTCGGGATCGCGCAGGCGAGCGTCACCGCCGAGAAGTTCCTCGAGCACGAGCCGCTCTCCGTCCAGCTCGGCGTGTTCTGGGATCGCTTCGGCTACATCCAGCCGTACGACACCTACGTGTTCGGGCGCACGCACCAGGGCGGCGTCAAGGTCGCGTACAAGCTGCCGGGCGGCGGCAACGCGCAGGCCGGCGTCGGCTTCCACCAGGCCGAGCTCCAGCAGAACCTCGGCATGACGCCGGTCGCGCACCTCGCGGGCAGCTACCCGGTGATCGAGGACCTCGAGCTCGGCGCGTACCTCCTCCGCACCTGGACGCGCGACGAGCGCCCGCTGTCGCCGATCCAGAACGGTACGATGAACGTCGTCGGTGGCGACGCGCGCTACAAGCTGCCGGGCGACCGCGGCACCGCGCACGTCCTGTTCTCGTTCATGGACATGAAGAAGGTGCTGTACCTCGCACCCGCGCTCGAGGTCATGCACTCGACCGGTGGCCGCGGCTTGACCGAGAACTTCCTCGGCACCGACGCCAGCGAGGACGGCACCGGCAAGATGTACACGCTGGCCGCGGACATCCCGGTCAAGGTCACCGACAAGATCGGCGTCCGCGCGTTCGGCATGTCGACGTGGGTGCGCAGCAAGCAGGTCGACGAGATGGATCCGTCGGCGAACCGCGATCGCCGACTCTATCTCAAGTGGGGCGTCGAGCCGTCGTACCGGATCCTGAAGCAGCTCGTCGGATCGATCCGCTACGACCGCGTCATCCTCGACGTCTACGACTCGGAGAACAGCTTCCGCGCGCTGTCGCCGAAGCTGGGGTTCCCGCTCGACACCTGGGGCGAGATCTACCTCCAGTACACGCACTACAGCTACGGCAGCAAGGTCCACCTGCGGCCGGGCCAGGTGCCCGCCGAGACCGAGCCCGACACCGACGTGTTCAAGCTCCAGGCTCAGGTCGTCTGGTAGCGGCGACGCCGGACCGCGAACGCGGCGAGCCCGATCAAGAGACCCGCGCTACCGCCGGCATTGCACCCGCCGCTCGCCTCGCCGGTATCGGCCGGATCGTCGGGACCATCGGGGTTCGTCGGATCCGGGTTTGTCGGGTTTGTCGGATCCGTCGGATCGGGCTCGGTGCCCATCGTCGCGTCGATGAACGCGAGCTCGCCGAACACCGAGGTCTGGATGTCGAAGCCGTCGAGGCAGCTCTGCACGGTGCCGCCCGACGTGATCGCGGCGACCTCGAGGGTGTCGCCGACCTGGACGAACGACGGCCCGCCGCTATCGCCGTAGCAGGTGCCGTTGCCGTCGCGCTGATCGAAGCAGACGACGTTCTGGTTCGTGATCGAGGCATCGCCGGTCATCGCGCAATCGATCGACGTCGTGGTCAGCGCGTGCAGCACGCCGGCGACCATGTCGTTGTCGTCGACCGCGCCGTAGCCGACCTGGATCATCGAGGTCGCGGGTGAGGGCATCGACCGATGGATCCGGGTCGGCGTCCGATCGGTGATCGGCGCGGCCAGCTTGATCAGCGCGACGTCGTTGTCCCAGTCGAACCCGTTGTAGTCGGGGTGCGGCGTGACCTGGACGACCGCGACCTCCTGGCCGCCGGTGGTGTCGTTGATGTTGTTGTCGTCGAGCCGGATCTTGATCGTCGCGGCGGTCTCGCCTTCGACGCAGTGCGCGGCGGTCAGCACCCACTCCGGGGCGACCAGCGAGCCGGTGCAGAACCACTGGCCGGGGCCGCTCTCGAGCGCGACCACGGTCGGGAAGTCGGCGGTGCTCGCGACCTGGCCGCCGACGATCGGCGATTCGATCGTGGAGATGGTCGAGGCATCCATGCAGCCGGACAGGACGAGCAGCAGCAGGGCGATTCGCGACATGCGAGCTCGTCGAGCAAGCCGTGCGCCGATCGCGGTGCGAGCGAGCTCGGCGTAGCGATCGCAAGCGAGCCCACAAACGGCACGATCTGAAGGCCACATCGCGCACCCGAATGCACGTCGACCGATCGCGTCAACGAGGCGACTCCCCAGGGCCTGGGACTGACATCCTCGCAACCTCGAGTTCGCGATACGCTCGTCGTCCTATGACCAAGCATGCGGACCGGATCTGGCGAACGGTGGTGTTTGCGGGCGCGATGCTCGGAGCCCCGCTGGTCTCGGCGGACACGAAGCCGGCGGACACCAAGCAGGACTCGAAGCAGAAGGACACGGTCGAGGGGCTGACCAAGGAGATCCAGGCCACCGACAAGCTGATCGCGATCTCGATCGATGCGATCACCAGCGCGCAGAACGATGCCGATCGCAAGGCGGCCAAGGCGAAGCTCGAGTCGCAGCGCCAGACCAAGGCGGATCTGGAGACGCGGCTCGCCCGGCTCAAGAACGGCGGGCTGAAGCCAGCACCGCCGCCGCCACCGACGACCACGCTGGGCAAGCTCGAGAAGGAGCTCGCCGACAACCAGGTCAAGATCGCGACCGCGGTCGATGCCGTGGCCGACGCTCCGAACGAGGCCGATCGCACCGCGGCCAAGATGAAGCTGACCTCGCTGCAGAAGGACAAGACGGCCATCGAGAAGAAGATCGCCGCCGAGAAGCAACGGCTCGCGCGGCCGCGCACGATCCCGACCGAGCGTCCGACCGGCCGCGGGTTCGTGCTGTCGTAGGCACGAAACTTCACCAAGATCATCTCTGATCGTCCGCGATCGCAGCACGCGTGCGCGAGCCGCCGTCGTCGCTCGGCGACGAAGATGATCGTGGTATCAAGGATCGATGAAGTCGTCGTGGCAACTCGAAGCCGAAGCGTCGATCGGCTCTGAAGGCCGCGGCGTGACGGCGAAGCGGTTCCGCCTGAGCAATGGCCTCGGCGTGATCACCGCGGTCGACAAGCGGGCCCCGATCGTCGCGCTCCAGACCTGGTTCCGCGTCGGCTCGCGCCACGAGCGACCGGGCGCCACCGGCATGGCGCACCTGTTCGAGCACCTGATGTTCGGCCAGACCGAGAACCTGCCGCCGGGCGAGTTCGATCGCCTGGTCGAGCGCACGGGTGGCGAATCGAACGCGGCGACCTGGGTCGACTGGACGTACTACCGGCTGTCGTTACCGACGCGCGATCTGCCGCTCGGCATCCGCCTCGAGTCCGAGCGCATGCAGCACCTGGTGCTCGAGCACGATCCGGTGGAGGCCGAGCGCGATGTCGTCACCAACGAGCGCCGCGAGCGCGTCGAGGACGATGTCGATGGCTGGCTCGACGAGCAGCTGATGGCGCAGGCGTTCACCACGCACCCGTATCGCTGGCCGACGATCGGCTGGATGGAAGACATCCGCGCGCTCGCGCTGCCCGAGATCCGCTCCTTCTATCGGACGTGGTACGCGCCGAACAACGCCACGATCGTGTGCGTCGGCGACTTCGATGAGGAAGCGCTCCTCGATCTGGTGGCGGGCAGCTACGGCTCGATCCCGCCGGCCACGCTTCCCGAGGTGCCGCACATCATCGAGCCGCCGCAGACCAAGGAGCGCATCATCCGCGCGCCCAAGCCGATCGCGACCGATCGCCTGCTGGTCGGCTACAAGGCGCCCGGGCAGGACGAGGCCGACTGGGCCGTGCTCGAGATCATCGCCACGCTGCTCGCCGGCTGTCCGTCGGCGCGGCTGTACCGGCGACTCGTGATCGAGCGCGAGTGTGCATCCTCGGTCGATGCCCAGCTCACGCCGTTCAAGGATCCGTCGCTGTTGCGGCTCGCGGTGACCACCACGCGCGGCCACGATGCCGCCGAGGTGCTCGGCGTCGTCGATGCGGAGCTTGCCGAGATGGCGAAGCACCCGCCGTCGAAGGCCGAGGTCGAGAAGGCGAAGGCGATCGCCGAGACCGACTTCTGGACCTCGCTCGTCGATGTCGATGGCAAGGCCGAGGCGCTCGGTCACTACGAGACCGCCCTCGGCGACTTCCGCAAGGTCAGCCAGCTCGCCGATCGGCTGGCCGCGGTGACCGCCGATGACGTCGCCCGGGTGATCCGCGCGACGCTGGTGCCGGCGCACCGCACGGTCGTCATCGCGCAGCCCGAAGCCCCGGGGGCCGACGACGACGAGGCGGACGAGTAATGGCGAAGATCGTCGTCGAGCCGTCCCACGACACGCCGCTGGTGTGGTTCGACATCTCGATCCGCGGCGGTGCCGCCGCCGATCCGGCCGGCATCGAGGGGCTGCACCGCCATGTCGCGCTGCTCGCCCGCCGCGGAGCAGGGAAGCGCGATCGCGCCGAGCTCGACGAGACGCTCGATAACATCGGCGCGGCGATCGATGTCGGCGTGTCCCGTGATGCGGTCACGGTGTCGGGGCTCGCGCTGTCGCGCCACATCGACGCGGTGATCGATCTCGCCGCCGACGTGCTCGCCGAGCCGCGCTGGAGCGAGGACGAGCACGCGCGGCTGTTGCGCGAGACCCCGCAGGTGCTCGACGAGATCCGCGACGACGACAGCGCGCTGGCGACCCGCTGGTTCGACTGGGTGTGCTCGCCCGGTCATCCCTACGGCCGCACCTCGCTCGGCACCGAGGGATCGATCGCGCGGATCGATCGGCAGGCGGCGATCGAGCTGTGGCGCCGCGAGGTCACCGCGGACAACATGGTGATCGGGCTCGCCGGCGATGTCGACGAGACCACCGCGTCGCGCATCACCACGCGGCTGCTCGAGCGGATCCCGGTGACCGCCTCGCGTCCCGGTGCCGCACCCGCGATCAGCGAGCTCCCGGCGCGCTCGACCGGCCGCCGGCTGATCCTCGTCGACAAGCCCGATCGCACCCAGGCGCAGCTGCGAGTCGGCCATCTGTCGATCCGCTACGGCGAGCCCGATACCGCGGCGATCGCGATCGCCGAGGCGATCTTCGGCGGCCTGTTCAGCTCGCGGCTGATGCAGGAGATCCGCGTCAAGCGCGGCTGGAGCTACGGTGCCGGCTGCGCGCTCCGCCGGTCGCGGCTGCCGCACTGGTTCGAGATCTGGACCGCCGCCGGCATCGAGGTGTCCGGCCCGGCCGTGCAGCTGATCCTCGAGCTGTTCGCCGATTACGCGGCCAACGGCCCCACCGACGAGGAGGTCGACTTCGCGCGCGCGTACCTGATCGGCTCGATGCCGTTCCACGTCGCCACCGCGCGCCAGCGGATGCAGCTCGCGGTGCGCGATGCCGTGTTCGATCTCCCGGCGGGCTACACCGCCAAGCTGCCCGAGGCGCTCGCCGCGCTGACCGCGTCGGACGTCCGCGCGGCCTGCAAGCGCTGCCTCGACCCCGCGTCCGCGATCACGGTCGCCGTCACCACCGCGGACAGCGCGCGTGCCGGGCTAGAAGCCGCGGGCGCCGGTTCGCTGACCGTGGTCGATCACGACGAATACTGATCGCGCTATCGTCGGCGGATGGGGCGATCGATCGCTGTCTTCATCCTCCTGACCCTGGCGGCCTGCAAGAAGGACAAGCCCGCCGAGCCGGCGACCGGCTCCGCCGAGACCATCGGTAACAACAGCGCCGAACCGGTCGCGAAGGCGCCGCCTCCACCGGGTGCGGTGTCGTCGAAGCTCGGCGAGAAGACCGGCGATGATTTCGCGAAGGTCGATCTGTCGAAGCGCGCCACCACGCTGTCCGACAAGATCGAGCTGAAGGACCTCGAGCCGGTCGCCGACAACAAGCAGATCCAGCTGATGAGCGCCGCCGCGTTCTCGGCCAACAAGGACGAGGCGGCCGCCGCGCCCACCGAGTCGCCGGGCTTCAAGGTCACCTACAACCCGTCGCGGAACGCCGCCCACGAGGAGTTCCGCAAGATCTTCCAGTCCAACCGGGTGTTCGAGGAGGTCGCCGAGGGCCTCAACAAGACGATCCGGATCCCGACGGCGGTCGACATCAACACCGTCGATTGCAACACGATCAACGCGTTCTACGATCCGAACACCAAGCGGATCATCGTCTGCTACGAGCTGGTCTCGTACTTCCTCGGCGTGTTCAAGCCGACCGCGAAGAACGACACCGAGCTCGGCAATGCGGTGCTCGGCGCGCTGATCTTCACGTTCTTCCACGAGTCGGGTCACGGTCTGATCCACCTCCTCGATCTCGCCGCCGTCGGCCGCGAGGAAGACGCCGTCGATCAGCTCGCCACCCTGATCCTGATCGCCGCCGGTGACGAGGGCGTCCAGATGGCGCTGTCGGGCGCGTACTGGTTCGGCCTCAACTCGAAGGCCGGCCAGAACAAGCTGCCGTTCTGGGACGAGCACGCGTTCGACGGCCAGCGCTTCTACAACATCCTGTGCCTGATCTACGGCTCGAACCCGACCAAGTACGGCAGCTTCGTGTCGTCGGGCTCGCTACCGAAGGATCGCGCGGTGCGCTGTCCCGAGGAGTACTCGAAGATCAACAAGGCGTGGGAGAAGCTGTTGCAGCCGCACCTGACCAACGGCGCCGCGCTCAACGTCAACTACAAGCCGCACGTGCCGGTCAAGGAAGCGCCGAAGACCACCAACGAGGATCCGTGGGGCGGTGACGACGACGACGGACCGACGCCGCCACCTGTCGATCCGACGCCGGAAGGCCCGAAACACGCGATCACCTGCGAGCAGGTGGCGAGGAAGGCCGGCGAGCTGATCGCCGAGGAAGCGAAGGCGCGCGCCGAGAAGATGTCCGAGGACGAGGTCGAGGCGCTCAAGAACCGGCTCGAGCACGAGCTCCCGGCGGTGATGGAGCAGCTGCTCGCACAATGCGCGAAGGAGGACTGGTCCGAGGCGTCGCGCAAGTGCCTGATGGATTCGAAGACGCTCGAGCAGGCGACGAAGTGTCAGTGATCAAGGCCCGCCGGTGATCGCGTCGGCGTCGGCGAGGCAGCTGGCGTCGAACAGGATGGTGTCGCCGGTCAGCACCTTGTCGGTGACGTAGGCCGTCGCATCCGACGCGCCCTCGTTGAGGTAGTACATGACGCACGCGTCGTTGTTGCAGTGCGCTCCGTGCTCGACGTCGCGATGCGGCGTCACCATCGGCACGCCGTTGTCGGTCAGCCCGAACGCGTGACCGAGCTCGTGGATGATCGTCGCCTGCTCGACGAACCGGACGACGTTCGGAAAGCCGATCACGTTCGTCGAGCGGATGACGTCCTTGAACATCGCGATCACGCCGGTGGTGCCGAACGACACGCCGAGCACGCCGGGCTGCGGACCCTCGTCGGTGGTGTACAGGCCGCTGACGAACAGCAGGTAGAAGGTCTTGGTGTCACCGCCGTCGGTCTGCGCGCGATGCTGCGCGGCGAGCGCCAGCAGCTCGTTGCCGGTCAGCTCCTCGTCGTCGATCTCGCCGACGTCCTGCATCTCGGCGAGCGTGCGGGGCAGGGTGATCGCCTTCCTGCCCGCGAACAGCCGATCGATGTTGACCGCCGAGAGCTCGAACGCGTCGTCGCCACCGAGCGGCGCGCCGGTGAACGGCTGCTGGCCGGATTCGTAGTCGATCTCGATCACCACCTTGGTGATCTCGGGCTCGAACACCGTGCCGCTGTCGGCGACGCCGGCATCGCCCGGTGGATCGTCATCGTCATCCCCACCGCGTACCCCCGGGCTGCCACAAGCAGCGACCAGCACGAGAGGAAGCCAGCGCATCCTTCGAGCATACGCTGCGCCGCGCGGCGGTCGCGCAACCCGCCGCACGTCGAGCGTCAGGTCAACGTGAGCCGAAGCTCGGCTCGATCGTCAGGTCCGCGGCCTCGCCGAGCGCGCGCAACGCCGGCACCGGCCGGAACAATTCGCCGGGCGCACGCATGCCGATCGGCCCCGGACCGCGACCGGCGAGCGCACGCGCACACCACACCGCGATCGCCGCCGTCGTCGTGTAGAGGTCGTTGCCGCGCACCGTCACCTGCGCCGCCGAGAAGCCGCGCCGGACCTGCGCGATCACCGCG
The DNA here is from genome assembly GCA_023430775.1 of Pseudomonadota bacterium. Lineage (GTDB taxonomy): Bacteria > Myxococcota_A > Polyangia > Haliangiales > Haliangiaceae > JABFXX01. Next base: position 20,543 of record JAEYYY010000692.1, read on the forward strand.
AACCGCGAGCGCGCGAGCTCGTCCTCGGGAGGTGCGTATGGCGCGAGCACGCCCTGCGCCGACCTCGGCAGCAGCGATGCCGCGGTCGACAGCGCACGCAACAACAGACCCGACGCCGGATCGCGCGTGGTCGACGCGTAGCTGGCGACCAGATCGGCCGCGACGTGCCTGGGGATCGTGATCGGATCACCGGCGGCATACGCGATCGCATCGCGCTCGCCACCCATCTGGGGTCCGGCGTTGATCCGCCGCTTGCCGGCACGACCGGGCTCCCAGCGATCGCGTCGCCACACCTGCGTGCGGTGGCCGACGGTGTGAAACAGCGCGCGCTGGCTGCCCGCCGACAGCACCAGATCGTCGAACACGTAGCTGACGCACGCCTCGGCGAGAGGGCGATCCTCGGCGATGCGCACGCCCGGCACCTCGCGCACCGCGTCGCCGGGCTCGTCGACGCCGCACAGGTGCTGGGCCGCCCACGCGATCGCCAGATCGCCGAGCACGCAGTCGATGCCGGCACCGGGCAGCGCGATCAGCCCGGACTTGCGCGCCGTCGACTCGTGGCGCTCGTAGAGGGCCTGGAGCGTCGCCTGATCGCCGCCGACATCGACGTAGTGCGCACCCGCGGCGAGCGCGGCCGTCAGCACCGCGGCCGAGGTCTCCGGCCCGACCGCGTTGATCACGACCTTGGCACCGGCGAACGCGGCGGCGAGCGACGACGGCTCGAACGCGTCGGCGACCAGGATGTCGCCAGTACCCTCGGGGTGACGGCTCGCCTGGCGATACGCGACGCCTTGTGTGGCCAGCGCGCGGGCGATCCGCTTGCCGACGACGCCCGCACCGAGGACGCAGATGTCAGAGGCTTTCACGGCGAAGTCCGAGCCGGAAGGCGTGTTGGAGCCGCGAGTACGAGCCCGCCGCGGTCGGGATCGCGTAACCCTCGCGCAGCGCCGTGCAGCCGCGCGTCGTGTAGTCGAAGCCGCTGTCGATGCAATCGATCGCGAACCGCGGATCGTAGTCGCTGTCGGTGACGTCGACGTTGCCGAACACCTGGAGGCCGTACGACAGCTGGAGCGACCACGCCGGCGAGATCCGCAGCTGCGCGCCGGCATCGAGCGTCAGCGACGTCGGCGAGATGTTGATCGGTGACGTGCGCTGCTCCTCGACCGACGCGGTCTCGATGCCGATGCGACCGCCGAACCGGAACCGCTTCGTTTGATCGATCTCGGCCTGCTCGAGGCCGGCCCACAGCGAGAACGGATCGCGAAAGCCGCGCGGCCTCAGCACCCACTCGGGGACGCCGAAGCCATCGAACGATCGGCCATAGCTGCGGACGTCGTAGCTCTGCATGCGCGACAGATCCTCCCAGCGGCCGCCGATGTGGAGATCGAGATCCGTGGTGACGCGCGCGCGCAGCTCGCCGTCGACGCTCGCCGGATAGCTGACGAGCACGGTCGAGCCGCCGCGGATCCGCGCACCGCCGTCGCGCAGCGGCTGGTCGTACTGCATCTTGCCCTCGAGCTGCGTCTGGATGCCGAAGCCGGGCGTGTTGTGATAGCTGAGCCCGAGCCAGACGTTGGGCGCGAACCGGAACAGGAAGCCGAGGTTGACCTTGAGATTCTCGGTCGACACGTAGTTGCTGCGCGCGGTCAGCTTGTAGGTCTCGGCGGCGAGCGGATTCTCGACGCCGCACGGCATGCCGTCGCAATCGATCGAGGTGCCCTTGTCGAGCGCCGTATCGCGCGCGTACTTCATCTTCAGCACCGTGACGTCGTGCGAGACGCTGACGCCGAAGAAGAACGAGCTGGCGATCTTGAGGCTGAAGCCGCCGGTCGCGATGTAGTTGCGCTGGCCGCCGCCGAGCGCGTGATAGCGAAGCGCCGGATCGCTCGGAAATAGCTCTCCCGGCGGTAGCCGCAGCTCGACGCCGATCGACGTGATGCGACCCGGTGGAGGGATCCACGCGAAGCTCGCGCCCGGCGAGAGCCGGACATCGCCGACGCGCTCGCCGTCGGAGAGCGTGCCGTTCTCGAGGTCGAGGTTTCTGCGATCGATGTCCCACTGCTCGAGGACGGCGGTGCCCGCCCAGTAGAACTCCTGGGCGCGCGCCAGCCCGAGCGCCGCGGGGTTGAGCGTGATCGACGTGGTGCTCGGCGACGTCGCGCCGGTGAACACCGCGCGACCGGTCGTCGGATCGGAGCGTGGCGACGCGTGCGCGATCGTGACGCCGGCGGCGTACGCGAGCGCGACGATCCACGGCCGAATCATTCGCCCGGAACGTATCACCTCGAAAACCGCGCTGAGATAAGCTGCCGCCATGTTCGTCGTGCGCCTGTTGACGATCGCCGCCGTGTTGCTATTCGTCGGCTGCGAGAAGACCGATCACGACTCGATCGACAAGTGGCCGCGCACCGAGAAGGGGCCCGGCAAGCTGAAGAAGGCGGTCGAGGACGAGGGGCTCGATCCGGATCTGTCGGCGCACGCGGCCGTCAACTTGATCAAGCCGCCGCTCTCGCAGGAGACCGAGGTCAAGAACGCGTTCGAGAAGATGTCCCAGGGGCGCCGCCAGCAGGTGATCGAGAAGCTCGCGCCCCGGCTGTGGGACGTCGCTCGCGTCGAGGACGAGAAGCGGCCGGCGAACAACACCCAGATCGCGGCCAAGGACGCGCTGGTGACGATCCGCAAGTACGCCGACGAGGCGCAGAAGACCAAGATCGATGGCTACCTCGTCGACTTCTACGGCGTGTACTCGTACGAGGCGCGCGCCGGTGGCGGGCAGTATCCCGGCGCGGTGGTCGCGCGGTTGGTCGGCCCGGCGATGACCAAGAAGCTGATCGATGTCGTCAACGGGTTCATCGCGGCGCCCGGTCAGGAGAAGGCGAAGTTCCGGATCGGCGACGAGCTGATGCTCGCGATCGCCGCCTCGGGTGCGCCGGAAGGCGTCAAGAAGCTGCTCGACATCGCCAAGCTCGATCGCGGCGACGACACGCTGCCGGCGCGCGCGGTCGATGCGCTCTACAAGACGTACGTCGATCCGAACGGCCTGTTCGACATCCGGACGCCGGAGCCGCTCGAGGCCAACCTCGACGCCCTGGTCGCGCTCGCCAAGGACGACACCCAGAAGGGGAAGGTCACCAACGACACCGTCGCGCTGATCCGCGCGATCGGCGCGCCCAAGTGCATCGCGCCGCTGCTGTCGATGGTGGCCACGCCGCACCGGTCGTCGCGGTTCAAGTACGTCGCCGGCAACAACGCCCTGCGCTGCGGGGGCACCAAGTCGATCGGCGAGGTGGTCCGGGCGCTGCCCGACGGGGCCTACGTGAAGGACGAGCTGACCGGCGCCATCGCGGGGGAGATCGCCAAGATGACCCCGCGGGACCAGGTCCTCGCGGCCCTGCGACAGCTCCTCGACGACAAGTCGGTGGTCGCCCGCTGGGTCGCCATCGAGGCGCTGGCGGCCATGAAGTCCGTCGAGGATCGCCCGAAAATCGAGAAGCTATCGACGGTCAAGGACCCGCTCGTCGGGTACTGGGGGGAGAACGCCGAAGGCAAGAAGGACCCGACCCTCGGCCAGCGCGCGAAAGAGCTCGCCGACCAGATGGGGTCTGGGAAATAGGTGCTTTGGTCGCGTTCGGTTAGTGGATGTAGTATCTTAACTAGCCACCGGGAGAGAAAGGGGCCGAGCCGCGCCTAGCGCCTAGCTGCCAGGGAGTTTCATGGATCAGTCAAAGAAGACGATGCGCCACTTCTACTGCCGAGACGTCCTCTGGGAGACGTTCGAGCAGATGGCGAACGACTTCGACTGTTCGATCGACTATCTGGTCAACGAGGCGATGCGTTACTACGCCCGCTCGAAGAACTATCAGTCTCCCGGCGCGCCGCAGATGACTGGTGGTGCACCGGTCGCCGGCAACAGTGGTCCCACGTCGTATCCGCCCAAGGGCGGCGGTCCGAACCGTCAGGCTCCGGGCACGTCGCCCCCGCCCGGTCCGCCGAACACCGCCGGTCCCACGGCGGCAGCCGGTGGCATGCGTCGCGGCGCACCACCCACGCCGGGCTATCAAGGTGGCAACCAGCCGATGACCGGTCGCGGTCCCGGCGGCGCGAGCATGGGCATGTCTGCGCACGGCGGCGGCATGAACGGCCCGAGCGCCGGCATGAACGGTCCCGGCATGGTCGGGGCATCGCACTCGGCTCCCGCGGTGGCTCCGCCGCCCGGCCCGAACATGGGCGGCGCCGGTCCCACGCTGTTCCTCATCTATAACGGCCAGCGCTACCCGGTGACCAAGGACCAGTTCATCATCGGCCGCGGCAGCAAGACGTCCGATCTCGCGATCAAGGACGGCAACATCTCGCGCAAGCACGCGGCGGTGATCCGCCGCAACGGGACCTTCTACATCAAGGATCTCGGGTCGACGAACGGCATCGACTACAAGGGCATGCGGATCGACAACAAGCGGATCGACGAGGGGGACGTGTTCCACCTCTGCGATTACGAGCTGCGCTTCACGTACCGCGCCGACTGATCGCCGTCGATCGCTGTTAGGGTCGGCGGGTGACCGTCACGGTGGGTTTCGAAGAGCCCGCGATCTGCCAGGGCTGCGGCATCCTCGCCGATGGCTCGCGCACGAGCTGCGGCACCTGTCAGACGCCCTACGCGTCGCCGTTGCCGCGCGCGCTGGCGCAACCCGATCGCGGCTACTGGGCGGCGGTGCGCTCGACGTTCTCGTGCAACGCGTGCCGGTTCGAAGCGCCGCTCAACCACTTCGAGCTCGTCGATGCGGTGTGCTGCACCCGCTGCGGACACGAGCAGCGCTACGAGCGCGATCACTGGAAGCGGCTCGTCGAGTACGCGCAGTTCGTCGCCGACTTCGCGCCGCCGCCCGAAGGACGCTTTCCCGACGAGGCGACGCGGCTGCCGAGCAAGCCGTTCCCGCACCTCGGCGCGAGCGAGAGCTGGGCGGTCGATCAGAAGATGCGCGCGTCGGCGGGCAACCCGCTGTGCCGGACGTGCAAGGCGCCGATCGTCGTCGAGAGCGCGGGAAACGGCGAGCTGGTGACCGCGTGCTCGGGCTGTCACGCGAGGCGCACCTACGAGCTGCGCGCGGCGGCCGATTACGGCGCGCGCGGTGTGGTCTGCGACGAGCACGAGGCGGGGCACTCGGAAGCCGCGATCATGGAGGGCCGCGGCTCGGTGATGCTGGGCTGCCCGAAGTGCAACGCACCGCTCGAGCGGGTCAAGGATGCCGATGGCTCGATCACCTGCGCGTACTGCGGCGTGCAGTGCCGGATCAGCACCAAGTCCCACGCGCGGGCCGGCCACAAGGAAGCGCCGGTCAAGACGTGGTGGCTGTACTTCGAGACGCCGAGCAAGCAACGCAAGAAGCTGCTCAACGAGGCGCGGCAGAAGAGTCAGCGTGGGCGGCGCGAGGTCTCCGAGGAGGAGATGCGGCGGCACGTCGCGAATCGCGATGAAGCGGCGGCGCAGGCGGCGAAGGATCGGATCATGGGAACGCCATGGCGCCCGGAGAAACCTGCACCGCCGAAAGGTGGCTCGCCGGTCGCCGCGATCGTCATCGTCGTGCTGCTCGCGATCGCCGGCATCGCCGCCGTGGTGTGGTTGAAGATGAAAAGCTGACGTCGGCGCTGCGTGCTAGCGTGCGTCCGTGTCGGTCACGCGTGTGAGTGCGGAGCTCGAGCGGCGCGTCGAGGCGCTGCGGCGGCCGCTCGACCTGGCGTCGGCCGATGGCTTCAAGGGGCTGCGCAAGGTGAAGGGGCTCGGTCACGCGCTGCGCGCGGCGGTCGATGCGCTGCTTCCGCATGCGGGGGAGCTCGAGGGCATCCTTGAATGGAGGCACACGCTCGCCGGCTGGGAGCAGCTCGACGAGATGGCGCAGGCGATCGAGATCGCGCGCGGCATGCGGTTGATCGCGCGCGTGCCGCGACGGGCCGCACCGGCACCGCGCATGGGACCGACCGTACTCGCACCCCGAGCGGACCGCGGCGCGCCGGGTGCGAGCGCGAACGCGAACGCGGCCGAGAAGCTGGCGCGACCGCAGACCGGCGACCATCCCGATGGCACACGCGCGAGGTCGAGCTCGAAGCTCGCGCAGACCGGCGACCGCGCGAGCTCCAGCTTCAAGCAGACCGAGACACCGCATGCAGCGGATCGATCGGCGATCGCGGGCGCGCATCCGAATGCGCCGGGTGGAGTCGACGCGCGCCCGAAGCCGGCACCGAAGATCGAATGGACGGGCGATCCGCTCGCGGCGCCCACCAGCACGCTGCCCGGCATCGGCCCGGCGTTCGCGAACAAGCTCGCCGAGCGCGGGCTCGCCACCGTCGAGGATCTGCTGTGGACGCTGCCGCGCCGCTACGACGATGTCCGCGGCGCCGGCCCGCTGACCGAGGCATGCGAGCGCGCGGACGGCGAGCGCGTGACGTTCACGGCGGGCGTGATCTCGAGCCGGATGATCTTCGCGCGCGGCCGGCGGTGGGCGGAGGTCAGGGTCGGCGATCTGAACACGGCGGTGACGATCCGCTGGTTCAACGTCTACAGCGGGATCGAGAAGCGGATGCCGGCGGGCGCGCGGGTGGTGCTGTCGGGGGCGATCAAGCGGCGCGAGGGGCGCGTCGAATTCGCGAACCCCGACATCCTCGGCATCGAGCTGCCCGATGGCTCGGGGCAGAAGCAAACGGCGTCGATCCTGCCGCGCTATCCCGACATCGCCGGCGTCGGCGGCGGGCGGATGCGGCAAGCGTGCGCGGCGGCGTGCGCGCGCGTCGGCCACCAGGTGGAGGATGGCGTGCCGGCGAAGGTCGAGGCGGCGCTCGGGTTGCCGAGCCTCGGCGAGACGCTGGCGCGGCTGCACTCGCCGATGCCGGACATCTCGGTCGAGGATCTGGCGGCAATGAACGAGGGCAACAGCCGCTGGCAGAAGCGGCTGGCGTTCGGCGAGCTGTTCGCGCTGGGCGTCGCCGTCGCGCTGCGGCGGAAAGAGCGGCGCAGCGATCGCGCGGTGCCGTGCCCGCCCGGCAAGGCGTTCGGCAAGGAGCTCGCCGCGGCGCTGCCGTTCACGCCGACCGGCGCGCAGACGCGATCGATCGAGGAGCTGCGCGACGATCTCGCGCGCGAGGTGCCGATGAACCGGCTGCTGCAAGGCGACGTCGGCAGCGGCAAGACGGCGGTCGCGTTCGCCGCGGCGCTGCACGTCGCGCGGGCGGGGCGGCAGACCGCGCTGATGGCGCCGACGGAGCTGCTCGCCGAGCAGCACTTCGAGACCTGGAAGAAGTGGACGAAGCTGCTGAGGATCGAGCTGTTGACCGCGTCGACGCCGAAGGGCGTGCGAGCGTCGCTGCTCGCGATGCTCGCCGCCGGCAAGATCGACGTCCTGATCGGCACCCACTCGCTGCTCGCCGAGGCGGTCGGCTTCGCGGCGCTCGGCCTGGTGATCATCGACGAGCAGCACCGGTTCGGCGTCGCGCAGCGCGCGAAGCTGCGCGACAAGGGGGACGGGCAGGGCGCGCCGCACCTGCTGGTGATGACGGCGACGCCGATCCCGCGCACGCTCGCGCTGACCGCGTACGGCGATCTCGACGTCTCGCTGCTCGACGAGCTACCGCCGGGACGCACGCCGATCGAGACCCGGACGATGACCGGCGCGCGCGGCGTGACCAGCGCGTACAAGTTGATCGCGGAGCGCGTCGCGGCGGGCGAGCGGGTCTACGTGGTGTGCCCGAAGATCGAGCCGTCCGACGACGATGAGGAGGACGACAAGAAGGCCAGGCCGTGGCGCGACGCGGTGACCACGTTCGCCGACGTCCAGAAGGCGTGCCCGAAGGCGCGGGTCGGCCTGGTGCACGGCCGGCTCGATGGCGACGAGCGCGATCGGATCATGCGCGCGTTCAAGGTCGGCGAGCTCGACGTGCTGGTCGCCACCACCGTGATCGAGGTCGGCGTCGACGTGCCGGAGGCGACGACGATGATCATCCACGACGCCGAGCGCTTCGGCCTCGCGCAGCTCCATCAGCTGCGCGGTCGCGTCGGTCGTGGAGATAAAGCCTCGCGCTGCGTGCTGATCGCGAGCGGCACGCTCGGCGAGGACGCGGAAGCGCGGCTCGCGGCGATGGTCGACACCACCGACGGCTTCAAGATCGCGGAGCAGGACCTCGTCCTGCGCGGCCATGGCGAGCTTCTCGGGCCTCGCCAGGCTGGGGCACCCAGGTTGCGATTTGGCGATCTGGCTGCCCACACCCGTTTGCTACTCGAGGCACGCAGCCAGGCCGACGCGATCCTCGACGAAGATCCCGCGCTGAACCTCGCGGAACATGCGGCTTTACGCCGTGCGTTGGAACGGCGGCTTGCACATGACGTGTACGGACCCGAGGGGGGCTGAAGTCGCCAGTTAGTAATTTTGCCGTTGATCTTCTGACGCGAGTTCGGCAACGATGCGCCGCGATGAGGAAGCGGTCATTGGCATTCGTGTTTGCTGCGGTTCTGAGCGCGTGTGCTGGAGGCGGCGACGATCCGGCCCCGACGCCAGATGCCCAGTCCAACCCCAACGTTCCCGTCTGCGGTGACGGCACCTGTGCCGGCAGCGAGGTCGGCGTGTGCTCGCAAGACTGCGGCAGCGCCACCGCCGTCTGCAACAACGGCACGTGCGAGGCCGGTGAAACTCCAGCCAACTGCCCCAGCGACTGTCAGTCCAACGTGCCTGTCTGCGGCGACACCGTGTGCGACATGGCCGGTGGCGAGAACAGCACGAACTGCCCGGGCGACTGCGGCGGTCAGCAGGGCGGCACGCTCAACTGCGACGACCCCAACACGCTGCTCGGCTGCTTCTGCGTGATCGTCGACCCGGCGACGTGCGTGGCACCCTTCACCGAAGAAGCGTGCAACGTCTGCCTCGGCGGCATCTGATCGTTCACTCGCCGGTGACCCACGTCAGATACGGCGGGTGACCGGCAGCCACCGGTACTGCGATCGCTTCCGGCAGCTCGTAGGGATGGAGCTGCACCAGTCGCCGCGCGAGGTCATCGAACCGCGCGCGGGCGGTCTTGATGATGGCGAGTGACTCGCTGTCGTCGTGGACCGCGCCCTGCCAGCGATAGATGCTGCGCACGGCGGGGATGATGTTGCCGCACGCGGCGAGCCCTTCCTCGACGAGCGTGCGGATGATCTCCGCGGCTTTCTCGGGGGATGGGAAGGTCGAGTAGACGACCAGCACGTCGTTCGGAGAGGCCATGCCGGGCCTGTACCACGGCGCGTCAGACGTGTAGGGTCCTCGCCCGTGTTGATCGTCCAGAAGTACGGCGGCACTTCGGTCGGCTCCGTCGACCGGATGCGCAATGTCGCCGCGCGCTGCCTCGCCACCGCCCGCCAGGGCCATCAGGTTGCCGTGGTGGTGTCCGCGATGAGCGGCGAGACCAACCGCCTGCTCGAGCTGACGCGCCAGATCCACGACGACCCGAACGATCGCGAGGTCGATGTCATCGTGTCGACCGGGGAACAAGTTTCGGTCGGCCTCGTGGCGCTGGCGATTCGCGCCGCCGGCGGCAAGGCGCGGTCGTTCCTCGGCCACCAGTGCAAGATCGTCACGGACAGCTCGTTCTCTCGCGCCCGCATCGTCGAGATCGACAGCAAGCCGATCAAGGACGCGCTCGCCGCCGGCGAGATCGCGGTGATCGCCGGCTTCCAGGGCGTCGACGAGAAGGGCAGCATCACCACGCTCGGTCGCGGCGGCTCGGACACCACCGGCGTCGCGATCGCGGCCGCGCTCGACGCCGACGTCTGCGAGATCTACACCGACGTCGACGGCGTCTACACCACCGATCCGAACGTGGTCCCGAACGCCCGCAAGATCGAACGGATCTCGTACGAGGAGATGCTCGAGCTGGCATCGCTCGGCGCCAAGGTGCTGCAGCTGCGCTCCGTCGAGCTCGGCATGAAGTACGGCGTGAAGATTCACGTCCGCTCGAGTTTTTCCGACGCCCAGGGAACCTGGGTCGTCCCCGAAGAGGCAGCCATGGAGAAAGTCGTCGTGTCCGGCGTCACCGTCGCCAAGGACGAGGCCAAGATCACCTGCGAGGACCTGCCGGATACGCACGGCGTCGCCGCGAAGCTGTTCGCGCCGCTCGCCGACGCCAACATCTCGGTCGACATGATCGTCCAGAACCAGGCGTACGACGGCACCACCGATCTGACCTTCACGGTGCCGCGCGGCGATACCAAGCGCGCGATCGACACGCTCAAGTCCAAGGTGCCCGATCTGGTCGGCGCCGGCGGCGAGCGGATCATCTCGGACGACGACATCTGCAAGGTGTCGGTGGTCGGCGTCGGCATGCGCTCGCACGCCGGTATCGCCAAGAAGATGTTCCAGCTGCTCGCGGCCGAGAACATCAACATCCAGCTGATCTCGACGAGCGAGATCAAGATCTCCTGCGTGATCGCCCGCAAGTATGCGGAGCTGGCCGTGCGCGCGCTCCACGAAGGTTTCGGACTTTCTCTGCCCCCGGCAGAACGTGCCGGGCTCTGAGCGGCGATTCCTGGGTAGAGTGGTGACGTGAGCGGCGGCTGCACGAACTGCAAGGCCAAGCCCGGTTGTGACGACCGGAAGGGGCCGATGATCCAGCACGTCGACGAGGTGCTGGCGCAGCTCTATCCGACGCGCACCTGGGGCGAGGCGCGCGATGAAGAGACGCATGCGATGCCGCCCGACGAGCTCGCCGCGCTGGCAGAAGAGCTCGCACTCGAGCTCAAGGCCGCCACGTTCGTGCGCCCCGGCGACGACAGCGAGCCGTGCGATTACATCTATGTCCTGTGCATGGGCCGCACGCCCTGCATCCTCCAGGTCCGCGACGAGGGCGTGCCGGTGCCCGACGAGTGGGCGAGCGCCGATCGGATCGACGAGCTCTACCTGCGCGTCGTGATCAGCCAGCGTGCGCACGTCGCGGCGGTGCAGCAGATCGCGGTGTCCTCGACGCGCGAGGACAAAATGTTTGTCGTCCGCGAAGCACCACGCGCCGGTGTCTACGATGCGCCGTTACTCCCACGCATGCAGAAGCTCGTGGCGGTGCTGCCGGCGTACGAGCTGACGCACGTCGACTTCGGCGAGATCGCGCACGCGCCGCCGGGCTTTCACGCCGGCTCGTGGGCCGAGCTGTTCGGCGGTCAGCCGTCGATCGCGAACTATCTGTTCTATCCGCAGCCGACCACGATGGTGTCGACGACGGTGGTTGGATGACCGAGCATCCCGGCGTCACCGACGAGGTCCGCGAGGCGCTGCGCGAGCTGCTCGAGCAGGTCGGCGGGACGTCGGCGCGGATCGTCGAGAACGATGACCTGCGCACCGGCGTCCCCGCGCGCACGCTGGCGCTCGGCGGTGGCGAGTATCTGCGCGTCGAGCTGCCCACGCGCTCGACCGTGGCACCGGGAGATGTCGAGGCCGCGTTCGATCGCGTCACCCGCCAGCTGCGCGCGATCCGCCGGCGCTGGGAGATCGCGCGGCTGCCCGAGATCACGGTGACGCCGGGCTCGCCCGGTGCGCCGTCGCAGGATCGCGTGACCGCGCAGATCGCGGCGTACATGAAGGGGCTCGCCTCGATCGATCGCGCGTCGAACGCGTTCGTCAGCCGCGGCACGCAGCTGATCGCGAGCGGCAACCCGCCCGATGACATGGAGGGCTCGCGCTGGCAATTCCTCGCGAGGCGCGTGCTCGCCACCCACGCACCGGGCAGCTCGCACGGCGAGATCGTCGATCCCGATGCCTACGCGATGAGCTTCTTCTACGATTGCGCGCTCGTCGTGCTGCTCGCCGATCCGTACGGCCTCGACTTCGTCCGCCACCGCTGCCGCCAGGTCGCGCGCGAGCTCGCGCACCTGCTGCCGCTACTCGATCCGGACCCGGAAACCCCGGCCGCGATCCGCCGCCGCCCGCCGACACTTCCCTGATTGCCGGTTCCGTCCGTCGGTGATACTTTGGTGTTACCGATGAAGACGTCGACGACGCTAAAGCTGCCGGCGCAGCTCAAGTCTCGAATCGCACGCCTTGCGAAGCAAGCGGGCACCACGCCGCACGCCTTCATGGTCGACGCCCTCGAACGCCAGGCAGCCCGCGAGGAGAAGATGGCTGCATTCGTCAAGGAGGCGATGGCGGCGGATCGAGAGATCGAGGAAGGGGGCGAGGTCTACGCGGCGGCGGATGTCCATGCCTGGATGGAGCGACTCGCCCGCGGAGAACGGCCCGCTCGACCGAAGCCGTGGCGCAGGTAGTTTATTCGCGGAACGCGCTCTCAAATCTCGAGCGTGTCTTCGACTTCCTTGCGGACCGCGCACCGGATGCCGCCACGGCTGCAGTGGCTGCGATTCGGAGCGCGGTGGAGATGCTGGCGCACCACCCGATGATCGGCCGGATCGTCGTCGATGATTACCGCGAGCTGGTGATCTCGTATGGCAAGACCGGGTACCTCGCGCTGTATCGATTCGTGCCGCAGCTAGACGAGGTACGCATTCTCGCCATTCGACACCAGCGCGAGCTCGACTATCCCTGACCGAGCAGCGACTTGATGAGGGTGGCGTCACCCTCGAGCGCGGTGCGCTGCATGTAGCCGTGGAGGCCGCGCAGGCCGCCGAGCTCCTCGCCGCCACCGGCGCGACCGGGGCCGCCGTGGACCAGCGAGGGCAGCACGGTGCCGGGGCCAGGGGATTGCGAGGCCATCTTCGAGCTGCCGAGGTAGAGCCGGCCGGCCCACGCCGCCGACGAGGTGACGACCGATGCCATCCAGTCGCGATCGTCGGAGTAGATCGACGACACCAGGCAGCCTTCACCACGGGCGACGAAGCGCGCCGCGTAGTCGGCGGAGCCGTCGTAGCTGCCGACCGTCGACACCGGGCCGAACACCTCGTGGTCGTTGAGCGGCGCGCAGTGGATCGGATCGTTGGTGGAGCGCACGACCGGCGCGACGAAGAAGCCCTTGCCGGGCGTGCCGCCGATCGGACTTGCCAGCTCGCCGGTGCCGCCGTGCAC
>JAEYYY010000710.1 GCA_023430775.1 Pseudomonadota bacterium
AGGGGGCCGACGAGGTGTTCTTCGGGTACGCGCACCGCGTCCGCGAAGCGCTCGAGCTGGCCGGCGATGCCGAGGCGATCGCCAGGCTCGACGCCCAGCACGCGACGCAGGCCGGCATCATGCTGCCGCGACATCGCGATCGATCACTGCCGGTGTGGCTCGATGCCAAGCGCGCGATCGGCCGCACGCTGCGCTCGCTGCTGTCGTCCGGCGTGCAGGGCGCGATCGATCCGGTCCTCGAGCTCGAGCAGGAGCCGCTGATCGAGCTCGCCGCCGATCGGCTGGGGCGCTCGCGCGATCTGTGGACCCGCCTCGCGCTCGCCAAGTACATCCTGCGCACGCTCGGGGATGGCACCGAGATGGCGCACGGCATCGAGGGCCGGCTGCCGTTCCTCGATCCTCACGTCGTTGCCGCGACGCAGCGGGCGGCGCCGATGGAGCACGTCGCCGGTGGTGTGGCCAAGCGACTGCTCCGCGAGGCCGCGCGCGGCATCTTGCCGGAGGCGCTGCGCACGCGACCGAAGCAACCACTGCTGGCGCCGCCGATCACGGTCGACTCGCCGCGCGCGTTCGATCTGGTGCGCGATGTCGTGCGCGGCCCGGCGATGCGCGCCATGCCGTGGTTCGATCGCGATGCGGTGATCGCGTACCTCGATGCGTTGCCGGGCTCGTCCGCGGCGCACCGCCAGGCCGCCGAGCCGGTGGTGATGACGATCCTGTCGGCGTGCGCGCTGCACCAGAGGTTTGGCCTGTGACCTGGTGGGCCGACCTCTACGACGACGCGCTCGCCGACGTGCTGCTCGAGCGCACCGATGGCGCGGCGACCGATCGCACGGTCGGCTTCCTGCGCCGCGTGCTCGCCATCGAGCCCGGTGATCGCGTGCTCGATCAGTGCTGCGGCATCGGCAGCCTCGCGATCCCGCTCGCGCGCGCGGGCTTCGAGGTGATCGGTGTCGATCAAGCGGCGCGCTACATCGAGCGGGCCACCGAGGCCGCGCGCGCCGCCGGAGTCGACGCGAAGTTCTTCTCCGGCGACGCGTTCACCTGGCGTCCCGATCGGATGTGCAACGCGGCGTTCAACTGGTGGACCAGCTTCGGCTACGCCGCGCGCGACGCCGACAACCTGCAGATGCTGAAGCGCGCCGCGCAGGCCATCGTGCCGGGTGGGCGCTTCGCGCTCGACTTCATGAACGTGCCGCAGGTGCTGCGCGGCTTCCGGCCGACGGTGACGATCGAGCGCGCGGGGATCAAGCTCACCCGCGAGACCACGCTCGATCTCGCCGCGGGCACGATGCACAAGACGTGGCACTACGAGCTGCCCGACGGCAGCCAGCCACAGCGCAGCAGCGTGCTGCGCATGTACATGCCATCGCAGCTGGTCGAGCTGTTGCGCGCGGCGGGCTTCGACGACATCGAGCTCTACGGCGACGACACGGGCGAGCCACTCGCGCTCGACAGCCCGCGCTGCATCGCCGTCGCGGTGAGGCTCGCGTGATCGCGCGGCACTTTGTCGATCAGTTGCGCGAGGTGGTCGAGGCGAACCCCGACGCGATCGCGGTCGCGTGCTCGGGCGAGCCGGCGATGGACTACGCGCAGCTGTGGACGCGTGCCACCAGCCTCGCGGCGGCGATCGCGGAGGCCGGCGCCGAACGCGGCGAGGCCGTCGCCCTTCATGTCGAGAGGTCGCCGGACTTCATCATCGGCATGGTCGCCAGCTGGCTCGCCGGCACGGCATGGGTCCCGGTGTTGCCGGAGCTGCCGGAGGCGCGCCGCCGGCTGATCGTCGACGAGACGCGCGCTCGCGTGGCGGTCGTCGCCTCCGATCGCGTACCGGCCTGGCTCCACCAGCGCTGTCGAGTGATCGACGCGCGCAGCGCCGGCAGCGCGCGACAGCTGGTCGCGGAGCGCGCGCTCGCTGACCGCGCCTACCTCATCTACACCTCGGGCTCGACCGGCCGGCCCAAGGGCGTCGTGGTCTCTCACCGTGGCCTGGTGCCGATGCTCGAGGCGCAGATCGCGGCGTTCGAGCTGCGCGCCGGCGATCGCTGTCTGTGGATGCTGTCGCCGGGCTTCGATGCGTCGGTCTCGGATGTCGGCACCGCCTTGCTCGCCGGCGCGACGATCCACATCGAGCACCCGGCGCGGCTGCGCAGCGGGAGCGGGCTCGT
The DNA here is from genome assembly GCA_023430775.1 of Pseudomonadota bacterium. Lineage (GTDB taxonomy): Bacteria > Myxococcota_A > Polyangia > Haliangiales > Haliangiaceae > JABFXX01. The sequence goes on from JAEYYY010000710.1 coordinate 2,169, forward strand.
CGAGGTGTTGCGGCAGCGCGCGATCACCCACGTCGATCTGCCGCCCTCGCTGCTGCCGCTGCTGCCGCTCGAGCCGCCGCCGTCGCTGCGCACGATCGTCGTCGGTGGCGAGGTCTGCGCGCCCGCCGCGATCCGCGCGTGGGCCTCGCGCGTCCGCGTGGTCAACGTCTACGGACCGACCGAGGCCACGGTCTGCACGTCGCTCGCGATCTGCGACGCGAGCTGGCAGCGCCCGCTGCTCGGCTCGACGCTGCCGCACGTCACCTGCGAGGTCGTCGACGACGAGCTCCAGATCGCCGGCCCGGGCCTCGCCGACGGCTACCTCGATCGCCCGCAGCTCGAGGCAACCAAGTTCGTGCAGCGCGCTGGCCGGCGGTGGTTCCGCACCGGCGATCGCGTCCGCCTGATCGACGGTGCCCTCGAATTCGTCGGCCGCCTCGATCGCCAGCTCAAGATCGCGGGTGTCCTCGTCGCGCCGGAGGAGATCGAGGCCCGCCTGCGCGATCACGCCGAGCTCGTCGACGCCGTCGTCACCGCCGAGCTCGCCGGCACCCGCTCGCGCCTCGTCACCCACTATGTCGCGGCGCGCGACCTCGACGCCGAGCTGCGCGACCACCTCGCGCATCACCTCGACGCGCGCCTGGTCCCGCGCCGCTTCGTGCGCGTCCCCTCGATCGCGCGCACCGCCTCCGGCAAGCTGACCCTCCCACCAGCACTTGCAGATCGGGGACAGGATCTCCAGCCCGCCGGCATCGCGGAGGTCCTGGCGCGAACCGGCAGATCGGGTCTCGAGCCGCTTGTCACCACGACCGAGCGCAGCCTCGCGGCGATCTGGGAGCGCTTGCTCGGCATCGCACCGTCGCGCGACGATGACTTCTTCGCGCTCGGCGGTGATTCGCTCGCGGTGATCGAGCACGTCGGGCTCGCCGAGCTCGCCGGTCTGGCGATGACCGCCGAGCAGCTCTACGCACATCCGACGCTGGCGGGCCTCGCGCAAGCGATCGACAACGGCGCACCACACCCCACGCCAAGCTGTGCTTCGCTGGTCGAAGATCTGGCGATCTTACGTTTTGCGCCAGAACGCCCACGAGCTCGAGTAGCCACGACCCCGGATCCTGTCCCCGATCTGCACGTGGGCGCGAGCGTGTTGACCGGGGCGAGCGGGTTTCTCGGGGCGCACGTGCTCGTCGAGCTGGTCGCGCGGACGAGCGGGCCGATCGTGTGTCTCGTCCGCGAGCCGACGAAGTTGATCGGCGTGCTGCGCGGCGTGGTCGGCGGCGAGCGGGCGATCGCGGCGATGGCATCGCGCGTGCGCGTGATCGCGAGCGATGTGACGGCGCCCCGGCTCGGCGTTGGCGAGGCGCTGTGGGAGGAGCTCGCGCGGACCGCGACGGCGATCGTCCACTGCGCCGCAGACGTCAGCCTCGCGAAGCCATATCGCGCGCTGCGCGCCGCGAACGTCGACGGGACCGCGCGGGTGCTCGAGCTCGCCGCGGCCGGCCGCGCCGAGGTCCACCATGCCTCGACCCTGAGCGTGTTCGTCGGCAGCGATCGCGCGCCCGGCGTGCTGCGCGAGAGCGACGCGCTCGAGACCGCCGGACGCCTGCACGGCGGCTACGCGCAATCGAAGTGGGCGGCCGAGTGGCTCGCGCGCGAGGCCGGCGCCAGCGTCTATCGCTTCGGCCTGCTGACCGGCGACACGCGAACGGGCAGGGCACCGCCACGCGACTGGCTGACCTGGTTTCTGCGCGGGCTCGCGCGCGTGGGCGCGGTACCGCGGCTCGATCGCGAGCTGCGCGTCGACATCACGCCGATCGATCACGCGAGTCGCGCCTTCGCCGCCTTGATCGTGGGCGCGCCTCGTGCGCGCGCCGTCGGCGAGCGGGTCGGCGACGGATTCGCCCTCGCCGCGCACGCCGGCGACAAGATCGCTCGTGAAGGCTGTGCTGCACGCGGCCACGAGGGCGACAAGGTCGCTCGTGAAGGCTCTGCTGCACGCGAGCTCGCGGACGGCGCGTTCGCGTCCGCGGCACGCGGGCCGACGTTCCACATCGCGAACTCGCGATCGGCGACGCTCGAAGAGCTCGTCGCTGCGCTTCGCCGTGCGGGTATCGCTCTCGACGAGGTTGCCATCGACGCCTGGCCCGCGACGGTGGCCGCGGCGGGCGACACCTCGCCCGAGCTGGCTGCCGCGCTCCTCGGCCTCTGCCGCGGCGGCGCCGCCTATGATCGCGCGCGCGCCTGCGACGTGTTCCAGGCCACCGGCTTTCAGTTCGACACCTCGCGGACCGACGCCGTGGTCGGCCCGTGCCCACCACCGAGCGCGGCACTCCTCGACCTCTACGTCCGCCGCGCGCTCGAGGGCGACCGATGACGCTCGGCAAGCACGGCTTCGTGCTCGGCAAGTTCTTGCCGCCGCACGCGGGGCACGTCCACCTGATCGAGTTTGCCCAGCGCTGCGTCGAGCGCTTGACGATCGTCGTCGGCACGCTCGCACGCGAGCCGATTCCCGGCGAGCTGCGGGTGCGCTGGATGCGGGAGCTGTTTCCGCGCGCGAACGTCGTGCACCTGACCGACGACAACCCGCAGGATCCATCGGAGCACCCGCAGTTCTGGGAGATCTGGAAGGCGAGCATCCGGCGCGTCGTGCCCGAGCCGATCGACTGCGTGTTCGCGTCGGAGGCGTACGGCGCGCGGCTCGCCGCAGATCATGGCGCGCGCTTCGTGCCGGTCGATCCGGCGCGCGCGGCCGTGCCGATCAGCGGCACCGCGGTGCGCGCCGATCCATTCGGCAGCTGGCAGTACCTGCCGCCGCCCGTGCGCGCCCACTACGCGAAGCGCGTGTGCATCGCCGGCGCCGAGTCGACCGGCAAGTCGACGCTCGCGGCGCAGCTCGCCGACCACTATCAGACGGTCCACGTGCCCGAGTACGCGCGGGCGTATCTCGAGCTGCACGATCGCTCACCCGTTGCGGCCGACATGCCGATCATCGCCACCGGTCAGCTCGCCGCCGAGGACGTGCTCGCGACGCGCTGCCACAAGCTGCTCGTCACCGACACCGATGCGCTGGTCACCCAGCTGTGGAGCGAGGCGCTGTTCGGTACCGTCGATCCCGCGGTCAGCGCACTCGCGGCGCGCCGCTACGACCTGACGATCGTCACCGGGCCGGAGTTGCCGTTCGAGCCCGATCCGGTGCGTTACCTGCCCGCGCAGCGCGCCGCGTTTCACGCGCGCTGCCTCGAGGAGCTCGCCGCCCGCGACCGTCGCTTCCTCGTGATCAGCGGCGATCGCGAGGCCCGCTTGCGCGCCGCCTGCGCGGCGATCGACGCGTTATTTCAGGCGTAGGAGATCGCCGCCGGCTCCTGTCATCCGATCTGCAGAGACATGGTGAGTACGGCCTCATCTCGGTGTAACGTCCAGAGTCTTGGAAGTAGACGAAGTCATCGATGCAGCTCTGCCCTGGGAGCGAGCACGCCGTCCGGCTCCTTCGCGCGTGCCGCACCTGGTCCTCGCCTGGTCGCTCGACGAGCCCGATCGGCTCGGCGAGGTCCTGCCCATCGCGCGGCCGACCGCGGTCGGTCGCGGCGGCGCCCTCGCCGAAGATCCGGCTCCCCGCGGCGCGCTCCATCGGATCAGCCCCGGCAGCTCGATCGCGCGCCCGCCGATCACCAGCGCGCGGATCGGCCGCCAGCAGCTGGTCGTCGAGCCGCGCGGCGAGGATGCGGTCCACGTTCGATCGATCGGTCCCGCGCGCGTCCGCGTCGGCGGCAAGCCGGTGACCGAGGCGATCGCGCAGGTCGGCGACGTCGTCGAGATCCACAACGCGGTCGTGTTTCTCGTCACCAGCCGACCGCCGCTGCCCGCGCTGACCGCGCCGCTCGACTTTCCCTATGGCGCACCGGATCCGTTCGGCATGATCGGCGAGTCCGAGGTCGCCTGGCGGTTGCGGGCGTCGATCGCGTTCGCCGCGGCCACCTCGCATCACGTGCTGATCCTCGGCGACAGCGGTGCCGGCAAGGAGCTCGCCGCGCGCGCGGTGCACGGCATGTCATCGCGTCGAGACCGCCGCTTCATCGCCCGCAACGCGGCGACCATGCCGGAGGCGCTGATCGATGCCGAGCTGTTCGGCAACGTCAAGAACTATCCCAACCCGGGCATGCCGGAGCGGCCGGGCCTGATCGGCGAGGCCGACGGCGCGACGCTGTTCCTCGACGAGATCGGCGATCTCCCGGAGCGCAGCCAGGTCCACCTGCTGCGCGTGCTCGACAACGACGGCGAGTACCACCGCCTCGGCGAGGCCCAGGCCCGCAAGTCATCGGTGCGGCTGGTGGCCGCCACCAACCGCGCGCCCGAGCTCCTCAAGCACGACTTCCTCGCGCGCTTCACCCATCGCATCACGCTACCCGGCTTGCCCGAGCGCCGCGACGACCTGCCGCTGCTGCTGTCCGCGATCCTCCGCCGCGCCGCTCGCGACAATCCGCAGATCGCGACGCGGTTCTTCGAGCGCCGCAACGGCGAGGTCGCCGAGCCGCGGCTCGCCCCGGATCTGGTGATCCGGCTGTTGCGCCATCCCTTCACCCATCACGTTCGCGAGCTCGAGCGGCTGGTGTGGCTCGCGCTCGGCACCGCCGACGCCGACTACATCGGCATGACCCCGGATGTCGAACGCGAGCTCGGCGAGTCGGCGGAATCCGAGCTGATCGATGCCGGCGAGCTCGATCGGGAGACCCTCGCGAAGGCGCTCGCCGACAACGATCGCAGCCCGACCCGGACGGCGAAGGCACTCGGCCTCAAGAACCGCTACGTGCTGCTCCGCCTGCTCAAGAAGCACGGCCTGTCGGTGGCCACCGAAGGAGACCAATCATGACCGCGATCCTTCGCGACACCCTCGAGATCACGCTCTCGCGCGACGACACGTTCCCGACGCGGTTCTACGAGCGGCTGTTCGCCGCGCATCCCGAGGTTCGCAAGCTGTTCCATCGCAGCTCGCCGGGCGCGCAGAACAAGATGTTCGCCCAGAAGCTGACCGCGCTCGTCGATCACATCGACGATCCCGCGTGGCTCGATCGCGAGCTCGGCACGCTCGCGGCGAACCACATCCGCTACGGCGTGACGCGCGAGATGTATCCGTGGGTCGGCGAGGCCCTGGTCGCGACGCTGGCCGAGGCGTGCGGCGATGCGTGGTCGCCCGAAGCCGAGCGAGCGTGGCGCGATGCCTATGCCTCGCTGATGACCGCGATCGTCGGCTGACTCCTGCTGGCGAGCGTCGCGGCCGCGGCCCCCGCCTGCATCATGCCGGTGATCGCGGTGTACGCCTTCACCCATTGATTCGCGACCTCGGGCGTCCACGCCTCCGCGGCGACCTCGGCGAGCGTCGCGAGCAAGGCATCGCCGACGAAGTCGTACATCTGATCGGTGACGCCGTACTCGACGTGCTTGGCGCCGAGCGCACCGAGCGTCGACTGTAGCCACGGCGCGTCCTCGAGGTGCTCGAGCACGGCGGACAGCGCCTGCGCGAGCATCTTCGATTGCGCCTTGCGATCGCGGCGGAACAGCGGCGCCAGCTGCGGGTAGCGCTCGAACAGGATCTCGTAGAACCGGAGCGTCAGGTCCGGGCGGCGGTCGATGATGAGGTCGAAGCTGTTGCGGAGGATCTCGGGGTCGAGCGTCATGGGTGGTCCATCGAGCACCCGGCGTGCCCGGAGATGCCCTGCAAGGTCTGCTAGTTGGGCGGCCGCGCGGAGTGCGCGCACGCAGCGCGAACGTTCGCGAACGCGTGCTAGCGTGCGCCGCGATGCCGGCACGGACCGTCCATCACGGCGACGGCCTCGCGTTCCTGGCGGCGCCGTTACCGGCGGACCACGCGATCATCACGTCGTTGCCGGATCACAGCGAGCTGCCGAATCTCGGCGTCGCCGCGTGGCAACGCTGGTTCGTCGACACGGTCGCGCTCGCGTGCCGCGCAGTCGCCGATCACGCGGTCGCGATCTTCTACCAGACGGACGTCAAGCACGACGGCCGCTGGATCGACAAGGGCCACCTCGTGCACAGCGGCGCCGACGCCGCCGGCTCGCATCTGCTGTGGCACAAGATCATCTGCCGCGTCGCGCCCGACACCACCACGTTCGGCCGCCCGGCCTATGCCCACATGTTGTGTGTCAGTCGCGAGGCCCGGTTGGCGCCGGGGAGCTCGACGCCCGACGTCATCGGGTCGCTCGGCGACATGACGTGGTCGCGCGCGATGGGAACGCGAGCCTGCGAGGCGGCCGTCGCGTTCGTCGCCTCGCTCGGTGCCCGCGCGGTGGTCGATCCGTTCTGCGGGATGGGCAGCGTGCTGGCCGTCGCCAACGCCGCGGGGCTGGATGCGATCGGCGTCGAGCTGTCGCGGCGCCGCGCCGCGAAGGCGCGAAAGCTCGGGGTCTCGCCGTGACCCGAGCCTGATCGCGGTACGGTGCGACCGTGACTCCGCCAACCCTCGACGAAATTCGCGCCGCGCGTGCTCGCCTCGGTGATCGCGTGATCGAGACGCCGGTGCGCCGGCTCGAGGGGCTCGCCGTCGAGCAGCGCCTCGGCACCACCGAGGTGATCGTCAAGGAGGAGCTGTTCCAGCGCACCGGCAGCTTCAAGCCGCGCGGCGCGCTCACCGTGATGATGAGCCTGTCACCGGAGCAGCTCGCACGCGGCGTGGTCACGCTCTCCGCCGGCAACCACGCGATGGCCACGGCCTACGCCGCGCGCGTGCTCGGTTCCACTGCGGTCGTGGTGATGCCGAACCACGCCGATCCGGCGCGCATCCAGGCCTGCCGCGATCTCGGCGCCACCGTGGAGCTGATGGAGACGATCCACCAGTGCGTCGCGCGCGTCGGCGAGATCGAGCGCACCGCCGGTCGCGCGCTGGTCCATCCGTTCGAAGGTCCGGGCACCGCGCTCGGGACCGCCACCGTCGGGCTCGAGTGGTGCACGCAGGCGCCGGATCTCGATGCCGTGATCATCCCGATCGGCGGCGGTGGCCTGTGCGCCGGCATCGCCACCGCGGTCAAGCTGCTGCAGCCGAAGTGCCTGGTGTTCGGCGTCGAGCCGACGGGCGCGGACACCATGCACAAGAGCTTTGCCGCCGGCTCGCCGCAATCGATCGATGCGGTGCGCACGATCGCCGATTCGCTCGGCGCGCCGTTCGCGATGCCGTACAGCTTCGCGCTGTGTCGCCGGTTCGTCGACGAGCTCGTCCTGGTGGACGACGATGCGCTGCGCGACGGCATGCGGTTCCTGATGACCGCGGCCAAGCTCGCCGTCGAGCCCGCGGGGGCCGCAGCGACGGCCGCCCTCCTCGGACCCTTGCGCGCGCGGCTCGAGGGCAAGCGCGTCGGCGTGATCGCCTGCGGCGGCAACATCGCCCCCGCGACGTACGCGAAGCAGATCGCGAGCTAGCGCCTCGCGATCACGATGTACTGCTCGGGCAGCGCCGTCGGTGACACCGCTGCGGACAGCCCGGCCGCCGCGAGATCCGCGATGATCGCTTCGGGGGCGAGCCGGTGCTCCTTCGGCGGTCCCTGCGTGGCGTCGAGCTTGAAGTCGACAACGGCCACGAAGCCGCCCGGCTTGAGCGCGCTCGCGAGCTTCTTCGCATAGGGGCCGCGATCGCCGAGGTGATGCCAGACATCGACGACGAGGATGCGATCGACCGCGCCCGCGGGGAGCTGCGGATCATCGGGCGGCGTGACCTGCGCCTTGAGGTTCTTCCAGTTCTCGCGCGTCGCGCGCTCGCTCAGGTAGCGCACCATGTCGGGCTCGATGTCGGTCGCGATGACGTGACCGCCGGCGAGCTGCTTGGCGATCCGCACCGAGAAGTAGCCGGGGCCGGCGCCGACGTCGGCGACGGTCATGCCGGGCGCCAGCTCGAGGGCGGCGATCACCTTGTCGGGCTGCTGCCAGGCATCGCGCGTCGGGTCGTCGAAGACCTTCGCCCATTGCTCGGCGTTGTCGAACCGGTGCGGCATGCCGTCGCGGTGGTCGTGGCTGCCGTGCTTCGCGTGGTCGTGCTTCGCGTGGTCGCCGTGGTGAGCGTGGTCGGAGGGTGGCGTCTCGCGCGGGGCAGGCTTGCCGCCGCAACCGATCAACGCGAGGGCCAGGGAACAGATCCAGCAGCGCATCGGGGCACAAGCTACCCGATACCGGGCGCGTGCGGCAGCCGCGTAGGACAAACGCTGACGCGGCGCCTGCCGGGCAATTCAATTGACCGCGAGTGCCAGCCGAGCCTGACCGCCACAGCGCGCCCAAACGCCCGTGTCGCCAGCTAGTTGGTGATGGCGGCCGATCCCGGCGACGCCAGCTGTTCGATCACCTGCTGGAGATCGTTGAAGGCGATCGGCTTCACCAGGTGAGCATCGAAACCGGCGCGCTTGGACTGCTCCTTGTCGGACGTCTGGCCGTAGCCGGAGAGGGCGATCAGCCGGGTGTCGCGCGTCGAGGGGTTGGCGCGCAGCCGGCGGGCCAGCTCGTAACCATCCATGCCGGGAAGGCCGATGTCGAGGACCGCGAGGTCCGGCGCGTGGTCGCCGATCAACTTCAGCGCCTCGTCGCCGTCGTGGGCGACCGAGATCGTGTGTCCGAGCTGCTCGAGCAAGATCGCGAGCATGTCCGCCGCGTCACTGTTGTCGTCGACTACCAGGATACGGCAACTACGGTGCATCTCCTGGTTTCCTGCAAACGGTGTGCAGCGCGCTAACGCCGCGTCCCTTGATACTGAACGTCGCACGGCAGCGTGCGGCCCTGTCACGCAGTGCGGGTTCGAGACGACGGGCATGGTCATGCGGTAGATCGGGGCGTGATCCTCGACCTCGTCCACCGCGCGCGCCGCGTTCGCTGGATCAACGTCGCGGTCGTCAACCTGCGGTTCCTGATCGGGTTCGCGTTCGTCCCCGCAGCCCTCAAGAAGGTGCTCGATCAACCGTTCACCGATCCGGCGAACCACGGCCGGTTTCACGACTTCCTCCACGCCTTCCACGCCACCGGCGCGTTCTACACGTTCGTCGGCGTCATGCAGCTCGTCGCCGCGGTGCTGCTCTGCACCCAGCGGTTCGCGACACTCGGTGCGTTCGTCGCGCTGCCGATCCTGTCGGCGATCACGGTGTTCTGCTGGAGCACCGGCGTCTATCCGACCGCGACCGTGGCGACCCTGATGTGGCTGGGCACGGTCGGTCTCGTGATCTGGGATGTCGACAAGTGGCGCGGCGTGCTCGCCCGCGAAGGCACCACGGTGACGGCGTCCACCGAGTCGCTACCGATCGATCTGAAGCTGTGGGCGCGCTGCGGCTGGGCGATCGTGATCGTGTACCTCGGCACGGCGCTGCTGCGCGGCGGCGTCTATCGGCCGCGCGGCATCGAGCTCGACGAGCCGGCGTTCTACGTGCTGCCCGCGGTGCTGGTGATGCCGATCGTCACGTTCGTGATCGAGCGGCGCCGGCGTCACGGCCGGTAGAAGCCACCGAGGATCAGCCCGAACACCAGGTGACCGACGACGATCGAGATCGGCGTCTGGATCCCGTAGTGGAGCGCGAGGAAGCCCGGCGGTTCGATCTGGCGCGCCGCCGTCGGGCCGCGACTCTCGCTCGCCATGCGCGGGTGCAGCCCCGGTAGCGCCGGCATCGCGGCGACCAGCACGAAGGCGGCGTGCACGAAGCCGATCGCCGCGCCCTTCCACAGCGCCGGGCCGCCCCAGAGGTGAAACATCGCGACGTACACCGCCGAGAACACCCAGCCATTGAACAGGTGGATGACCACGCCGAGTGGCTTCGCGCGATCGCGGTCCGGCGTCACCATGGTGCCGAGCAGGTAGGGCAGGTTCATCCGCGTCATGCCGAGACCCTGGCTGCCGGCGATCAGCGTCGTCAGCACGACCGTCGCCGCGAAGCCCCAGACCAGCCAGCTCGCGACGTTCACTCCCACACCCTCCCGTGCTCGAAGCGCGTGGTGCGCTCCTCGATCGACAGCGCGGCGCTGATCAACCCGACGTGGGTGTACGCCTGCGGGAAGTTGCCGAGCGCGTCACCGGTCCGCGGATCGATCTCCTCCGCCATCAGGCCGAGGTCGCTGGCGTACGCGCACGCGTCGCGCATCGCCCCGGTCGCGCTCGCGAGCGAGCCGCCGCCCTTCGCCAGGTGCTCGACCGCCCAGAAGCTACAGATCCAGAACGCGCCCTCGCGCTTGGCTCGGCTCTGATCGTAGCGATAGAGCAAACCGCGCCCGGCGCCGAGGCGGTGCTGGATCGCGTCGTAGGTCGCGCGCATCCGCGGATCGTGGCCGTCGTGAAAGCCGTACCAGGTCATCAGCAACACCCCGGCGTCGAGATCGCGATTGCCGATCGCGGCCGTGTAACAGCCGAGCTCGCGATCGAACATGCGCTGTTCGATGTCGGCGCGGATCGCGGCGCGCTCGGCCGCGAATCGATCGGTGTCGACCTTGTCGAGGAGGCCGTGCTCCGCCAGCTTGAGCAGGCGATCGAGCGCGACCCAGCACAGCAGACGCGAGTGCGTGCGCGGCTCGGGTTTGCCGCGCGGTTCCCAGATGCCGTGGTCGGGGAGTCGCCAGTGGCGACACACGTGATCGCCGTAGTCGCGCAACATCTGCTGCGTCGAGCCGTCGAGGTCGCCGACGACATGCGCGAGCTGCGACACGGCGTCGATCACCTCGCCATAACAATCGAGCTGCAGCTGGGCGAAGGCCGCGTTGCCGACGCGCACCGGTGTCGCGCCGCGATACCCGGTGGCCTCGACGGTGCGCTCGCGCGGCGGCGGCTTGCCGTAGACATCGTAGAGCACGCGCAGCTCGGGGTGCGTCAGCCGCGTCGCGTGCAGCAGCCAGCCGCAGAACGCCGCACACTCGTCGACGTAGCCGAGCTGGAGCAGCGCGCGCGACGTGAACGCGGCATCGCGCAACCAGCAGAACCGGTAGTCCCAGTTGTGCGTGCCGCCCGGTGCCTCCGGCAGCGAGGTCGTCGGCGCCGCGATGATCGCCCCCGACGGCGCGAACGCCATCAGCTTCACCGCGAGCGCGCTGCGCACCACCTCGGCGCGCCACGGTCCGTGGTAGCGCGCGCGACTGCTCCACGACCGCCACCACGCGAGCGAGCGATCGATACGCTCGAGCGCCGCATCGCCGAGGGGAGCGAGCAGGGCAGGGCCCTGGTCGAACGTCAGCGACAGCGAAGCGGTGTCTCCCGCGCGCAACCGGACGACGGCGTGCACGTCGCCGCGGTCGTCGATCGCGAGCGGCACGTCGGCGCGCAGCGCGAGCAGCTGCGATCCGATCTGCCACCGGATGCCGAGCCGGCGGTGCTGCTCGGCGTGGACGCGGGCGCGGCCGAAATCGGGGCGCGGGGCGACGACGATCTCGAGCTCGACCTCGCCGCGGTCGCAGCGCAGGTGCCGCAGCACCTCGTGATCGGGCACCAGCTCGTGGTGCTTGGTCTCCTCCGACGCGACGGTCATCACGTCGATCAGCGTGCAGCTGCCGGTCGCCGTCTCGAAACGAGTCGCGAGCGCGTTGGTGCCGTCGACGTACGCGCGCGAGATCTGCGCCGGCGACGTCGGCCGGATGCTCCAGTGACCGGCATCGAGATCGACGAGGCGCGCGAACATCGGCGGGCTGTCGAAGCGCGGCCAGCACAACCAGTCGAGCGAGCCGTCGCGCGAGATCAGCGCCGCCGAGCGACAATCTCCGATGATCCCGTAGTCGTGGATCTTCGGTTGCGCCGTCGCCACGACGTGCGGCGCTGTCGCCAGGGTCGCGTGCGTGGCCATGACCTTAGGACCGTGCAAGGTCGACGCCGGACGGAACAAGTCTTGCTCTCTCGTGTGGTCGGAGATTTCCCATGCGAAGCAAAGCGAGACTCTTCGGGCATTCGATTCACCAGATGTTGATCGTGTTTCCGCTCGGCCTGCTGGCGACGTCGTTCGTGTTCGACATCGTCTATCTGGCCACGGACAACCCCCGGTTCGCGGACATCAGCTTCTGGATGATCGCGAGCGGTATCGTCGGCGGTCTGACCGCGGCGATCTTCGGCCTGATCGACTTCCTCGCGATTCCGAGCGGGACGCGCGCCAAGCGGATCGGCGCGATCCACGGCCTCGGCAATGTCGTCGTGGTCGGCCTGTTCGCGATCAGCTGGGTGCTTCGCTACGACGACCTGGTGCCGTCGGTCGCCGCGTTCGTGCTGTCCGGCGCCGCGGTCGCGGGAGCGCTGATCACCGGCTGGCTCGGTGGCGAGCTGGTCGATCGGCTCGCGATCGGCGTCGACGAAGGCGCGCATGCCGATGCGCCGAGCTCACTCTCGAACCGTCCGGCCGGCGAGCACGTCGCCCCGATCTCGCGCTGAGTCGACATGCTGGCCAGAACCGTCACCGTGCGACGAGAGCCCGGCGCACGCGCCGCCACTCGCGATGATGCCCCGGTGATCGTGGTGACCGGCGCGTCGAGCGGTGTCGGTCGCGCGATCGCGAGGCGATTCGGCGAGCGCGGTGCTCGCGTCGCCCTGATCGCACGCGGGCTCGAGGGCCTCGATGGCGCCCGCCGCGAGATCGAGCGCGCCGGCGGCCAGGCCCTGGTGCTGCGGCTCGACGGCGCCGATGCCGAGGCTGTGGATGCTGCCGCGGCGTATATCGTCGAGCGGTGGGGGCGCATCGATACCTGGATCAACACCGCGATGGTGTCGGTGTTCGCGCCGATCGCGGAGATGGACGCCGC
>JAEYYY010000722.1 GCA_023430775.1 Pseudomonadota bacterium
GGCACATACACGCTCAGCCTGTACACCCGCGATGACGGAACCATGGTGGATACCATCGCGATCAGCCGGCAGAACACTACCGCGCCTGCGTTCGACAACGCGTGGGCCTTCTCGACCAACCCGCGCACGGAGCAGCCTACGACGTGCAACACGGACGCGTTCGATACCACGCCCGGTGGCGCCGACCAGGACGAGATCTTGGCTACCAGTTCGCGTCCTCTGTGCTTCGCTAACCAGACCGGCGACAACGACGCGTTCGACATGACCGGGAACGTCAAGGAGTGGACCGCTCAGCGTGCCGACAACATCAATCCGCTGCGTGGTGGTGCCTCGAACAACGAGGTCACAGGTGCGACGTGTCAGATTAACTTCAGTATCGCGGATGACGATTTCTTCTTCCCGAACGTCGGGTTCCGTTGCTGCCGACCAAAGCCCTAGAAAAGGCTGGGCCGCTACCCCACAGGCAAAAAATCGCGGAGATCGTCGTTGAGTCGGCGTGGAAGACAACTTCCATGATTACGTCTGCATATAATGGCCCGCTATGGGGAAACACCTCTCGTGGGTGGGGTTAGCTGCGCTTGTAACCTTACTCGCGCGGCCAGCAACGGCCGGCGAACCGCTGAAACCTTTCGTCGTGCTGATCCTGGACACGTCGGGGTCGATGCGAGCACCCACCAACTCTGGTCCTCCTAGTTGCGGTGGACGCGATACGCGCCTCAATCACGCGACGTGCGCGATCAATCGCATCGTCAACTCGTACGGCGACATGGTGTTCGCGCTCGGTCGCTTCCGCGAGACCACCAACGGAACGTTCACCACCACGTGCGATGGCAACCTGGACGCAAACGGCAATCCTACGCCAGGTTTCCCAACACCGAGCGGCGGTGATGAGTGCTCGACCCAAGGCGTCTACTGTGGGAACTGCCAACAACCCAATGGCTTCTGCACGAAGAACGGAAGCAGCACCGGAGTATCGTGTACCAGCAACGCTAACTGCGCCGTTGACGAATCGTGCAATTTCCAATGTCGAGGCGACGACTGCACGACCCGAACTTGCAACAACAACAACGACTGCGTTCAGAACGGTGGCGGTGGCGGGACCTGCGTTGGCGGCTTGTGCACGTTCGGTGCATGCACTACGTCTGATCGTGAACTCGAGATGCTCACGGCTCTCGTGGATGGGAACAACCAGCAGGCGTCCGATCTGACTGACGGTACGTGCGCTACGTGTTCGATGCCCAGTCCCGGAACGGCGCCGACGAATGCGAATGAGATCTGGGGTGCAAGCCAGTTCACCTTCACGCCGCTCGCCGCGGTGCTCAATGGCGCGAAGCTGTACTGGCTCGGTCAGGTGCTGGCCAGCGACGGGACGACAACGATCTGGCCGAGCAACGCACCCGGCTTCAGTCCGATCGTCAACGACGCGCCGGTCAACCTGGCGTTCCTCCCTCAGCCCGGTAAGGGCCTGACCTGCAACCCGACACCTCCCGGCCAGCCCGGCGGGTGCAACTCGGCCGCGAATTGCACCGGCGCCAACTGCTGTTGCGCCGAGCAGTGCCGTCCGATGATCACGATCCTTCTCACTGATGGTGAGGAGAGTTGCAGTCCATTCTCGAACACCACCGCGGCGGCCGACTCGCTGTTGCGCACCGACCTCACCGTCGATGGCGGCCTCAAGCGCTACCGCATCGAGACCAAGCCGATCGGCTTCGGCATCGCGCCGGGCAACGCGCAGATCGAGGCGATCGCGCATGCGGGTGGAGCAGCGAATCTGCCCGGCAATGAAGGTTTCTACGCGTCGAACGAGGCGGGCCTGCAGCTCGCGATCAGCTCGATCCTCGACGACGCGATCAAGACCGAGAGCTGCAACAACCTCGACGACGACTGCGACGGCGAGACCGACGAGGACTTCGAGCCGGACAAGGGCAACGCGTGCACCAACGGCAAGCTCGGCGTCTGCAAGCGCGATGGCTTCCTGGTCTGCAAGACCGACGGCACCGGCCTCGTGTGCAACGCGGCCAACGGTGGCAGCGGTAGCAACGAGGTCTGCAACAACCTCGACGACGACTGCGACGGCAAGACCGACGAGGGGCTCGCGAACTGCACGTGCTCGCCGCAGGCCGAGCAGTGCAACGCCGCCGACGACGACTGCGACGGCCGGACCGACGAGGGCATCACCCGTCCGTGCGGCACCGGCACCTGCCAGGGCACCGAGTTCTGCAGCAACGGCAACTTCATCGGCTGCAACGCGCCGCAGCCAGGCACCGAGATCTGCAACGGCCTCGACGAGAACTGCGACGGCGTGCGCGACGGCTTCCAGGAGGAGTGCTCGACGCTGCCGCCGCTGCCGCCCGAGAACTTCCCGATCGATGACCCGCGCAACAACCCGGGTCACCCGAGCAACAACCCGAGGCCCGAGAACATCTGTCGGCCGGGCGTCAAGATCTGCCCCGCGAACGTCGGGCCGCCGAACTCGTTCGGTGCGTGCCAGTTCGAGGTCAAGCCGTGCAACGGCCAGACGCCGTGTCTCGACGACAACTGCAACGGCCAGGACGACGACTGCGATAACGAGATCGACGAGGGTTTCGTGCCGGCGGATTGCTCGAGCGATTGCGGTCTCGGCCAGACCAAGTGCGAGCTGGTGAACGGCGTGCCGACGCTGACCTGTGACAGCGTCCCGACCGGTACCGACAACAACTGCAACGGCATCGACGACGACTGCGACAACCAGACCGACGAGGACTTCGCGTGCAGCGACGCGACGCCGAAGCCGGGCTTCCCGTCGACCTGCGATCCGCGGCCGGCGAAGTGCGATCCGTCGCCGAACTGCACCGGTAACAACTGCTGCTGCCGCTGCGAGTGCACCGACGCGTTCGTCTGCGAGGGCACCGAGAGCTGCATCAACGGCGCGGTCGCGTGCCAGGGCGATGCGATCTCGCAGGAGAGCTGCGATTGCCAGGACAACAACTGCAACGGTGAGATCGACGAAGGCAACCTGTGTGCGGCCGGCTCGAGCTGCACCGAGTTCTGCCAGTGCGCGTTCCCGTGCGCCGACAGCGAGTTCCCGTGCCCGCTCGGCAAGTTCTGCAAGCAGGAGACGGTCGGCTGCAACCCGAACGCGGGTTGCGACGCGAGCCCGAACTGCACGGGCACGAACTGCTGCTGCGAGAAGTTCTGCATCGCCGATCCGTGCTTCGGCGTCACCTGCCCGCCGGTCGGTGGTGCGAAGCAGGTCTGCCAGGTCAACCCCGAGGGCAATCAGGGCACCTGCGTGGATGCCTGCTCGGTCGCGAACTGCGCGCCGCTCGTCTGCATCCCGGAGACCGGCGAGTGCAAGCCCGACGACTGCACCACGTTCCCGGATCGCTGCGCCGACAACCAGAACTGCATCGCCGGCGTCTGCGTCACGAACCTGTGCCAGGACGTGACGTGCCCGAACGGTCAGTACTGCGCCGGCGGCAACTGCGTGCTCAGCTGCGCGGACGTCGAGTGCCCCACGGGCCAGCGCTGCCGCCTCGGCGTCTGCGAGGACGATCCGTGCGACGCGCCGTGTCCGTTCGGTCAGGCGTGCAACGACAACACCGGCGAGTGCGTGCCCGATGGTTGCGGCTCGATCAACTGTCCGCAGGGTCAGTACTGCAACCCGAACAACAACGGTGGCACCTGCGAGAACGATCTATGTGTCGGCACGGCATGCCCCGAGCCGGATCAGATCTGCCGCGGCGGCACCTGCTTCGATCCGGCAGACCTCGGTCCCGACGGTGGCATCGAGGTCCAGGTCACCGCCGGTGGCGGCGGTGGCTGTAGCACCGGCGGCGGTGGCGCCGGCCTGCTGCTGCTCGGAGCTGCGCTGCTGTTCGTTCGCCGCAAGAAGGCGGTGCGCTGATGAGAGCGATCAGCCTCGCGCTGCTCGCGCTGATCTCGGTCGCGACCACGTCGTGCGACGTCAAGGAGTACTGCATCGAGAACTGCGGCAACGTCGAGGACGGTGGCGTCACCGACGGTGATGCCGGCGACGGTGGTCTCGACGGTCCGCTCACCGACGGCAACGACGCCAGCGCGTGCGTGCCGACCGGCGACGAGGTCTGCGACGGCAAGGACAACGATTGCGACACCGTCGTCGACGAGGGCGTGCTGCCCGAGGTCGGTGACGACTGCGCGAACCAGATGGGTGAGTGCGCCGGCGGCAAGAAGCAGTGCGTGAACGGCGCGATCACTTGCTCGAAGACGCCGAGCGCCGAGCAGTGCGACGGCCTCGACAACGACTGCAACGGCGTCGCCGACAACGGCGATCCGGGTGGTGGCGCGAAGTGCGGCACCGATCAGGGCGAGTGCGTCGCCGGCCGGCTGCACTGCGATCTGGTCTCGCACACGGTGACCTGCGGCCTCGATTGCGGCACCGTCAACGCGGTCGATTGCCCGGTCGGTGGCATCACCGCGCCGTTCGGCACCGCCGAGCTGTGCGATGCGAAGGACAACGACTGCGACGGCGACTTCGACGAGGACGTCACGCCGCAGGCGCTATGCGGCGCGGCCCACTCCTTCTGCGGCGGGGCGCCGACCGGCGATCCGAACGAGGGTCTGTGCAGCCAGGGCACGGCGACGTGCGACGGCGCCGGCGGCATCCGCTGCACCGGCGCCATCGGGCCCAGCTTCGAGGTCTGCGACACCGCGGATAACGACTGCGACGGCGAGAAGGACGAGGACTTCAGCCTGACCACGGACCCGTCCAACTGCGGCGCGTGCGGCAACGTCTGCAACCTGAACAACGCGATCGAGGGCTGCCAGCCGAGCGGCCTGGCACCGCCCGCGCTGCCCGGCACGTGCGTCGTGCTCGCGTGTCAGACCGGCTTCCACGACAACAACGGTCTCGATTCCGACGGCTGCGAGTTCGGCCCGTGCACGATCACCAGCAGCATCGAGACCTGCAACGGCATCGACGACGACTGCAATCCGGCGACGAACGAGAGCAACCTGCCGCCGCCGCCGAACTTCTGCCTCACCAAGGGCGCCTGTCAGGGCGCCACTGCGGCGTGCGCCGGTGCCGACGGCTTCGTCTGCGACTACAGCGCCGACGTCGAGCTCGATAACAACAACAACGTCGTCGTTCAGGAATCGCGCTGCGACGGCATCGACAACGACTGCGACGGCCTGATCGACGAGGGCGAGCTCAACCTCGGCGACGAGTGCGTCGACACCACCAAGCAGGGCGTCTGCCAGGGCAGCGGTCACTTCAAGTGCGTGCCCGGCCAGCCGAACGCGGCACCGTTCTGCGACATCTCCGAGAACCCGGGCCAGCCGAGCCCCTCGGCGTTCGAGACCTGCGACTCGCTCGATAACGACTGCGATGGCAAGGTCGACGAGGGCGCCGAGAGCGGCGACCTCGCGGGTCAGGACTGGGTCGTCATCCCGAACACGTCGCCGGCGATCGAGATCATGAAGTGGGAGGCCTCGCGCCCCGATGCGACGGCGACCGGTGTCGGCATCGATCAGGCGTTCGCCTGCAGCAAGCAGGGCGTGCAGCCGTGGACGAACATCACCCATCCGCAGGCCGAGGCCGCGTGCGCGTCGATCGGCGCGCGCCTGTGCAGCGAGTCCGAGTGGCAGAAGATGTGCGATCCGAAGCCGGCGTTCCCGATCGCAGGACCGGCGGCGACCGGCTTCGCCTATGTGGAGGCCGAGTACTTCTTCGCGCGCACCCAGGGTTCGGCCACCGGCGGCAACGACGCCTGGACCGAGCTGTTGCCGACCAATCCACAGGACTTCTCGGGGACCACCGCGATGCGGACCAGCAACGACAACGGGACGGTGGTGTCGCTGGCGAACGCGCCGGCGAACTCCGCCCGCCTCGACTACCAGTTCAGCTTGCTCGCCAACACGCAGTACGTGGTGTGGGCGCGCGTGCTGGCGCCATCGGTCGCAGGCGATACGATCCACTTCGGTCTCAACGCCACCGCACCGGGCACCGCGAACGGTGGCACCGCGACGGTCACCACCCAGAACATCTGGGTGTGGGTCAAGAGCTCGACCATCACGACCGGCGGCACCGCGGGCAACTTCATCGCCAGCCTGTACATGTCGGAGGACGGCCTGTTCGTCGACGCCGTCGCGATCACGCGGCAGACCGGCACCACGCCGCCGCCGTTCGACGAGCGGACGTGGGCGTACCAGACGAACCCGAAGATCCCGAACGGTCAGACCTGTAACGGTGACGAGCTCGACACCACGCCCGGCGGTGCGGATCAGGACGCGATCCTCAAGACCGGAAATCAGGCGCAGTGCTTCGCGAATGGTCCGGGAGCGAACGACGCGTTCGACATGAGCGGTAACGTCAAGGAGTGGACGCTCGAGCGTGCGCCGGGTCAGAACCCGCTGCGCGGCGGTGCGTCGAACAACGAGGTCGATGGCCTGACATGCGGGTTGAACTTCACGCTCGCCGACGACTCGTTCTTCTTCCCGAACGTCGGTTACCGCTGCTGCCGCTTGCAGTAATTCGTGCTCGTGCTCGTGCTCGTGTCACGTGCACGTGCTCGTGCACGAGATGGAGCGCACGCGAGTCCGTGCCCTCCGGCTTCATCGGCCCGGACTCGACGCTCGGGCGGACCGCGCCGCATGGCCGGCGCGATGGTTCGTGCCGGCGCAGGTTGATCGGGCGTCGACCCAACGGCCAGGCAGGTCACAGATCCCGTGTCATGCGAGTACGTGAACGAGCACGTGGCACGAGCACGTGGACGAGCACGTGCACGCCATGACGTGTTCTCGCTGTCTGCAGCAGCGCTGTCTGTGCGCCGAGATCCCCATCGTGGAGACCCGGACGCACGTCGTCATCGTGCGCCATCACACCGAGATTCATCGCTCCTCGAACTCGGGACGGCTCGCCCACCTCGCACTCCCGAACAGCGAGATCGTCGACCACGGTGGCTTCGGCGGCCTCGCGAAGCTGCCGCCGACCGACGGTGCCTGGCTGGTGTTTCCGGAAGGCGAGCCGATGACCAGGCTCGACCGGCCACCACCGCAGCAGCTGATCTTCCTCGATGCGACGTGGTCGCAGGCACGGCGGATGTTTCGCAAGCTCGCGGCGCTACGCGGACTCCCGATCCTGCGACTGCCGGAGACCGGGCCGCTGCCCGCCCGGATGCGCGAGGCGCCGAGCCCCGACCGGGTGTCGACGCTCGAGGCGATCGCCCGGGCGCTCCGGCTGGTCGAAGGGGACGCGGTGGCCGATCCCCTCGAAGCCTTGTTCGCGGTGGCAGTCCAGCGCGCCGTCGAGAGTGGCCGAAACTCCAAGTAGCTGGATTGCGCTGATCCGGCCGCGGGCTCTACCATTGTAGAAGTGGCTGAGGCTCGTCCCAGGCGCGCCGGGATTCCGATCTCGGTCAAGCTGATCCTCGCGACCTCGTTCGTCGTCGCGGCCGCGGTCGGTATCGCGACCTGGTTCTCGAACACCGCGATCGCGGACCTGACGACCAGCCAGCTCGAGGCGCGTGCCGCGGCCGGGCAGAAGGCGATCGCGCGCGAGTCGGAGCTGGTGGTCAAGCCCCTCGCCGCCGCCGCCGCGACGCCGCTG
>JAEYYY010000726.1 GCA_023430775.1 Pseudomonadota bacterium
GGCCGGTACCGCTCGAAGGCGGCGCCGTCACCGCGGCGGCCGGAGGCGGCTGCGACGAGAACGCCGGCGGCCGCGCGGGCGGCGGCGGCGGGGCCGTCATCGTCTGGTTCATCGGCGCGGCCGCAGCCGGTGCCGGTGCCGGTGGAGCCGCACCCTGGTTGACGCGGGTGATGTCTTCCTCTTCGGAGACACCGATCGCGAGCTCGATGCGGGTCTCGCCGACCACGATGGTGTCGCCGGACTGCAGCTTCGCCTTGTTGACCTTCTGGCCGTTGACGAAGGTGCCCTTCGTCGAGCCGAGGTCGATGATGCTGACATCGCCGGGGCCGTTGACCTCGATGATCGCGTGCATGCGACTCACCGTCTCGTCGTCGAGCTTGAGGTGAGCCGAAGGGACCTTGCCGAGCTTGATCACGCTCAGGCTGAGCCGCTCCTCGCGGAGCAGCTGGTCACCTTTGAAGATGCGGAATGTGAGAGGTACTTTTGCGCCGGCCATGGGGTTCTCCGTGTGAGGGAGCTACTTCTGCAACTTGGCCGACGATAGAGACAGACGCGCCGAGGCGCGCCTTCTCTAGAGGTCCTCGGCCGACTTGACGATTTCTTTGATGAAGTCCTTGCGGATCGTGATCAACGAGTTGTGCTTCGCGAAGTCGCGAGCGTCGACGGTCGAGCCCTCCGGCTTGATCAGGTCACCTTCGATGGTGTCACCCGAGAAGTCGTAGACCTTGACCTTGCCGCCACCCTGACCACCCGCAGCCGGAGCCGGCTTCGGAGGGTTCTTGGGCTGAGCGACGGCGACGCCTGCGAACAACAGCACGACTAGCACGGTGAGCTTCTTCATGGACTTCCTCGTATGAGTCGCCCCGCTGGAGAAGGTTCCGAGCACGGAGCCTCTGACAGCGGGTTTGGTTCTTGGTTCCGAATTCTTTCCAAAAAGATCCGCATTCGCCAGACACAGATCACTTCGACTTGGTTGCGGAGACCTCGCCGAGCAATTCCACACAGTTAGCCGGCTACTTCTTGGGGGCCGGCGGCTGCTGGGGGGCGTTCTTCATCGCCTGGATGAACTTCTGGGTCTGGGCCACGGTCTTGTCGATCAGGACCATCTGCTCCTTGGCCTCCTTGATGTCGGCCGCGTCGCCACCCTTGTCCGTGAACTGGCGGAAGTACTCCTTCGCCTTGTTATAGGTCGGGATCGAAGGCTCGGGCTCCTGCTTGGTCGCCTTGAAGTCCTTGTAGAGGACCGCGAGGTTGTAATAGGCCTCGCCGCGACGGCTATCGAGCTTCAGCGCGTCGTTGTACTTCGCCTCGGCGCCATCGAAGTCCTTGAGGCCGCGCAGCGCGACGCCGAGGCCGATGTGCGCGTCGTACGTCTTGGGCGCGAGCCGGATCACCTCGGTGAACTGCTCCTTCGCGGTGTCGTACTTGCGGAAGCCGAGCGTGGTGAGGCCGACGTTCATGCGCGCCTCGACGAACTTCGGATCGAGCGTCACCGCCTGCTGGAAGTGGACGAGCGCCTCCGAGAGCGCGTTGCGGTGCATGTAATAGAGGCCGTACGCGTTCTGCAGCGGCGCGTACTTCTCGTTGCGCTTCTTCGCCTCGTCGAGGAGGAGCTTCGCGAGGTCGAGGCGGTTCTTGTTCTTCTGGAACCCCTCCATGTAGACGAGGCCGTACAGCGTGTACGCCTTGACGTTCTCGGAGTCGACGCCGAGCACGTTGGAGAGGTTGAAGCGCGCGTCTTCCTCGAGCTTCTTCCACTCGGCCGAACCGACGGCGAGCTTGCGCATCTGCTCGAGCTCCATCGACGCGACGTTGTTGCGCGCGGCGATCAGCTTACCGTTCGCCTTGATCGCGCTGTCCCAGTAGTTCCGGGCCTCGGTGACCTTGCCGGCGCGGTAGTACAGCTCGCCCAAGTTGGAGAGGGATTGCCCGTGGTTGTTCTTCATGCCGACGGCGGTCTGATAGGCCTTCTCCGCGTCCTGCAGCATGTTGCAGCGGTGGAACGACAGGCCGACCATGAACTGCGCCTCGACCATCTTCGGGTGCTGGCGCACGACGTTCGCGAAGCGATCGGCCGAGCTGCGGCACGCGCTCTCGTTCCAGCCGCTCTTCTCGTTCTGCGAGAAGGTGGTCAGCGCGCTCGCGTAGTCCTTGCGCTCGTCGTTCGAGACTTCGCGCTTCGGGCCCTTGCCGTCGTCGGCGGTGACGTTCGGCGGCGGAGGCGGCGCCTTGCCGGTGCCGATGGTTCCTTCGCCACGCTTCGCCCCGCCACCACCGCACGCGACGAGCGCGGCGAGCGGCAGCGAGCATCCGAGGAGATACTTGATCGTCGTCTTCATGGTCTTACTCCAGCTTCCCGATCGGGGGTTCGACGTCGGTTACAGGAGCGACACGCGTCGGGTCGCTACGTAGCTCGGACGCGGTGGGGAATTCTTCCGGCTTGATCTGACCGAGCTCGCGCTCGCACATCTTCGACCACTCGCTGAACCAGCCGAGCTCCGTCGACTTGGTGAGGCACACCGTGTAGCCGTTGAGCGCGCGCAGATCGAGCGGCTCGGCGACTTCCGTCATCTTGTCGCAGAACGCTTCGACCTTCTCGTCGGCGAACTCGCCGGTGCGGACGTCCTGCGGGATCGACGCCGAGAACAGCGCGTCGGAGAGGTTCTGCGAGATCTGCGCGAGGCGCGCGGCCGCCGCGATCGACGTCGCCGCGTCCTTGATGTCGAAGATCTTCTCGTAGGCAGAGGTCGCGCGACCACCGACCTTCGTGCGCTCCTTGATCCAGTCGTCGAACCGCTTGAGGCTCTTCTCCTTGATCGCCTTCTTCGCCGGGTCGGGATCGAAGTTGAGCCCCGCCGGGAACTTGAGATCGAGGTAGGCCTCGAAGTCGACGTCGGCCTCGATGAACTTGGACTGCGCGTAGTAGTACCGCGCGCCGCCCTCGTCACCGCCGACCTTGCCGCCGACCTTGTCGAACTCCTTCTGAGCAGCGTCGAACGCAGCCAGCGCGGCGCGCTTCTTCGCCTCGTCGCGCTTGATCACGGTCAGCT
This sequence comes from Pseudomonadota bacterium, assembly GCA_023430775.1. Taxonomy (GTDB): domain Bacteria; phylum Myxococcota_A; class Polyangia; order Haliangiales; family Haliangiaceae; genus JABFXX01. The sequence continues at coordinate 3,051 of JAEYYY010000726.1, forward strand.
TGATCTTCGACTCGGGACCGCACTGCGTGGGCTGATCGTTCGCGCCACGCTTCTGCTTCTTCTGCTTCTTGCTGGCGAGCGCGCGCTCGCGAACGATCGACACGCACGAGCCATCGACGAGCGGCTTCGGGCAGCTCTGCTTCCACAGGATCTGGCCGATCTTCGCGTAGGCGATGACGATGCGATCCGCACCGCCCTTCGACGCCGGGAACTGCCGGATGTAGTCGCGGAGGTGCTTGATGACCTTGTCGTCGTTGCCCTGCTTCTCGTAGACCGAGGTCAGCGAGAACATCGCGTCCGACGCTTCCTTCGGCTTCTTGGTGCCGTACTGGCGGATGAAGAAGTTGGTGTCGGCGATCGCCTTGTCGTCCTGGCCGATACCCTTGCGGTAGAACGTCGCTTCGCTCAGGGCCTGGAACGCGTCCTTCTCGCCACCGTAGTTCTTCGCGTACTCCTCGAGCTTGTCGGCGGCCTGCTCGTAGAACGCGATGTCGCCGTACGCCTTGCCGATGCGGCCGACCGCCTTCGGCATCTGCTTGCTCTTCGGGTAGTACTGCTTGAGCAGCCCGAACATCTGGATCGCGGCGCCGATCGACTTGCCTTCCTGGTAGCAAACGAGCGCGTTGTAGAGCACCTCGTCGTTGGCGTCGTCGGTCGGGTTGCGGTTGTAGATCGCCAGGTAGGCCTGACCGCACTCGACGTACTTCGCGAAGTCCTTGGTGTCCTTCGCTTCCTTCTCGATCTTCTCCGCCTTCTTGCGGAGCGACTGCGCCTTGATCTTGCTGATCGTCGACGACAGCTCTTCCTTGCCGTCGAGGAACTTCTTGTCGGTCTCGAGCTTGTCGACGAGCGCGAGCATCTCGTCGTACTTCTGCATCCGGTTGTAGGTATCGAGCAGGAGGTTCGCGGCGTACTCCGCGGTCTCGTGCTGGCGGTGCTTCGCGAGGATGTCCTCGAACAGCGGGATCGCCTTGTCGAACTGGTTGTAGCGCCGGTAGATGTTCGCCTTCAGGAACTTCATCCCGACGAGTTCGTCGTCCTTCGGGTCCTTGATGTAGTTGATGTAGATGTCGAAGGCCGCGAGCATCTTCTCCTCGCGCGGCGGGATCGGCTTCGCCGGCGGGATCTTGTCGTAGTCCTTGTTGATGTCCTCGACCTTGTCGGCCTGGTTCTTGACGCGCGGGTCGACGTTGAGCGCGTTCTTCCAGCCGAGCACCGCGGCGTAGGCCGCTTCCTTGATCAGCTTCGGCTCGACCTTGCCCTTCTTGACCACGTCGGTGAACGCGACCGCGGCGTTCTCCCACAGCTCGGTCTGCAGGCGCGCGTTCTTTTCACCATCGGCGCGCGCCCAGATCAGCTCGGCGTAGAAGTACTGCGTCTGCGCGTAGTCCGGCGCATCGGGGAACACGTCGAGGTAGACCTTGTAGAGCTTCTCGGCGTACGCGAGCGTCTCGGTGTTCTTGGTCTTCGCCGACTCCGAGTGATACGCGCGCGCGAGCTCGCCGGACATCGCGGCGGCGTTGTCGTGGCACTCCTGCGCCTCGGCGGCGGGCAGCACCTTCTTGCCCTTGAGCGCGCCGTAGAGGCGAACCAGGTTTTCGATCTCCTTCACCTTGTCGGCGTTGGAGCCACCCGGCATCGACATCATCAGGTGCGCGATGTTGTACTGCCACAGACAGACGTTCTTGTTCTGCGGCTGGAGCTTCATCATCTCCTGGTAGACGAAGATGCCCTTCTCGCTCTTGCCCTGCTCCGTGTAGAGGTCGGCGAGGATGCCGAGCATCGTGAACGCGTACGCGCCGTCGACGCGCTGGAACGCCGGGTAGGCCTTGTCGGCCTTGCCGATCTCCGAGTACGCGCGGACGAAGTCCTTCTTCGCGGCGCGGTTCAAGATCTCCTGCTTCTTGTCGCCCTTCGTCGCCTGCGCGACCTCGAAGAACGCCTCGAGCGCCTCCTGGAAGCGCGACAGGTTCAAGTGGATCCAGCCGAGCTTGTACTTCGCGTACTGGAACGCGGAGCTCTTCGGGAACTTGAGGACCATCTTGTAGCGGGCCTCGGCGTCCGCGAGCTGATTGCTCTCGAAGTAGTAATCGGCGAACGCGAGGTGCGCTTCGGGGACGTACTTGCTGTTCGGATAGTTCTTGAGCAGCTTGTCGTAGACCGCGCGGGCCTCCTTCATGTACTTGCCGCCCTGCAGCGTGTACCCGTAATAGAAGAGGGCCATGTCCATCTTCGGGTAGTTGCGGAAGGCGTCGTTGTCGGTGAGGCCCTTGTAGGTCTTCACCGCCTTGAGGAGGTAGTCCTTCGCCTTGTTCGCGGCGTTGGTGGAATCCTGCTTGGCCTTGTTCTTCGCCGCGGCCGTCTTCTGGTTATCGGCGGCGATCGCGAGCTCGGCGCTCTTCAAGCGCCAGAACCGCTGCTGCTTCGCGTACAGCTCGCCGAGGCGGAAGTAGTAGTCGCTCTTCTCCTCGACCTCGCTATCCGGCGTGTTCTGGATCAGCTCCGCGAGGATCTGTTCCTGCTCGCTTCGGATGTTGCCGACGAGGCCTTCGATCGAGAGCACGTCGTCGGCAGACAGCGTGGGCTGGATCGTTTTCGGGTCGACCTGCTTGGGCTGGATCGGCTTGGTCCGATCCGACAGCTTGACGTTGACCTTGACCTCGGTGTTGCGCGTGTACTTTGGCTTGTTCTGCGCGGCGACTGGCGTTGCCGCCAGCATGCCGAGCACGAGTGCGAGAGAGACTCTCTTCATGGATGGATGTCCTTCGTCCGGATCCGGAGCTCAAAAACCCGTCACGAAGCTAGCGAACTGGTTCGCTCGACTCGTCACGGGTTTGTCACGACCTGTTGAACGCTCGTAAAAGTGGCTAAGCCGGTGATCTCACTGCTTGGGGCACCGCGAACGGATCTTGAACCGGTAGTAGCCCAGCTCGTCCTTCCAGTACTCGCCGTTGAACCGCCACGCGAAGTGCTCGTCGTCGATGACGATCGGCTCCTCGCGGGTGTTCGAGGCGACGCGGATCTTCATCGCGTCCTGGGACAGCTTGTCGGCCTTGGCGTTGAGGATCTCGAACTTGATCTTCGAGCCATCACGAGACAGCGCACCGAGCTCGCGCTGCAGACGATCGATGCGCTCGCGAGCGACCTTACCGGCGTCCGCGGCGGCGACCGACTGCTGGACCGTGAGCTCCTGGAGCACCTCGGCGGCGACCTGCGTGGTCTGCCACGCCTTGTCCGACTGCTGGAGCTTCTTGAGCTCGTTGTCGAGCTCGTCGACCCAGGCGAAGTTCTTGAGGATGGTCTTGTCGTCGAGGACGCTCATCACCAGGCGCTGCGTCACCGGATCGAGACCGGCTTTGCCCTGACGAACCTTGGTGACGTAGACGTAGAACTCGGCGTTGTCGTCGTACTTCTTGATCAGATCTTCCAGGTTCTTCTGCAGCGGCTTGTACTTGTCGTTGTAGTCCTGGATCGCCTCTTCGGCCTGATCGTAGAGGCAGTACTTGAAGTAGATGACGCTCTTGAGGAGCACGCTCTCCGGGAAGAACTGCTTCTCGAAGTACGGGGCGTTCAGCGTGTGGATGTTGCCGAGCGCCTTCGAGTTGAGCGTCTTCATGAAGTACGCCCACGACGCCTCGAACAGCGACTCGGTCCAGTCGAGCGAGTTCTGATCGAGCTTCTCGAAGTACTTGATCGACGTGTCGAACTGCTGCGTCGAGTAGAACACGCGCGCCATCTGGAGCTGCGCGAGCTCGTTGTAGTTCGCGATGTCGTCGGCCTTGTACTGCGGCGGCCGCTCCTGACCGATGATCAAGATCTCCTTGAACGCATCGATCGCCGGCTTGCCTTCGTACTTGCGGACGTACGTCACGCCCTCGAAGAACTTCGCCTTGATGAAGAACTCGCTCTGGCGCGAGACCTTCTGGAACAGACCGATCGCCTTGTCGAAGTCACCGTCGCCACCGCGCTTGTAGTAGTGGCGGCCGAGGAGGAACAGCAGCTCGTCCTTGACCGACGCGAGCGATGGATCCTCGAGCGCGTTCTGATCGTAGGTGCCGATCTTCTCGAGGATGCCGGCGGTCTCCGGCAGCACGCGCGACAGCGCGGCGAGCCACTTCAGCGCGGCACCGTGATAGGTGTGCGCGTCGCCGGCCTGGACGATCTTGTCGAAGTACGCGAGCGACGCGGCGTAGAAGCCCCACGGCGGCTTCGCGTTCTTGCCCATGTTGAAGAGCGTCTTGCCCATGAAGAACTCGGCGCGCTGGATGTTCTTCGCGTCGTCGCCGCTCTCCTTGTCGAGCACCTTCTTGAGCTCGATCGAGGCCGAGAAGAAGTCTTCCTTGTCGTAGAGCTTGATCGCGCGCTCGAGAGTCTTCGACGGAGGAGAGGACGCGACGTTGTCCTGCTCCATCTCGATGTCCTTCTTGTCCTTCTTCGGTTGAGCAAGCGCTGGTGTGGCAGCGATGAGAACCGCGAGGGCGGACAACGAGAGCTTGGTGACCATTCGCATCGAGTTCCTCCAAGTTGGGACACAGACTTCGAGAAGTCGGTCGCCCCGGTGACGCGCCGGAATCATCGGCAACCCCTGCATACATTGTCAAGGTGACGAGGCCCGAGGCGATCGGGACCGGCCGGGGACACGGACTGCGCCTTCCGGGTTGCAGTGCACGAGGCTGCACGAATCCGGTGACGGAACACCCCCTCGCCTCCCACTACCCCTTCATGGACGGTCGATCTGTTCTGTCCCCGCCCGGCCGCTGGCCGCTTCTCTTGACTCTCACATGGGGACTTCTATTATCGGCCGCGATGAGTCGACGTGTTTCCGTCGTGGTTCTCGGCGTGTTCATGGCGGGCCTCGTGGCCTGCGGCGGTGAGCCCGTCGGTCGCGTCTGCGATCTCGGCAACCAGATGCCGGCGGCGTCGGAGGTGGTGGTCGCCTCTCCGTCACTGGACTGCGTGACTCGCACCTGTCTGCGCGTCCCGCTCGGCAAGGAGCTGCCGCCCGGTTCCGAGTATCCAGCCGGCAACAACGGTCTGTGCACCTCCGAGTGCGAGAGCGCCGATGACTGCGAGCGCGTCCCCGAGTCGCCGTGCACCGGTGGCTTCGCCTGCGGCATCGCGGTGACGGTCGGTCCGTTCTGCTGTCGGAAGTTCTGCATCTGCCGCGACTACATCGTGGTGCCCGACGACGGCGTGCTCGATACGCCGAAGGCGTGCGATCCCGACAACCCGACGAACCTCTGCTCGAATCTCCCGGGTCGGAGCTAGGAGCTCCGACGGTCGGAGCTAGCTAGCTAACCTCTTCGATAACCAGTTCGTGAAGCGGCGCCTCGGGGCGCCGTTCTCCGTTTCGGGGATCAGAACCGGCGGCTGGGACGCCAGGCATCCTCGACGAGCGTCGGCACGCCGCCGGTGATGCCGATCGCGTCGAACCGGATCTCGTCGTACTCGGGCGTGCGCATCGACAGGTAGAGCTCGGCGACGCGCGCGACCTGCGTTTGCTTGCCGCGCCCGATCGCGAGGAGCGCATCACCATGCTCGTCGTCGTTGCGGCTGCGCACCTCGATGAAGCACAGCAGCCCGGCATCGCGCCGGAGCGCGTACTGCCGCGAGGAGCGGTGACGTGGATCGGCGCGATACGCGATCACGTCGAGCTCTCCCGCCTTGCAGCGGAAGTTCCGCTCGAGCACGAAGTACCCGCGCTCGAGGAGGAGATGGGTGGCCACGTCTTCGGCGTCACCACCCAGCGTGAGTGTGGAAGGGATCGTTTCCATCGGAACCTTTCAGCGAGCTGGCCTCCCTTCAAAGCCAGCGCGCCACGAGATGCGAGAAGAACTACTTCTTCTTGTCCTTGCGGGGCTTCTTCTCCTTCTTGGGAGATTCTGCCTTCTCGGTCTGACCTTCGGCCGCCGTGGCTTCCGCGGCCGGAGCCGGGGCCGGAGCCTCTTCCTGGTTCGAGCCCTCGCGCTCCTTGATGCGCGCCGCCTTACCGGACAGGTCGCGCAGGTAGTAGAGGCGCGACTGATGGACGCGACCACGCTGGATCACTTCGATCTTGTCGATGTTGGGCGAGTTGTCCGGGAAGATACGCTCGACGCCGACGCCGTAGCTGATCTTGCGGACCGTGAACGTCGACCGCGAGCCCTTCGAGACGCGGCGGATGCACACGCCCTCGAAAGCCTGGAGGCGAGTCTTCTCGCCCTCGCGGATCTTTGCCCAGACCTTGATCGAGTCACCGGGCCGGAACTCCGGCAGCGCGGTCGCGCGATGTTGAGCCTTGTTGATCGATTCGAGAATTGCTGCTGCACCGCGCGCGGTCATGGCGAAACCCTTGGTTGGACGCGGGGTTTTGCCAGAGATCAGCGACGGTCGTCAAGGGCGGCGACCGAACAGCCGGTCGAGAAGGATCGCGGCCGCGCTGCGGACCGAGAGATGGTTCCAGTCCGAAGCGCCTTCGATCGGCGTAAGCACACGGGACACAGACGGAATTAGCGGATCGGCGAGGCCCCACCCCGTTCCCAGGAGAATCAGCATCGGCGCCGGATTTCTTGCCGCCTCGGCGACCAGCTGATCCGGCGTGACGTGCGGGACGTCCGCAAACGACTCGGGACGGGCCGAGGTCGCGACCACCAGCGGCGCCAGCCCGTGGCGATCGGTGAGGTGCGCGATGGTGTCGTCGATCGACGGCGCGGTGCGGATCAGCGCCAGCGCGTCGGCGCGCGAGCCGCTGGTCGGCGGCGTGCGGACCTCGTCGGCCCACAGCTGCGCGATGTACTCGGCCTTCTCGCGCTGCACGGTGACCGGCGTGATCAGGTGGTAACCGGCGAGCCCGAACGTCAGCGAGCTGCGTGCGATGTCGTGGACGTCGAGGTTGGTCATCGACGTGGTGACGATCTTGCCGGTGCGATCGACGATGGGGTGATGCACGAGCGCGATGTGCGAGCGCGCGTTCAGTGGCGGCACCAGCTTGCGATCCAGCTTGGTCGGCGAGAACCGCGCGTACAGATCGGGCCGGCGCTCGAGCGTGCGCTCGATCGATCGCTGGCAGCGCCACGACGCGATCGCGGCGTGATTGCCCGACAGCAGCACCGCGGGTACCTCGGGGTTGCGCGCGCCGGGGAGCTTCGCGGGCCGCGTGTACTGCGGATACTCGAGCAGGCCGGCGGCGTGCGATTCCTCGTCGGTGGAGGTCGCTTCGCCGAGCACGCCGGGGACGAACCGCGACACCGCGTCGATGATGACCAGCGCGCCGAGCTCGCCGCCCGACAGCACGTAGTCGCCGATCGAGAGCTCCTCGTCGATCGCGTCCTCGACCACACGCTCGTCGACGCCTTCGTAGCGACCGCACACGAGCACGAGATGCTCGAGCTTCGACAGCTCGCGGACACGCGCCTGCGTCAGCGGCTTGCCGGCAGGTGACAACAAGATCCGATGCGGCGATCGCGTTCCGGACACGTCCGTCGACCCGGTGCTGGCGATCGCGGCGAGCAGCGGCTCCGGCTTCATCACCATGCCGGGGCCGCCACCGAACGGCGTGTCGTCGACGGTGCGGTGGCGATCGGTGGTGAAGTCGCGCGGGTTGATCGTGGCGACGGTGATCGTGCCGGCTTCCCGCGCGCGCCCGACGACACCGGCGGTCAGCGCGGGCTCGATCAGCTCGGGCAGGATCGTGATGACGGTGAACTTCACTTGTGCTTCGCCGGGATCGGGATCGAGGGCAGGCCGTCGGGGATCAGCACGGTGACGAGCTCGGCCTCGACGTCGATGTCGGTGACCAGCTCGTCGACGAGCGGCAGCAGGTACTCCTGGCCGTCGTGGTGGATGACGAGGCGATCCTGGAAGTCGGCCTCGACGCCGGCGACCTCGCCCCACGGCGTGCCGTCGGCGAGCTGCACCTTGCAGCCGATCAGATCGTGGAGGAGGACATCGTCGTCGGATAGCTCGAGCGCCTCGCGCGCGACCTCGACGGCGAGCCCGCGCAACGCCTCGGCCTCGGTGCGCGTCTCGAGCCCGGCGAGCTGGACCAGCCACTCCTTGGGCGTCGGCCGCGCCTCGACGATGCGGTGCTCGATCTGATCGATCCAGATCGACTCGGCGCGCTCGAGCACCGTCGAGTCCGGATCGTGGGTGTGGATCGCGATCTCGCCACGAATGCCGTGGGCGCGCGCGACGCCACCGATCTCGATGCGAGGGTCGCCCTTCATGTGATCGCCTCGCGAAACGCTCGGCTAGACGGAACGTTCGCTGCGCTCACTGGAAGCGCCTGTTATTCGAGGATCTCGACCAGCGTACGCTTGCGAGACCGGGGAGCGACCGCCTGGACGACGGTGCGCAGCGCGCGAGCAGTCTTGCCGCCGCGGCCGATCACCTTGCCGAGATCGGATTCCGCGACCTCGAGCTCGAACACGTTGGCGTTGCGCTCTTCGACCAGCTCGACCCGAACTTCATCGGGCTTGTCGACGAGGTTGACCGCCATGTAGCGGATCAGCTCGGCGAGGTCCGGACCATCGCCTGGCCCGTCGTTACCGTTGCGGCGACGATCTTCGTCGCCCATCACGCAGCCTTGGGAGCACGATTCGTGCGACGGATGATCGCGGCGAGCGTGCCCGAAGGCTGAGCACCGACGCTGACCCATTTCTGGTAGCGCTCGGCGTCGAGCTTGAGGACCTTGGTGACCGGGTGATAGGTGCCGAGGAGCTCGATGAACTTGCCGTCGCGCGCCTTGCGCTTATCCGCCGCAACGATGCGGTAGAACGGGGCCTTCTTCTTGCCTTGGCGGGAGAATCGAATCGCGACAGCCATGTGTTTCTCGCTTTGAGAGCGGCGGAATCTACCCAGCGGGGTATGCCCTGTCAACCGTGCTATATCCTTGCGCGATGAGGCGCCGTCTGGGCCTGGCATGCTTGCTCGTCGCGGCGGCGTGTTGCTCGAAAACCGACGTGAAAAGTAACGGTTCGGGCGGCAGCCAGGTCCCGGCACCACCTGCGAAACCGACCTTCACGGTGTTCGCGCTGGCAGAAGTTCGCGGGCAGATCGGGCCTTGCGGGTGTACTTCCGACCCGCTCGGCGACCTGTCGAGGACCGTCCGGCTGGTCCAGGATGCTCGCGCCGCGGGTCCGACGCTGGTGGTCGATGCCGGTTCCCTCCTCTATTCGAAGTCGCCGGTGCCGCCGCACCTCGACGCGCAGGAAGAGCTCAAGGCCGACCTGCTCGCGACCACGTACAAGACCGAGCTCGCGGTGTCGGCGCTCGGGCTCGGTCCCGCGGATCTCGCGAAGGGTCCGAGCAAGACTCGGTTGCCGCGGACGATCGCGAACGTCGGCGAGCCGCCGGCGGGCCTCGCGACCACCGGTCCGGTGATCGTCGACGACGCCAGGCTGACCGGCGGAGCGAAGGTCGGCGTGTTCGGCGTCGCGATGCCCGACATGATCAGTGGTGTGCCCGCCACGCCGCCCGTCGAGGCCGGTAAGCAGGCGGTCGCCGAGCTCGAGAAGAAGGGCGCGCAGGTCATCATCGGCCTGATCCAGGCGCCATCGAAGAAGGATGCGGTCAAGCTGATGCGCGACATCGGCGGCATCGATCTCGCGATCGCCGGTCTCGGTGCCGTCGCGCCCGAGCCGGAGCGGATCGAGCTCGAGCCGCAGAAGGTGGGCGATGGCTGGCTGGTGGTGCCGGCGAACCGCGGGCAGATCATCTCGAAGCTCGAGGTCACCGTGCGCGGCGACGGGCCGCTCGCCGATGCCGTCGGGCCGGCGCTGGCGAGCGTCAAGCTCGAGAGCTTGAAGAAGCGGATCGCCGGGCTCGACGAGGATCTGCAGAAGCTGACCGCGGATCCGAAAGCCGATCCGGCCTTCGTCAAGACCACGCAGGGCGAGCGCAGCGAGCTGATCGCGAAGCGCGACGCGCTCGAGAAGCAGCCGCTGGTGGTGCCGCAGAGCGGCAGCTACTTCACGCTGTCGCAGATCAAGATCAACAAGACCCTCGCGTGCGCGAAGACCGTCGACGAGCGGGTCACCGCGTACTTTCGCGAGGCCGGGCAAGCCAACGTCAAGGCGGTGACCGCCAGACCGCCCGATCCGCCGAAGGGCCAGCCGAGCTATGCGGGCAGCGCGGCGTGCGAGGACTGTCATCCCGATGCGGTGAAGTTCTGGAAGACCACGCGGCACGCGCAGGCCTGGCAGACGCTCGTCGAGCGCGGCCAGCAGTTCGACTTCGATTGCACGAGCTGCCACGTCACCGGCTGGGAGAAGCCCGGCGGCTCGAACCTGGCGTTCAACGAACCGCTGCGCGATGTCCAGTGCGAGGTCTGCCACGGGCCGTCGTCGATCCACATCGCGAAGGGCGGCGAGGAGAAGCCACCCGCCACGCTGCGCGAGCCGGCGAAGGATCTGTGCGCGAACCAGTGCCACACGCCCGAGCACAGCGACACCTTCGAGCACACCGCGTACATGCGCGACATCCTCGGCCCCGGTCACGGCGAGGCCGCGCGCAAGAAGCTCGGCGACGGCCCCACCGGCGCGCAGCTTCGCAAGGCCGCACTCGACAAGGCCGGGCGCACGCTCGGCGCGGGATGCAGCCGGTGAGGATCTGGTTGCTCGCCGTGGTCCTCGCGCTCGCGGCGTGCGGCTCGTCGAGCAAGCCGGTCAAGCCGGCGTCCACGAAGAAGGCCACACCCGGCGTCCAGCTCGGGCTCGCGACCTGGTACGGCGGCAAGCACCACGGTGGGCCGACCGCGTCGGGTGAGCGCTTCAACAAGCGCGCGCTGACCGCGGCGCACCGCACGCTGCGGATGAACACCCGGGTGCGCGTCACCAACCGCAAGAACGGCAAGTCGGTGGTGTTGCGGATCAACGACCGCGGCCCGTACGGCAACGCGAAGCGGATCATCGATGTCTCCGAGAGAGCTGCGGAGATTCTCGACATGATCGAGGCCGGCGTCGTGCCAGTAAAGGTGGAGGTGTTGAAGTGATCCAGGTGCCGGCGTGATCGAGCTGCAGGGACTCTCCAAGACGTTCGGCTCGATCAAGGCGCTCGCCGGCGTCGACGCGGTGATCGACGGCAAGATCATCGGCCTGCTCGGCCCCAACGGCGCGGGCAAGTCGACGCTGCTCAAGTGCCTGCTCGGCCTGATCCCGTTCGACGGCAACGCCAAGGTGCTCGGCCTGTCGGCGCGCACGCAGGGCAGCGAGATCCGCGATCGCGTGGGCTACATGCCGGAACAGGAGTCGTTCCTGTCGGGGATGACCGCGGTCGAGCAATGCACGTACGCCGGCGAGCTGTCGGGGCTGCCGCGCAACGAGGCGATGCAGCGCGCGCACGCCGCGCTGTATTACGCCGGCATCGAAGAGAAACGCTACCAGCCGATCGACGGCTACTCGACGGGCCAGAAGCAGCGCGTCAAGCTCGCGCAGGCGCTGGTTCACGATCCCGAGCTGCTGTTCCTCGACGAGCCGACCAACGGTCTCGATCCGCAATCGCGCGAGGACATGCTGCAGCTGATCAGCGACCTGCCCGGCCGTCGCGACTGCGCGATCGTGCTGTCGACGCACCTGTTGCCGGATGTCGAACGGGTGTGCGATCGCGCGGTGATCATGCATCGCGGGAGCGTGCGGTTCACCGGGACCATCTCCGAGCTGCGTGCCGATGCGAACGCGAACGGGCGCGAGCTGGTGATCGAGGTCAAGGCGGATGCCGAGCGCTTCGCCGAGGCGCTGCGCGGTGCCGGCGCGACGTGCAAGCCGACGTCGCCGGTCGCGCTCGACGTCGACCTGCCGGAGGGCGCGTCGACCGCGCTGGTGTTTCGCACCGCGCGCGATGCCGCGGTCCAGGTGCGCGGGCTCGCGGCCAGGCGCGAATCGATCGAGACCGCGTTTCTGCGCGTGATCGGCAACGACGAGCAAGAGCCGTCGTGAGCGCGCAGCCGACCGGCACGATCCACGATCTCGGCTACCGCCGCTACGAGGGCGTGCGGCGCAGCGAGAGTGCGCGCTGGCGGGTGATCGCGCGGCACCAGATCGCGATCGGCTGGAAGACCTGGTGGCGGTTCAAGGCACCACTCGGCCTCGCGGTGATCACGATGTCGATCGCCGGCGGCATGATGATGTTCGCGAGCGAGCGCAAGTCGAGCCTCGGTCGCGCGCAGCTGTTCGCGCAGCGCCTGATCGACACCGCGCTCCCCGAGGCGATCATCTGGTTCTGTCGCGTCGGCTTCCTCGCGAGCCTGACGCTCGGCGCGACGATCATCGCCACCGACATCCAGACCGGTGCATTCGGCTTCTACTTCGCGCGATCGACACGGCCGCGCCAGTACGTGGTCGGCAAGCTGGTCGGGTTGTGCGCGCTGATCGCGCTGGTCGTCGCGGCCGGACCGTTCGTGCTGTCGCTGCTCCGGCTCGGCGTGGCCGACGACATGGACGAGGTGATCGCGCTGCTGCCGATCATTCCCCGCACGCTCGCGATCGGCCTGCTCGCGACGCTCGCCTATGCCTGTGTCCCCCTCGCCTTCTCGTCGCTGCTTCCCAATCGGCGTCACGCGCTGGCGCTGTGGGCGTCGTATTACCTGATCTTCGGCACCATGGCGTACGCGCTCGCCAGCGTGGCGTCGCCATCGATCGGTGCGCTCGATCTGCCGCGCGCGGTGCAGGCCGTCGCGTTCCATCTGTTCGAGCTCGACTTCCGCGACAAGGATCCCGCGATCCCGCTCGATGCCGCGCTCGCGTCGTTGATCGGCCACACCGTGATCTCGATCGGCCTGATCGCCTTCCAGGTCCGGCGCGCGCACCAGTCCGGGGTTGGTGGCTCGTCATGACCGTGGTCAACGCGGACCGCTGCAGCAAGTGGTACGGCCAGGTGCTCGGCATCTCCGACGTCACCTGGAAGCTCGCCGGTGGCGTGATCGGCTTGCTCGGTCCCAACGGCGCCGGCAAGTCGACGCTGATCAAGCTGATGGCCGGCCTGCTGCGCCCGTCGCGCGGCACGCTGACGGTGTTCGGCGATAGCCCGTTCACCTCGCCTGCCGTGCGGCGCCGGATCGGCTACGCGCCGGAGCACGAGAAGACCTGGGACGAGCTCACCGCGCTCGAGCTGGTCACCGTGATGGCGCAGCTCGCCGGCGTCGAGCGCGCGCGCCCCGCGGCGGAGCAAGCCCTCGCGCAGGTCGGGATGACCGGCGCGAGCCACCGTCGCGTGCGCGGCTTCTCGAAGGGCATGCGGCAGCGCACCAAGCTGGCGACCGCGATCGCTCACGATCCGGAGCTGTTGCTCCTCGACGAGCCGCTGACCGGCGTCGATCCACTCGCGCGCGTCGAGATCGTCAACCAGATCCGCGCGCTCGCCGCCGCCGGCAAGACGGTGATCGTGTCGAGTCACGTGCTCTACGAGATCGAGGCGCTGACCTCCGAGATCGTCGTCATCCATCGCGGTCAGGTGCTCGCCGAGGGCAACGTCTACGAGATCCGCAAGTTGATCGATCGGTTCCCGCACCGCATCCGCGTCGAGTGCGATCGCCCGCGCGTGCTCGCCGCCGCGATCGCCGAGGCGCCGCACGTGGCGCGCATCGAGCTGTCCGACCGCGGCATCCTGATCGAGACCCGCGATCCGGACCGCTGCTACGACCAGCTCGCCGAGATCACGCTCGCCAAGGACCTCGTCGTCGAGTCGCTGGCCTCGCCCGACAACAACCTCGGCGCGGTGTTCGAGTACCTGACCTCCGGTGGAAACCGATGAGCCCGACGCTCACGATCGCGAGCGTCGCGCTTCGCCGCATGCTGCGCGGCCGCGCGCTGTGGGTCGGTGCGGCGGTCGCGGTGCTGCCGATCGGCTTCGCGGCCCTGACGGCGGCGCGCCGCGAGGGGGGGGTCGCCAACCTCGAGACCGTGTTCTCGATGGTGCAGCTGCTGCTCGCGGTGCTGCCGGCGCTGTTCGTCGCGTCGTCGATCGGCGAGGACATCGAGGACCGCACGATCACCTATCTGTGGTCGCGCCCGATTCCGCGGTGGTCGGTGCTGGTCGGCAAGCTGATCGCCGCAGTGCCGGTGATCTGGCTCCTCGCGCTGGCGAGCTGGATCGCGGCGAGCTACGCCGGCGGCCACCAGCCATCGCTCGCGAGCTGCGGTGCACTCGTGCTCGGAGGCATCGCGCTGTCGATCATCGCCGCCGCGATCGCCACGCTGGCACCGCGGTACGGCATGGCTCTCACCGTGGTCTACATGCTGTTCTTCGACCTGCCACTCGGCATCATGCCCGCGGCGATCAAGAACCTGAGCATCACCGAGCACGGCCGATCCATCGCGGATTTCAAGGGTCTGGCCGAGGACACCCCGAGCAGCGCGGCCGTCGGGATCGCCGTGATCGCACTCTTGTGGGCGCTGATCGGGCTGTGGAAGATCCGCCGTCTCGAGGCGTAGACTGATCCGATGGACGACGCTGCGGCCACCAGCGAGTGGCGAGACGACGCGTCGGACGAGTTCGCGACCGACGCGAAGACACGCCGCGATCCGGACAAGCCGGTCGAGCTCGGCTTCCTGCTCCAGTTGCGCGACAACCCCGACGACCTCGCGATGCGCATGGTCTTCGCCGACTGGCTCGAGCAGACGGCGCAGAACGACAAGGCCGAGACCGTGCGCCTGCTCGCCGAGGTTCCGGTCGAGGGCTCGTCGACGATGAAGCGGCTGCGCCTGCTGTGCACCACGCTCGATCGCGACTGGATGGCGATCGTCAGCCGCGCGCCGATCGACAACTGCCCGACGACGAACCTCCAGTTCCGCTACCAGTGCCCGAGGTCGTGGGAGTCGCTGACGTCGACCGACGACGCGACGATCCGGTTCTGCAACCAGTGCCAGAAGAACGTCTACTTCTGCTCGTCGCTGCAGGAAGTGCGCAGCCACGCGAGCGCCAACCGCTGCGTCGCGTTCTCGCCGGCGATCGCGCGGCACGACGCGCTCGTGGCGTACGAAAGCGGTGACCACGAAGACACCAACCCCGGCATGCAGGCGGGGACCGTGTACTCCGACGAGATCGTGATGGGCTCGATGCCGCAGCTGCCGGTTCAGCCGGCGGACGGCGACGACTGGGACGACGTCACCGACCCCTACTGAAGCTCGCCGACGCGCGTGCTCGCACGAGCCACGACGAGCGCGACGAGGATCGCCAGCAGAGCCGGCCAGCGCGGCGGTGCTTCGGGCGGTGAAGAAATGATGTCGCCGGAGGCACACGCGTGGCTGCGGGCCGGCCGAGGCAGGCGTTCGCGCTCCTCGAGCTCGACCATCCGCTCGGCGGGCTCGAGGAGTCCTGCGTAGATCACGGCATCGTCATACGCGGACAGGTCGGTGCTGCCGAAGGCCGTCGAATTCAGCGGTTCGGCGGCCGCACCGCGACCGAGACCGGCCACCACCAGCATCGCGAGCCAGATCCTCATCACCGCAGGACAGCGGCACATGCCGGCGGTTGCGGCTAGCCGGCCGATTCGAGGCTCAGAGCTCGAGGGTGGCGGCGATGTCGTAATCGCTCGCCTGCGTGACGCGCGCCTTGACCAGCGAGCCGGCGGGCACGCGCCCGTCGGTGAGGTAGGTGACGCCGTCGATGCCGGGCGCCTGGCCGTACCAGCGGCCCTCCATCAGGTACTCGCTCTCGGACGACTCGCCCTCGACGAGGATCGCCAGCTCCTTGCCGACCATCGCCTCGTGGCGCTCGCGGCTGATCTTGCGCTGGATCTCCATCAGCGTCTGCTGGCGCTCGGCCATCACGTCATCCGGCACGCGGTTCGGCAGCATCGCCGACGCGGTCCCCGGCTCGATCGAGTAGGTGAACGCGCCGGCGCGATCGAACTTCGACTCGGCGACGAACTCGCACAGCTCGTCGAACTCGGCCTGGGTCTCGCCGGGGTGACCGACGATGAACGTGGTGCGAATGACGACGTCGTCGATCCGCTCGCGCAGCGACTTCATCAGCGCGCGCGTCACCTTCGAGGAGTGACCGCGGCGCATCCGCTTGAGCATCGGATCGGCGATGTGCTGGAGCGGCACGTCGATGTACTTGACGACCTTTGGCTCGCTCGCGATGGCGTCGATCAGCTCGTCGTCGAACGCGCTCGGGAACGTGTAGTGGAGCCGGATCCACTCCAGCGCGTCGATCTTGCCGAGCGCGCGCAACAGCTGCGCGAGCGTCTGGCGCGACTCGGGCGACGAACCTGCATCCCAGCCAAAGCGCGTCAGGTCCTGCGCGATCAGGTTGATCTCGATCGCGCCCTCGTCGGCGAGCTGCCTCGCCTCGGCCACGATGTCATCGATCGTGCGACTCCGCTGCGGGCCGCGCAGCTTGGGAATGATGCAGAACGCGCACGGCCGATCGCAGCCCTCGGCGATCTTGACGTACGCCGAGTGGCGCGCGCCGATCCGCACGCGCGGTGCATCGTGATCGTAGATGTAGGCCGGCGTCTCGCTGACCTTGATCACCGGCAGCTTCTTGCGGGCCTTGGCCTTGCCGCTCGGCAGCTTGACCGGCGCATCCTCGGCGAGCGCCTTCGCCAGCGATTGGAAGTCGGCGGAGCCGAGGATGGTATCGATCTCGGGGATGTCCTTCGCGAGGTCGTCGGCGTAGCGCTGCGCGAGGCAGCCGGTGACCACGAGCTTGCGATCCTTGTTCGCCTTCTTGTGGGTCGCCATCTCGAGGATGGTGTCGACCGACTCTTCCTTCGCGGCGTCGATGAACGCGCAGGTGTTGACGACGATGACGTCGGCATCGTCCGGCGCCTGCACGAGCGAGTGGCCGGCGGCGGCGACCTGGCCGAGCATCAGCTCGGTATCGACCTGATTTTTCGGACAGCCGAGCGACACGAAATAGATTCGTTGTGGCTCGGGAGTCGTCATCGGCGCGGCAGTCTGGTCTGCCTCGTCCACGGAGTCAATCAGTTCTCTAAGGCTGCGGATCGCGAGGGCTATCGCCTGCGAGCCAGCCCGAGCACCACCATGCCGCCGAGCCCGACCACGCCGCATAGCAGCATGACGTCGGTCTGGCCGAACAGGCCGACCAGCGGCGCGAAGATGCCCATCGCGGCGCGGCGGACCATCGATTCGACCGACAGCACGGCCGCGCGCTTGCTCGAGTCCTCGATCTCGCGATTGAGCAGCGGCTTGGTCAGCGGCGAGTAGATGCCGTTGGCGACCGCCTGGACGACCAGCAGCGCGAGCATCCACGGACCCGCGCCCGCGCCGGCGAGCCCGACGAAGCTGATCGCGAGCACGCCGAGCAGCGACCACAAGAGCACGCCATCCGAGAACCGCGAGTACAGCGCGTGCGTGCGATAGGCGACCGCCGCGGCGATCAGATAGACGCCCGCGAACAGCACGCCGGTCTCGAGCGTGCCGAGGCCGCGCTCGTGGAGGTACGGCTGGTAGACGTAGATCGTGGCGCGCAGCAGCACGAACACGACCGCCGAGTAGCCGACGATCCACGCCAGCCGGCCGTTGCGCGTGACCTCGGCAAGCGCGCGCAGCGTCTGGCGGCCGAACGCCGCGGACGTCTCGCTGCGCAGCGCGGGCCGGTTCTCGCGCATCACGCAGGCCACGCAGGCCGCGAGCGCTGCCACCGCCGCGGTGACCAGATACGGCAGCGCCAGATCGTGGCTCGCCAGCCAGCCGCCGCCGGCGAACGCGACCGCGCTACCGATCAGGTGCCACGCGCTCGCCGCCGATTCGCGCCGCGGATACTCGTGCGCGCGATCGTGCGCCGCCAGCAGATCGTAGAGGTAGGCCGAATCGGCGCCCGAGCACAGCGCCATCGACAGCGCGCCGAGCGACTCGGCGATCGCGAACGTCGCGAAGCTATCGGCCTCGAGCGCGAGCAAGCACGAGCCGACCATCGCCAGCGCGCCGAGCAGCATCGAGCGGCGGCGGCCGAACCGATCGGCGAACACGCCGGTCGGCACCTCGGCGAGCACGATCACCGCGCTGTAGATGCCACCGAGCGCGAGCCGCTCGAAGAAGGACAGCCCGCGGTGCTCCTGGAAGAGCATGAAGATCGGGACGAACAGGTACGAGGTCGCGAGCAGGCGGAACAGATAGAACGTCCGCAGATCGCGCCGCAGCGCGCGCTCCGCGGCGGCGGCGTGGTGCACCGGCAACGACGGCGTCATCCCCTGCCCCCGCGGAACAGGGGTTGTCCCATCGCGGTGTGCTGCATGGGCAGCGATGGCGTCACGCGCCGGCCTCCGTCACCGGAAATATTGTCGCCTCGTTGGGGCCGCCGATCGAGATCTCTGTGACGGTGGCGCCGGCCGGCGTCATTGGCGCTCCGCCCAGCTGGCCGGGCCGACGAGCAGGAGGATCGCCTCGGCGAGCGTGACCTGCTCGGTATCGCGCTGCTTGTTCGGGTCGTCGAGCGCCGCCAGCAGGCGCTTGACCTCGGCGCCGTGATCGCCCTCGGGCGCGAGGTGACGCAGCGCGCGCGCCGCACCGACGCGCAGCGACGTGACGTCGAGCTGCTTCACCAGCACCGGTCGCGCGGCCTCGTCGCGGCGGGTCGCGAGCGCCTCGGCGGCGAACACGTTGAACCGCGGATCGGGCAGCAGCGCGCGGAGCTCCTCGTTGATGCCGGTCTTGCCGCTGTGGACGAGCGCGATCGCCGCGCGCGCCTTGTCGTCGGGGCTGGCCTTGTCGTCGGCGCGGATCTGCTCGAGCGCCTTGATCGCGCGCGGCTCGCCGAGGCGAGCGAGCCACTCCGCGATGCCGAGCCGGTGCTGCGGCAGCTCGAGGTACGGCACGAGCGCGTTGATCCCGCGAGTATCGCCGAGCTGGACGAGCAGCCGACCGACGCTGATCTTGTCGTCGCGACGCGGCGCGGACAGCGCGCCGACCAGGGCCTCGAGGCCGCGCTTGTCACCGGCGCGGGCGAGCGCGTAAGCGACCTCGTAGCGTCCGGCGGGCTCGAGCTTGTCGCGCTGGAGCGCGGTGGCGAGCCGCTCGATCGCCTGCGGATCGTGGGTGCGCGCCAGCGCGGCGGCGGCGAGGCGCTGTAGCCGCGGCGAGTCCTTGTCGTCGATCAGATCACGCAGCACCTCGATCGCGCGCTTGTCGGGCGCCACCGCCGGCGCCGCATCCGCGGGGGTCTCGACAACCTGCGAGCCCGAGCCGGCGCTGCCCAAGGTCAGGCTGGCGTTCTTGTCGGGCGTCACCTTCGCGGCGTTGCCCTTGCCGACGTAGAGGAACTTGTAGGCGAGGATGCCGCCGGCTGCGAGCAGCCCGAGCACGAGCAGCGTGATCAAGGCGCGCTTGCCGCCGCCGCTCGCCGGCCGATCGCCGACATCGGTGCCCGCGCGCACCGCGCCGACGTTCGCGGGCTCGTCGTCGAGCCAGTCCTCCGCTTGATCGACGTTCGCGTTGTCGCGGTCGAGCGTGACCTTGGTCGCGCGTCGCTTGCCGGGCTCGAGCGCGGCCTCCGGCAGCTTGGTCGGCGAGACCGGGTCGGGCTCCTTGGCCGGCGGCTTGGCGGGCGCGGGCGTGCCCTTCGGCGCCTTGACGTCCTTGGGTGCGGCGCCGGGCTCCTCGACGATCTTGAGGATCGGCCGGCGATCGCTGGTCTTGCGATCGCGACGGCTCTCCGCCTTGTCGGCCTTCTTGTCGTCGGCCTTCTTGTCGTCGGCCTTGGTGTCGGCCTTCTTGTCGTCGGGCTTGGTGTCGGCGGCTTTGGCCTCCGGCTTGTCGTCCTTGGGTGCCTTGGGAACCGGTGTCGGCTGGCGCTCGTCCTTCGCGCTGGTCACCACGCCGGAGGCGGGCTCGTAGCGGATCTCGATCACCGGCCCGCTGTCAGGGGCGACCTGCGCGGGTGTGGCGGGACGCGGCACCGCGGTCGCCGTCGAATCACCGGCGGCCGCGAGGCACTCGGGGCTGCAGTACGCGACGACCTGGATGCCGCGCACCTTGACGTTGCGCGCACGCAACGCATCGACGGGCTTGCCGCACGTCGGACACGCACTCATGACTTACTCGCTCGTTTCATGGGAACCCCAGCACCGCCTGCTCACCGTGGCGAGCGATCAAACCATCGATCCACTTCATCATGTGGTCGCGGCGGGCCAGGATCGCCTTGATCTCGACCGGCTTGAGCAGCGGCGCGAGCTTGCTCTCGGGCGGCATCACCATCGCGCGCTCGATGTCCTCGCTCGTCAGCGCACGCATCTTGTCGACCAGCCCGCGCGGGTAGATCTGGATCCGCCGCATCGCCAGCACGTTGATCTCGTGACCGAACTGGGCCTTCGAGAACGACATCGTGTTGTCCATGAAGAACAGCGTCTTGCCGTCGGGCGACATCGACGTGTTCGAGCCGCTCCAGCGATCGGAGTTGTCGATCAGCAGGTCGAACAGGATGCAGGCCGACAGCTGGGCGAGGAACGGCCGTAGCTCGGGATCCATGTTCGCGCCGATCTGCATCTGCGCGGTCCAGATCTCCTTGCCTTCCTTGAGATCGATCCGGTTGTGCTTGATCGGCCGCTCGCCGGCCCCACCCTCGGGCACTCGCCTCGCCGGACTCGCGATCGCCGCCAGCTTGATCTCCGGCACCCACCAGCTCGCCACGCCGCGCAGCCTGGCACCGCCCGAGTAATGGATGATGGCTTCCTCGTCGAGCCGCTTCGCGTAGTAGCCGCGGAAGCCCTGATCGCCGGCGGCGAGCACTTCCTCGACGGTGACCTCGATCTCCTTGGCCGGCGGCACGTGGCCGATGCCGAGCAGCCGATCCATGCGGAACGCCGCGATCTCGCGCCGCGGATCGGACTGGAACCACGTCTGCTCGGGCTTGAACGCCGCGCGCGATCCGTTCGCGAAGTCGAGCCGCAACGAGAGCGAGGTTCCGCCGTGGTTGGTCTTCATCTTGATCACCGGCGCGGCGCCGATCGGAGCCAGCAGCTCCGCGTCGGGTGCGCCGTATACGCTCTCGATGACGGGCGGCGCGATCGCGACGTTCAGCTGCGAGGCCGGCAACGGCTCCGGCACCGAGCGCGCCGGCAGCGAGCTGGCGACCGCCTCGCGCGTGGCGAGGTAGTCCCCGGCGTGCCCGACCATGTAGCCCGCCCCCAGCCACACGCCGCAGACCGCGCTCGTCGCCACGGCGAGCTCGAGCGCGATGCAGGTCCCGAGTCGCACGGCCGAAAAAATATCATGTTCGCGAAAGCCCTCGCAAAACCGAGGTGCGACGGTTTTGCGCCGGACGATTACGCTTGATTCGATTCGGCGTCGTCCTCGGTGGCAACTACATGCGAAGCCTTCCGATGGCGCGCCGTGGGGACGTGCTTCTCCCAGCACGCGACCGAGCAAAAGCGGAGCTTGAGCCGGCCGGTGTTGCACGACGCGACCGTGCACCTCACCGCCGGGGTTCCCAGCGGAATGAGCTTGCGACACGTGGCGCAAACCAGGCTGGCCATGCCTCGTCGTACACGAGCCGTACCTATATGTCCAATTCCGGAACTACTTCCGGATCTGCTCGACGGCGTGCGCGATGTCGTGGCCGCCGCGATGGACCGCACGAACCTTGCCGGCCTGATCGACGATCACGGTGTGCGGGATGGTCGACACGCCGTAGCGCTGACTGACCAGCCCGTCGTCGGCGACCAGGATCATGTCGCGATAGCCCGAGGTATCGAACATCGAGAACGCCCGGGCCGCGTCGTCGAGGTTGATCGCGATGACCTCGACATCCTCCTTGCGCGCGAGGCCTTCGAGCGCCGGCAGCTGGGCCAGGCACGGCTTGCACCAGGTCGCCCAGAAATCGATCACGACGATGCGCCCGCGGCTCGCCGACAGCGCGTGGGTGGGTCCGAGCGTACCCTTGGCATCCGCGATCCGCGGCAGCACGAGCTCGGGCGCCGGGTCGCCATCTGCCACCGGCCGCATCAGATCGAGGTTGCGCGCGATCCAGATGCCACCGACGACGAGGCCGATCGCGATCACGCCGATCACCGCCCAGCCCGGCTTCCTGCCGAGCGCATCGGCCTCGGCCTCCGACTTGAGCGCGCTCGGCGGCATCCGCGCGAACCGCACCGCGAACGCGAGCAGCACGCCGGTCCACGCCCACGACATACCGGCGAGCCCCCAGCCGACCATCGCCGGCAACTGCACGTCCGGGATCCGGATCGCGGTGGTCGCGACCAGCTCGACGAACAGCAGCGGCAACGCCGCGACGCACGCGAGATCGAACGCGCGTCCGAGGTCGCGTCGCTTGCCGCCGGCGAGCCACAGCACCAGCGCGCCGATCACGAGGAAGGCGAGATCGACCGTCAGCGCGCGCGTCATCACCTGGATC
>JAEYYY010000795.1 GCA_023430775.1 Pseudomonadota bacterium
GCTCGGTCGCGCTCGCCGGCTCGACCCTGGTGGTGGCGTCGCGCGACGGCAAGGTGTTCGGCCTCGACGTCGACACCGGCTTCACGCTGTGGTCGTACGATCTCGGCAAGCGCGTGATCGCCGAGCCGATCATCGCCAAGGGCTGGCTGTACTCGACGACCGCCGATGGCTACGTGATCGCACTCAACGTCGCCGACAAGTCGCTCGACGGCTGGCACATGTTCGGCGGCAGCTCGAGCA
The DNA here is from genome assembly GCA_023430775.1 of Pseudomonadota bacterium. Taxonomy (GTDB): domain Bacteria; phylum Myxococcota_A; class Polyangia; order Haliangiales; family Haliangiaceae; genus JABFXX01. The sequence goes on from JAEYYY010000795.1 coordinate 241, forward strand.
AGAACGGCGCGACCGTCGCCCCGCCGATCCCCAGGCCGATCGAGGGCACGACGGCGCAGGCCGAGCCCGCGGCGGCGCCGGATCTGATCGCGAGCGCTCAGGCCAAGCTCGACGTGGCGGGCAAGCGCGACCACGCGAACGCTGCGGATCGGGAACTCGAGGATGACTTCGCGCGCGAGGAAGCCGAGCTCGCCGCCCGCCTCGCGGCTCCGCGCAAGCCGGTGGTGCTCGATCCGAGCTGCCTCACCGACGTGTTCTGCAAGCACTAGTCGGCGTCATCGATCAGCGTGACCTCCTCCTCCGGCTCGCACCACGGGAGGTTGATCGCCTGCTTCTCGACCAGGTTCGACGCATCGAGCACGGCGAGCTCCCCGAGCCGGCCGTTGCGCAGCACGACGAGCAGGTTGCGCGTGCCCGCGACCGCGGTCGCGCCGATCAGGTGATCGAACGTCTTCACCATGTACGTGTTGCACGTCTCGGAGACGTCCTCGCCTCCCCAGTACGCGGCGGTCTCGTCGGCGGTGCATGGCGATCGCGGCAACGTGCGGACGAGTCGCGTCTTCTTGCCGGTCGCGGTGTCGATCACGATCAACGCGGTCCAGCCCGGCTCGGCGATCGCGGCGCGCGTCCTGTCGAGCAGCGAGAACGAGCCGCCCATCATCGATTGATTCCTGGTGTCGCTGATCGCGCCGAGCCGCGTGCCATCGATGCCGAACATGTAGACGCGCTGCTTGCTCGCCTCGCCCGCCTCGACGAACACGGTGGTCTCGTTGAGGTGGAGCCGCGCGACGCGACCGACGCCCTTGATCGAGAAGCCACCCTCGCGCGCGTGGTTCTCGGCATCGAACAGGCTGACCTGATCGCCGGCGAGCATCGCGACCTTGCTGCCGTCGGGGCTGTACGCGAGGTGTGCGATCTTGTCCGCCGGCTCGTCGTCGATGCAGAAGTCGCGCGCGCAGCGCTCCTCCATCCGCATGGCGAAGCCGATGCCGGGCAGCGGCGCCGGATCCCGATAGACCAGCCCGCCGGAGGTCAGATCGATCTGCCAGCACGCCACCGGTCCGAGCAGCCGCGTCGGCTCGGTGTCGTACGCGCACAGCACGGCATCGCTGCCGATCGCCGCCAGCTCGAGGCGCGGTGCCGACTTCTCGTGAAGCGCGGCCGGCAGGCACGTCGCGCCCTTCGGCACGATCGCGTGCGCCTTCTCGAGCCAGCTCGCCTCGCGCTCCGCAGCGCTCTCGACCACCGCCGTGTCAGCGGCCTTCGCCGGCTTCGGCTTGACCGGGCCTGGCTTCGGCTTCGACGAGCAGGCAGCCAGCACGACGAGCACGATCGAGCCCCGCATGACGGCCTGGGTACGACCGACACCGCGGCGCGGATCACGGCACGCGTACGACCGTGTAACCAGCGCGAGTTAGCAGTGCGGGCAGCCCCTCGTCCCCCACGAAGTGCCCGAGGCCGACCGCGACGAAGCCACCGGCCGCGAACAGCGACTCGATCTTGGGGATCCACGCCTTCGAGCGGTCGACGATCAGCGACCGCGTCTGCGGGAGCAAGAGCCGCGGCTCGAGCGTTGCCAGATCGCCGGCGTTGTAGACCGCGCGCAGCGTGTTGTTCGCGCACGCCAGCTGGTGGCGATTGCCGATCTCCTGCTGGAGATCCGCGATCGTCACCGTGTCGGCCAGCGCCTTCAGCTGGACGTCGAGCGACTCCAGCGCGTCGACTGGCTTCCCCTTGGTCTTCGCTCGCCTGGTGATCGCCTCGTCCATCGTCGGCGATGGCCCCGGTGACAGCTTGCGATTGAGCTGCACCACCGCGAACCACGGCCGCACGCGCGCCAGGACCGCTTCCTTGATCGTGCCGCGCAGCGCATCGCGCAGGTCGTACCAGTCGCTCGCGGGCAGCTGCTGATCGAGCCCCTTGCCCGGCGGCAGCTGGATCAGCTCGGCCACCTTCTCGGGATCGGGCTCCGCACCGCCGAGCTCGGTGACCACCTTCGGGGACGCCTCGAGCGCGGTCCACGCCGCGGCGGGAACGTCGTCGCCGCCGGCGTTGTGGATCGTGCCGTAGAGCCAGACGATCGGGCCGTCGCCCTTCTGTGCTTTCCACAGAAACGGTTGCACCACGGCCGGCTTCGGCGGCAGCGGGCACGCCGGCGCCGCAGCGCCGCACGCAGCCAGCGCCAGGACGACCAGCCGGATCACAGCCGTGCGTGATCCGTCAGCCAGGTCCACAGCGTGGAGCCGAACGCGTTGTTGTACGCCGGCAGGTGCCCGACGCCTTGGTGCGTCCACAGCTCGACGCCGATGCTTCCCGGGCAGCCCGTCGCCACCGTCACCTCGGTCTCGGTCCCGGTGCCGTCGCCCTTGTCGAGATCGATCGAGCCGGTGACCTCGGACGGACCACAGCCATCGTACTGCGACCATCGCGCGTGCGACTCGACCGCGCCGGCGCTCGTCTGTTGCAGCGGTCCGCCGCCGGGCTGGACGCCGGTGTACGGCACGGTCTCGTCGGCGGTGCCGTGCAGCACCAGCATGCTGGTCGGTTCCGACGGCGTGCATGCGGAAGCGGGTTGCGACGTGTTGCCGGCGAGGATCGCGGTGGCAGTGATCAGATCCGCGCGCTCGCACGCCATCCGGTAGCCCATGAAGCCGCCGTTGCTGTGGCCGACCACGTAGACCTGCGAGCGATCGACGGGCCACGCATCCAGCACGTCCTCGAGCACGCTCGACAGGTAGCCGACATCGTCGACGCCGGTCCCGCCGAAGTCGCAGCACGCCGGGTCGGCATTCCAGAAGTGTCTGCCTCCGGCATCGACGGTGCCGTCGGGTGCGAGCAGCAGCGCCTCGTTGTTCTCCGGCAGATCCGCGAGCTGGAAGTAACCGGTCTGCACCAGGCCGTTCGCGCCGTAGCCATGCAGCACCAGGACGAGTGGGTACTCGCGGCCCTCGTCGAGGACATCGGGCGCCTGGAGCTCGACCTCGCGATCGCCGCCGAACACGCGCGGGCGCTCGCCCGGATCGTCGCTCCCACCACATGCCAGAAGACCGAGGGCCAGCACCGCGCTTCGCATGCGCGCAACTCTATCAGTTGTTGGTGTAGATGAACGCGTCTTCGCCGTCGGTCGCGGTGACGATCACGATGGTGTCGCTGGTGATGCTCGGGCTCATCGCCTCGATCGACTGCTCGACGACCTCGGCATGCTGCGCGTCGTACGCCATCACCGCGAGGATCTGCTTGTCCCACCGATCGGCGGCGCTGACGTTCATCGTCGAGGTCTGGATGTCGGTCAGCTTCTTCATCATCAGGTCGTTGGCGTCGTCGAGCGAGTACGGCGTACCGAACGGAAACGCCACCGCGCGCGTCACGCTGACGCCGATCTTGTGGCCGGCGATCTCGACGAGGATGTCGGTGATCTTGCCGGGCGTGTCGTAGACGATCTCGGTCTCGGTCTTGAGCAGCGCGGCGGCCTCGCAGCGCGCGAGCTGCTCGAACGCGAACACCTCGGACAGCCCCGAGCTGCCGCCGGCATTCGGCGTCGCCACGATCACCTGCCCGCCTTCGGTGAGCAGCGGCCGATCCGCCGGATCGACATACGCGCGCTCGAACGTGAAGGTGTCGTGGACCAGCTTCGGTGACGCGCTGGTCAGATCGCTCTCGACCAGCACGCCGCACATTCCCGACAGCGTGCCGAAGCCACTCGCGGTATCGGGCGTGCCGTCGACCGCTCCATCGGGCAGCGGTCCATCGATCGCCGGCGCCGGCTGATCGCTTCCGCCACAGGCGGCCAGGGCGAGCAGCAGCCATCTCATGGCGCGGACGCTATGAGGTTTGCCGCGCGTTGGGAAGTGGCGATTTCAATTGCCGCGGCATACTGCGCGCGATGTTGCTGTCTCCATTCACGTTGCGCTCGGGGCTGACGCTGCCGAACCGGATCGCGCTCGCCGCGCTCACCAACTGGCAGTCGCATGCCGACGGCACGCTGTCCGATGACGAGCGGAACTTCCTGGTGCGCCGCGCCGAGGGTGGCTTCGGCCTGGTCTGCACCTGCGCCGCGTACGTCGCGCTCGATGGCAAGGCGTGGGCCGGCGAGCTCGGCGTCGATCACGACAGCGAGCTCCCGGGGCTGACGCGGCTGGCCGGCGACATCAAGGAGCGCGGGGCGACGGCGTTCGCCCAGCTGTTTCACGGCGGCGCGCGCGCGGAGGAGAAGCTGTCGGGCTCGCCGACCTGGAGCGCCACGGCGTGGACCGATCCGAAGCCCGGCTTCGTGGTACCGCGCGCCGGCACGCTCGCCGATATCGAGCACGCGATCGCGAGCTTCGTCGCGGCCGCGGTGCGCGTGCAGCAGGCCGGGTTCGACGGCGTCGAGCTGCACGGTGCGCACGGCTATCTGCTCTCGCAGTTCCTGTCGCGCACCATGAACACGCGCGACGATGGCTGGGGTGGAGATCTGGTCGGCCGCGCGCGGCTGATCCGCGAGGTGATGCGGCGAACGCGCGAGGCGTGCGGACCGCGGTTCGCGATCGGCGTGCGGCTGTCGTTCGAGGATTTCGGCAACGCGAAGGGCCAGGATCTCGACGACAACCTCCAGGTCGCGCGCTGGCTGGTCGAGGACGGCGCCGACTTCATCCACGCGTCGCTGTGGGATCACACCAGGCCCGCGCTCAAGCGCCCGGCGTCGCACGTGCTCACCGAGCTGCGCGCCGCGCTGCCGAAGGACATCGCCATCCTGACCGCCGGCAAGATCTGGACGCACGCCGAGGCCGAAGCGGTGCTCGCACTCGGCGCCGACGTGATCGCGCTCGGTCGCGCCGCGATCTTGAACCCGGAGTGGCCGCGGTTGACCGACGACGCGATCGTCCGGCCTCCGATGACGCGCGCCGAGCT
>JAEYYY010000828.1 GCA_023430775.1 Pseudomonadota bacterium
CGCCGGCGTGACCGATCGCGAGGTCGGCGGCCTCGGCGCGCGCCTCGAGCCCGTCGAGCTTTCGCTCGGCTTCCTCGGCGCGCGCGATCGCATCGTCGAGCTGATCCTGGAGCGACAGGTCGCCGGAGGAGGCACGCTCGAGCTCGGACACCGCGAGGCGCGCCGCCGCCAGCGCGGTCTCGGCGGAGGCCTTGGCCTCGACCGCCTCGGCGAGCTGGGTCTCGAGTGCCGTCACCCGCGCGCCGAGATCGGCCGCGACCTGCTGCGCCTTGGCCACCGCAGGCTCGGCTTCGGCGAGCCTGGCCTTGAGCGCCTTGATCTCGTCGCGCGCCTCGCCGAGCGAGGCCTGTTGCGCGGTCTCGGAGACGGCGATGCCACTCTCGAGGTCGAGGATCCGATCGCTCAGCGCCTCGATCTCGTTCTCGCGCTCGACCAGCTTCGACTCGAGCTCCGCGGCGGCCTCGACCGCGGCTCGCGCCTCGGCGAGCTCGCGCTCGAGCTGGGTCTTGCGATCGACGAGGCCGAGCGATGCCGTGCGCTCGGCGGCGAGCTCGCGCTGCACGCTCTCGAGCCGGGCGCTCAGATCCTTCTGGGAGCTCTCGAGCTTGCCGGACAGCTCGCGCTGCGTCGTGTCGAGGCGGCCACCGAGGTCTTTCTCGAGCGCGGCGATCGCCTCGGCGTGCGCCTTGGTGGCCGCGGCGAGCTCGGCCTGGTGCGCGCTCGCGGCGGCAGCCAGCTCCGCCGCGCGCTCGCGCGCCGCTGCGGCGAGCTCGGATGCCCGTTGGCTCTCGAGCTCGGTGACCTTGGCCTCGAGCTGCTGCGTCAGCTCGACCACCTTGGCCTCGGCCTCGACCGCGCGACGCTGCGAATCCTTGATGCTCGACGCGACGTCGGCACCGATCGCCTCCGCCTTGTCGGCGCGGCGATGCGCGTTGTCGAGCTCGCGCGCGACGCTGCGCGCTCGCATGTCGGCCTCGGCGGCACGGCGCAGCGCCTCGGCGACGTCCTTCGCCATCGCCTTCGCCATCGTGTCGGCGGCACTCGCGCGCTTCTCGGCGTCCTCGGCGCGGCGCGTGGCCTCGGTGACCTGGGTCTCCGCGCTGGCGGCGCGTTCGGCGGCGGTCTGCTTGGCCTTCGCCGCCTCGGCCATCGCGGTGTCGGCACCGGCGAGCTCGGAGAGCTTCGCCTGCAGCGAGCGCGCGTGCTCCTCGGCCTCGGTCACCAGGCTCTGCGCGGTCGCCAGCTCGCTCGCTGCGGTGATCGCGCGCTCGTCGGCGTCGCGCGCCTGTTGCTCCGCCTCGGTGATCCGCTCCTGCAGCGCGGCGAGCTTGTCGGTCGCCTCGGCGAGCTGGCTCGTCAGCTCGGTGACCTCGGTGGCGAGCTTGCTGGCGCGCGCCTCGGCTGCCTGGATCGGTGACCCGCTCGCGCGCAGCTCGAGCGTGGTGATGCGCTCCTGCGCGGACGCCAGCTCGGCCGCCGCGGCCTTCGCCTTCGCCTCGGCCTCGTTGACCTTGCCCTCGAGGAGGTTGGCGCGCGTCTCGGCTTTCGCCGCCTGCGCGTTCGCGTGTGCCAGGTTGCGCTCGGCACCCTGCGCGCGGATCTGCGCCGACGCGAGCTCCTTCTCGGCCTTCTCGGCGCGCCCGGTGACCACCGCGTTGAGCTCGGTCAGCTCGCGCACCCGCGCGTCGGGCATCGGCGTGGTCGCCTTCGCCGCCGCCTGGAGCGCGTCGATCTCGCGCTGCAGACCGGCGATCACGAGGTCGGCCTCGGCCAGCTTCTCGGCGATCTGCATGCCGGCCGAGGTGTCGGCCATCATCTTCGCCTCGCGCGTCTTCGCGAGCTCGAGGCGCACCTGCTCGAGGTCGGCGGTGCTCTGGCGGCGCAGCTCGTCGAGCTCCGAGCGCAGCGTCATCGATTCGCGCTGCGCTTCACCGGCGGCGTGCTCGGCCACCGAGCGCGCGGCCTCGGCCTCGTCGAGCGCGACCTTGAGCTTGTCGAGGTCGGCCACCTTGCCGCCGGACCACTCGGCGCCCGACTTCGCCGAGTTGCGCAGCACCTGGAGCTCGTCCTGCTGCGCGGCGAGCGTGCGCTCGAGGACGGCGACCTTGGCCTCGGCCTCGTCGCGCAGCCGGATCGCCTCGGACATCATCGCCGGCGCCGTCTGCTCGGGCCGGAACACCTCGTTGCCGTCGGGGCGCAGCGTGTCGATCTCTCGGTGATCGCTCTGATCTCGAAGATCGCGCGAGCCATCGCGCAGCGTGCTGACCGGAACCTTGACGGCCTCCTGCGCGGTGCGCAGCTCCTGATGCAATTCGCCGACGCGCTTGGCGAACGCGTCGCGCTCCTCCTCGACCGCCGCGCGCGTCTTGCGCTCCATGTCGAGCAACACGGCGAGCGTGCCGTGGAGCCCGACGGGTGGCGGCAGCGTACCGCTCGCCGGCAGCAACCGGATCACGAGGCTGCCGACGAGGATGATCTCTCCGGTCGGCACCGGGGCGCGCGAGATCTTGTTCGGCCCGACGAACGTGCCGGTCGAGCTACCGAGATCCTCGATCCACAGCACGCCCTGATCGACGAAGAACCGCGCGTGTTGGCGCGACACCCGCGGGTCCTTGCTCCGGATCGCGCACTCGTCGCCGCGCCCCACGAGGACGACGTCGGATCCGAGCGCGAACGAACGGTCCACGCCGTCCGCGTCCGAATAGACCAGAGTCGCCATCCCTTCGGCGCAAACCTATCACGTACGCGGAGTTATCGAAAAAACCGGACCTGCCACGGCGCCTGGATCAGCCACCCAGGAAGCCAGACAACTCCGCGATCCGACGCGCTGCGCAACTGGTCCGTGCCTTGCTGCGTGGCCCCGGCATATGAAAAGCCTCGCCTTGTCCCTGGCCCTCGTCGCCGGCTGCAGCGGCGCCGACTCGTTCGACGACGGGCCCAACCCGTTCCTCGACGACCTCTCGGACAGTGGCAAGGAAGACTCCGCCTACCTCAACCCGGACGGCGTCGAGGTCGAGGTCGATCTCGAGGGCGACGTCGAAGGCTCGCAGTTCCAGCTCGCCGAGGGCCCTGCCCTGGTCGGTCAGTTCGCCCTGACCTACTTCCGCAAGACCGAGACGATGTACATCGAATCGCTCGCCGAGGACGCGTCCTCCGCGAGCCGCGCGGAGTGGTTGATCGACGGCACCTGGGTCCCGGCCGACGAAGTTCCGGCCGGCGCGACCCGCACGCGCTGGCGCCTGCGCGGCCTCAACGCGGTCCACCTGTTCTCGGCTGGCAAGAAGCCGGCGGTCGGCGACAAGCTGATCGCGAAGGTCCCCGCGAACCCGTTCACCGTGCTGCGCGACGCCGGCGATTCGTGCGCCGACGACGACGATCACATCGGCCTCGACCAGTCGGTCTACTGGTACCGCTGGGAAGGCGACAAGCCGGGCTGCAAGGCCAAGCTCCAGGATCTCGAGATCACCGTCAGCAAGACGTTCTCGACCGCGACCGCCGCGGTCTACCCCGAGTACGACCAGCTGGTCGCCGACGGCAAGGTCACCGCGGTGATCCTGTTCGGTCAGATCGGTGACGAGGCCGAGATCAGCCCGTTCGACATCGGCGTGCGCAACCACGCGCGCTATGGCCGGATGCTGAAGGACGCCGGCTTCAAGGAGGTCACCGCGCCCGTCGGTACCCGCTACGAGAAGACGCTGCGCGGCGGCGTGCTCGCCCAGATCGATCTCTACGCGCCGAAGGACTTCTCGGGCCTCGGCGACTTCGCCCACTTCGGCAACTTCCAGAAGGCGCTGTCGGAGCACGAGATCGTCGCCTACGACGGTCACTCGATGCTCGGCGCTTCCGACTTCTGGACCCGCCCCGAGTACCCGGACTTCTACCAGATCTATCTCTACGGCGGCTGCCTCGGCTACGAGTACTACATCAAGCCGATCCTCCACGGTAAGGGAGACAGCTGGGCCAAGCTCGACATCATGTCGAGCGTGATCGAGGTGACCGCCGACGCCACCGACTTCGCCGCGCCGGCGCTCGCGAAGATCCTGTTCGCGATCGAGAACGGCAAGCGCTCGTCGTGGAAGCAGATCCTCAACATCGTCCGCGACAGCGTCGGTGACTCGACGTTCGGCGTCTCGGGCGTGCGCGAGAACTGCTACAAGCCGGGCGGCAACCGCTGCTGAGTTTCAGGTCGCGCAGCGCGTGACCCGGGCCGCCGCTTCGCGCGGCGGTTTTCCGTTTCGGGCTACAGCGAGCTCTCGAGAACTTTCTTCGTCTGGTTCGCGCGGAACGCCTCGAGCCTCTCGGCGACCTGCGGATCCTGGAGCGCGATGATCGCGGCGGCGAGCAGGCCCGCGTTGGCCGCACCGCCCTCGCCGATCGCGAGCGTGCCGACCGGGATGCCCTTCGGCATCTGCACGATCGACAGCAGGGCATCGAGCCCGTTGAGCGCGCCGCCCTGGATCGGCACGCCGAGCACGGGCAACCGGGTCTTGGCCGCGGTGACGCCGGCGAGGTGCGCGGCGGCGCCGGCGCCGGCGATGATCACGCACAGCCCACGCGACTGGGCCGTCTCGACGTACTCGGCATGCGCATCCGGCGTGCGGTGGGCCGACAGGATCTTGGCTTCGTTCCCGATGCCGAGCTCGGTGAGAACGTCGGCCGCCGCCTTCATCGTCGACCAGTCATTCTTGCTGCCCATGATGATGCCGACGCGAACAGGTGTGGTCATGGAAGTTTTCTCCGCGGGCCGGCTGCACGAAGGAGCCGGTCGCCGACAGCTTCCCCTAGCCCGACGGCGGGAGGCAACGCAGCGACCACGACATCGACACCGGTTTCGTCGAGCGTTCGCAACGCGGCGTAGAGATCCCTCGCCATCCCGCTGACGTCCTCCGGGAGTTGCTGAACCACGACGCCGGCGGGAATCGCCGTCAACGCCGAGTGCGGTGCGAGCACACCGACGCGCGTGCCATGGGCGCACACGTTGGGCAGCACGCGCGCGAGATCTCCAGGCTCGACGGCGATCACGACGGCGCGCGGGGCGTAGTGACTCTCGAGGGTGCCGGGCGCGGCGGGCGACTCGGCGGAGCCGGCGCCGAGCGGTCCCGTCACCGCCTCGATCGCCTCGCGCGTCATGCCGCCCGGCCGCAGCAGCACCGCGCCGCGCGTCGCCCACGCGCTGAGATCGACGATCGTCGACTCGACGCCGACGTCGCTCGGTCCACTGTCGAGCAGGTAGTCGACGCGATCGCCGAGATCGTGGGCGACGTGATCGGCGGTGGTCGGGCTGACCGCGCCGAACCTGTTCGCACTCGGCGCCGCGATGCCGCCGCCGAACGCCTTCAGCAGTGCCTGCGCCACTGGATGCGCGGGCACGCGCAGGCCGACCGTGGAGGCGCCGCCCGTGGTGGCAGCCGCGACGCGCGCGCTCTTGTTCAGGATGATCGTCAGCGGGCCGGGCCATGCCGCCTTCGCGAGCGTGCGCGCGACGTCGGGGATCTCGATCGCCCAGTCATCGAGCACGGCCTCGGCGGCGAGGTGGACGATCAACGGATGACCGGTCGGTCGCCCCTTGGCCGCGAAGATCTTCGCGACCGCGCTCGCCGACGAGGCATCGGCGCCGAGCCCGTAGACCGTCTCGGTCGGAAACGCGACGAGCCCGCCGGCCGCGAGAACGGCTGCCGCGCGCTCGATATCGGTGCCTCGTTCCACGTCCCGCAGCTTACCCGCCGGAGGCCCTGGCGAGTGCGATCAGCTGGAGCTCTCCGATCGCCGCCGTCGGGGCGCCGTCGCGAACGAACAGCGTCACCGGGCTGATCCGCTCGGCCGACGAGGCGGTCTCGTGATCCTGCCGGACGTGCTCGACGAACTGCCTCATGCCGTCGATGCCACCGCCGACACCACCGACGAGGAGCCGGCCGCGGCGCGGTGCCGCTGCGAGATATCCCGCCGCCTTGACGATGTCGTGGATCGCGGTGAGGTGATCGCGGTCGAGGAGGAGCTCCGCGGCGTAGGTCCCGGTGGTCGCGAAGTTGACGCCCGGCAGGCTCTCGATCGGTTCTCTCGCGAGCTCGCCATCGAGCATGGTCTCGATCGCGAGGCCTCGCATCATCTCGAGGTCGGCCTGCGCCGACGCGGGGACGTGGTGCCAGGCACCGTCGCGCTCGACCATCCACGCGACCTGCGGGATCAGGGCGTGCTCGCCGAGCGGGCTCTTCGGCGGATCGGCGATCAGCGGCTCGACGAGCGCGTCGGGCGGAGCGCTACCGGGTGGCACGAGACGCGGCGCGTAGCGCATGCGCTGGTTCTACCTCGATGAAAGTTCTTGCACGCGTGCGCGCGACTCCTATCATCGAAACCATGCGCGTTCACTTCCAGCAGCTGACCGAACCGATCGCGCGCGTCGTTCATCCTCACGTCGCGGTCACTTCACACATTCAGTTTCCGGCGCAGTTGAGGTCGCATCTCCGGTTGCGACGCCTGCCCACGTCCTCTCGAGCCAGTGGCGATCCGAGCTAACCGCTCGTCGATCCCCAAGCACCCGATCTGATCTACCGGCGCGCCGCGGGCTCGCATGGCCCCGCTGCGCCCATGTCTCGAGAAAGGACACCTGTCATGAACATCGAAGCTCTCTCCGCCAAGCTCCACGACGTCGTTCGCCACCACCCGGCGATGACCATCCTCGAAGATTCCTTCGGCGCCGGGCTCAAGCGCGCGCCGCTCGATCGCGAGACGCTCGCGTGGTTCCTCGCATGTCACGTCGCGTCGGTGCGCTCGGTGCCGACGTACATCCTCGCGCTCGCGATGCGGCTGTCGAACGAGCTGCTGCCGCACGACTACTTCAACGCGCACGCGGTCGCCGCGCGCACGCTGTTCGCGGCCGCGCACGAGTACGGGCTCGCCAACACCGAGCACGGCATCACGCAGTCGCACTTCCAGCTCTATCGCGATGGTCTGCTGTCGTGGGGCTTCGTCCCCGCCGAGATCCTGCGTCACCCGAAGATCTTTCCGGTGTGCGCGGAGATCAACGCATACATCGACGAGGTCGCGATGGGCCGGCCGATCGCGCAAGCACTCGCCTGTCACTTCGCGCTCGAGGAGGTCGCCGACCGCGAGTTCGTGCTGCTGTTCGAGGGTTTCTCGAAGCACTGGCAGGCCTACGGACTCTCCGGTCCCGACGATCCGGCGCTGCGCTTCTATCACATCCACACGGTGCAGGAGCCGCTGCACGGCGAGTACGGGCTCGAGGCGTTGAAGATGTACCTCCACCACGTGCCCACCGACGACGCGATCCTCGTCGAGGGCGTCGCCGAGTGGATGGCGATCTACCAGCGCTGGCTCGAGGCATTCCGCGACGCGTTCTTCTCGTGACCGCCGAGCTCGCCAGCTTCCTCGCCGCTCACCCCGATCTCGAGGCGGTCGAGGCCTTCGTCACCGACGCGAACGGAGTCGCGCGCGGCAAGCTGTTGCGCGCGTCCGAGCTCGCGGCGCTCTATCGCTCCGGGCGGCCGCTGCCCGGATCGATCCTCGGCATGGACACCACGGGGACCGAGATCGACGAGCTGGTGTGGGACGCCGGCGATGCCGACAAGCTGGCGCGGCCGGTGGCGGGAAGCCTGCGCCGTGCGGCATGGCGGACCGCGACCGCGCAGCTGCTGTTGACCCTGTTCGAGCCGGACGGTTCGCCGGATCCCGCCGATCCACGCCACCTGCTCGCGAGCGTGATCGCGCGGCTCGCAGCGGATGGCCTCGTCCCCGTGGTGTCTGCCGAGCTCGAATTCTACGTCGTCGATCCGGATCGCTCGCGCGGCCTGCAGCCGGCGAGGCCCACCACCGGTCGCCGGCTCGATCAGATCGACAGCTTCAGCGTCACCGAGCTCGAGGAGCTGTCGCCGTTCCTCGACGAGCTGTTCGCGTGTGCGCGCGCGATGGAGCTGCCCGCGGAGACCGCGATCTCCGAGTACGCACCGGGCCAGCTCGAGATCGTGCTGCGCCATCGCGCCGATGCGCTGCGCGCGGCCGACGAGGCCGTGATGTGGAAGCGGCTGGTGCGCGGCGTCGCGACCAAGCACGGCCTGCTGGCGACCTTCATGGCCAAGCCGTTCACCGATCGCGCCGGCAGCGGCCTGCACGTCCACGCCAGCCTCGAGGATGGCGCCGGCGCGAACCTGTTCGCCTCGGAGGATCACGCCGGCTCACCGCTGATGCGGCACGCGATCGGTGGCTTGCTGGCGACGCTCGAGGACAGCATGGCGATCTTCGCGCCGAACGCGAACTCGTACCGCCGGTTCCAGGCGCTCAGCTACGCGCCGCTGTCGCGCACCTGGGGTGTCAACAACCGCACGGTCGCCGTGCGCATCCCGAGCGGGCCACCGGCGACCCGCCACCTCGAGCATCGCGTCGCCGGCGCCGATGCGAATCCATACCTCGCGATCGCCGCGGTGCTGGCGGGCATGCACCACGGCATCACCCATCAGCTCGAGCCGGGGGCGCCGATCACCGGCAATGGCTATCGCGACCCCGGCCGGCTCGTCGACGACTGGCCGGCCGCGCTGCGCCGCCTTCGAGACTCGCCGTTCGCCGCGTCGTACCTCGGTCGCTTCCTCCCGATCTACGACGCGATCAAGACCACCGAGTGCCGGCGATTTCACGCCCGGGTCAGCGATCTCGACCTCGATTGGTATTTGACTCGAGCATGACTCGATCTAAGACCATGGCCAGATGGAAAAGACGGATTCACGAGCGCTGGTGTCGCTGATCACCGGCGTCACGGCGGTGATGTTCATGTTCGCGGTCGACCGCTGGATGCTCCACACGCTGAGCCTCGCGCTCGGCATCAGCGCGGTGGTCACCGGTTCGCGCGTGCTGCGAGCCGGCACCAAGGGGATGGGTGTCTCGGTCGCCGGCATCGTGCTCGGCACGATCGCCGTCTGCTCGTGGATCCTGACCAAGGTCTACGACTGATTCACGAGGCCGTGCTCCTCGAGCGCCTCGGCCCAGACCACGGTCCTGATGCGATCGAAGTACGCGCGCAGGATGCGTCCTGCCGCTCCGGCGTCGATCGCTTTGTCGTCGACCATCGCGAGCAACTCCTCGGAGTCGGCCTCCGACATGCGTTCGATCTCGACGGGCGTCCGGCAGCAGCCGTAGCCGTCGAACGACACCCGCACCGCGAAGACGCGTCCATCCTGATCGACGTCGAAGTCGGCGAACACGCTGCCGCCCTGCAAGCATAGACAGAATCGACACGCTCTGCCCTGCATCGGCGGGTAGAGCTCGACCTCGATCGGCGCACCGCAGGCCACGCCGCAGCGTACCCTACGGCGCTCCGCACGCGAGCCAGCGCCCGAGGTCCTCGCGCTCGGCGAGCGTCGGTGTCGGACCGTACGGCGGCATGTACTCGTTGTGCGCGGCAGGTCCCGCGGCGGCCGCGAGATCGAGGTGCGTCGGATCTTCCTGCACGCCCTCGCGGGTGTCGTAGTTGTGATCCGGCGGAGCGCCGCGCCGCTCGCCCCCGGTGAGCTCGGAGGAGTGACAGCTCGTGCAGTAGCGGGTCATGAAGTCCTGCCCGAAGTTGTCCCAGCGCAGCCGCGGATCGCAGTCGGACTCGGTGGCCGCGCCGTCGGAGTTGCCGCCGCACCCGGCGTGGTCGTGCCCCATCAGGAGGGCGAGCATGGCGAAACCCAGCAGGTAGCGGCGCACGCTCGGGCTTCCAGCACGGAGCGGGCCGGGGGCGATCGTGAACCGGTGGTCACGACCCGTCGAAGAATCCGACTCACTGGCAGACGGCGGCCAGGATCGCCGACAGCTCGCGGATCGCCTGATCGGTGGTCCGCATGCCCTCGGCCAGCTCGTCCCAGCGATCGCTGACGTCGTCCTTGGAGGCGCCCCACCGCCGGCGCTGGTCGTTCAGGCCGTCGTACTCGCGCTGGTAGTAGAGGTTGTCGCGGACCAGCCGCAGCATGGTCTGCACCAGATCGAGCTCGTCTCCCGCGACGACGAACGCTTTCTCGAGGCGCGGACCGCACGGCAGCCCGAGCGTCTGGATCGTCGCGCGTGGAATCGGACCGACGCCGAGCGAAGGCTCGCCGATCGTCTCGACCAGCCGCCGCACCGCCGCGGTGTGCTCGCCGAGAGCGCGCAACGCGTAATAGCGATCGCTCATCCGGTCCTTGTCGGGCGTGCGGAGCGCCGCGAAGTACGCATCTTCTGCCGGCCCGAGTGCCCGATCGACCTCGCGCGCGGTCGCGTCGAGATCGACCATGCCTTCGTCATCGATCCGATCCGCCGGCCAGTCGAGGCCGAGCGCCTGGATCCGGGCGACCGGGATCCGCATCAGGTCTGGGGCCTGGTCGCGGCGAGCGAGGGGCGGTCGCGCCAGTGGTCGCGCAGCGGCGTCAGCGCCGCGCGCTTCTCGGTCGGGAACGTCTGCCGGAAGTCCATCCAGTCGAGCGCGCCGATGATCGAGATCTCGGGCAGGCCGAACCCCGACGAGAACGATCGCTGGTCGGCCGCGAGCTCGGTGCCGAGCCAGCCGAAGATCGCCTCGGCGCGTGCCAGCTGGCGCTCGGCATACGGCGAGCCTTCCGCCGGCACGCCATCGCGCTTGAGATAGAACAGCTGGACGATCGAGTCGAGCACGCCATCGATCGCGTTGAGCAGATTCTGTTCGCGCCAGCGATCGCTCGGCGGCGTCAGCGCGCCCCAGCCGCGCGTCGTGGTCAGCCAGTCGATGATCACGCGCGAGTCGTAGATCGTGCGGCCATCGACCATCGCGACCGGCACCTTGCGGATCGGCGATACCTCGCGCAGCTTGGCCTGCCCGGCATCGGGCGCCGTGTCGATCATCTCGATCGGCTCGCCGACTTCCTGCGCGACCACGCGAACGCGGCGGACGAACGGTGACGTCGTGGTGCCGTAGAGCTTCATGCGCCGGAACCTACGCGATATCGTAGCGGCGTGCAGGTGTTCCTGATCCGTCACGCCGACTCGGTGCCCGAGACCGTGACGGTCCGCGATCCGCACCGCAACCTCAGCGCACACGGCCGCACGCAGGCGCGGGCGCTCGGCGAGCGGATGCGCTGGCACGACTGCACGCCCACTCACGTGTGGACCAGCCCGCTGGTGCGCGCGGTGCAGACCGCCGAGCTGGTGTGCAGCGGCATGAGCTGCGAGGTGCCGGTCGAGAGCGTGCCCGCGCTCGCTCCGATCGATGGCTCGGCGCGCGACGTCGTCACCGCGATCGGTGCCCTGCCCTCGACGAGCGCCCTGATGATCGTCGGCCACGAGCCGTCGCTGTCGGCGATCGGCGCGCTGCTGGTCGGCGATCCGCAGTTCGTCGCGCTCGCCAAGGCCGAGGCCGTGCGCATCCTCGACGGCGCGGTGCGCTGGCGCTTCGCGTGGGATGCCGAGGCGCCGGCGCGCTAACCGCGCACGGTCATCGAGAACAGCTGCGACAGCTCCTGGCCGTAGCTGTACGCGTACCTGACGCCATCCGCGTGCAGCACGAACATGTCGACCGCCTTGAGGCCGTTGAGCGGCGGCTGGATCGTGGCGTGTAGCGTGCGTGCGGCGGTGGTGGGATCGACGCGCTCGATCGCGAGCGGCGTGGTCGACGAGCGGATCGCGATCGCGTCGGGTGAGGCGAGCCAGCCGCAGACCTCGGCGGTGCCGATGTCGTCGATCAGCGTTCGCACCTCGCGCGTCGCCAGGTCGAGGACGCGCAGCGAGCGGCGCGGACCCTTGCCGATATACGCGCAGCGGCGGCCACCGGGATCGAGCGCGAATTCGCCGCCGTTGTCGGTCAGCGCTACCGGCTCGGCGTCGAGCGCGAGCTTCCACAGCCGTCCCTCGAACAGCGCGATCAGCGAGCGTTCGTCGATCCAGCGCGCGAACGTCACGAAGCCGGGTGCGGCGATCGACGGCGCCTGGTTGCTGGTCGTCGAGTAGACGACCAGGCGCGTGGCCTCGCGAACGTTGGCCGCGATGCGCTCGCCCGACGGAGACAGCGCGACGGGAAATCCCGGACCGATCCGGATCCGGCGGCCGGTGGAGTACGAGGCGAGGTACGCGCCGATACTCGCGCCCGGTCTACCGAGCTCGCCGATCAGGACCTGCTCGCCATCGCGCGACAGATCGGAGACGTACGAGATCTCCGATAGCGAGCGATCGCGATCGCCGGCCATCGCGCGCAACCGCCACGCGTCGAGCGTGCCGAGCACCCGCCGGTCACCGGGGTCTCCCGCAGGATCGACGGCGATGTCGTGGATGCGTAGCCGGTTCGCCGTCGGCCCCTGGACATCCGCGATCTCGCCGTCGAGCGTCGCGCGGTGCATCGTCGAGTGCAGCCCGTTGCGAGCCGCCGTGAACCACAGCGACCCGCCATCGGGATCCCAGGCGAGCCCCGCGATGCTCGTCCAGTCGTCGGCGATCACGCGCTTCGTGCGGCTCGCGATGTCGACCACCACGAGCGCACCGCCGTCGTCGTTGACCTGCGGATGCTGGAGGTACGCGATGGACGCGCCATCCGGCGACACGCGTACATGGGTGATCCAGCCGGGCTCGTCGACGATCGTCGAATCGACCGGGGCCTCGATGCGGAAGCCGCGCGGCGACGGGCGGGTGATCACCAGCGCATCCGCCGGCACCTTGTCGAACCGCGGGATCGTCGGATCCTCGGGGAAGAAGTCGGCATCCTGCACGCCCTGCACGAGCGGGCGAGCCACGCCGCCGGCGAGCGGGACGGTCGCGAGCTGACCGCGCGCACTCTGATGATCGATGAACCGTACGCCGAGGTTGACCGCGAGCTGACCGCCGCGCGACACCGCCATCAGATCCGCGCTCGGCAGATCGAGCACGACCGTCTCGCCGGTCGCGAAGTCGATGACGTGGATCGCGATCGGTTCGAGATCCCATGCGGCGCCATACACCGCACGCGTGCCGTCGTGGCTGAAGCGCGCCGTGAACACGCGGCCGGTGCGATGGGTGAGCATCCGCGGCTCCGGCAGGATCGCGTGGCGCCCGCGCCGACCGCGGCCGAGCAAGAAGCCACCGGCCACGCCCCCGATGCCGGCGGCGATGCCGGCGAGGAGCGCGCGTCGGCTCGGCGTGGCCGGCTTGACGATGGTCGCCGGAGATAGCGAGCGCAGCGCCCACGACAGATCGGCCGCCGACTGGAAGCGATCGCGCGGCTCCTTCGCGAGGCAGCGCCCGATGATCGCGCCGAGCGCGCCGAGCCCGTCGACAGCGGGCTGATCGCGCAGCGTCGCCGACAACCGATCGGCGTGCGTCGCGCCGGGAAACGCGCGCCGGCCGGTCGCGAGCTCGTAGGCGATCGCACCCACCGCGAAGATGTCGGCACGCGCATCCGCCGGCTCGCCGCGCGCTTGCTCCGGTGCCATGTAGCCGGCCGTGCCCTGCACCGTTCCCGGCTCGGTGGCATCGAGCGTCGATGCATCGACCAGCTTCGCGAGCCCGAAGTCGAGGATCTTGAGGCCGTCCGGCGAGACGATCAGGTTCTCGGGCTTGAGATCGCGATGGATCACGCCGCGGGCATGGGCGGCCGCGAGCCCGTCGGCGAGCTCCATCACCAGCTCGCGGGCGCGGTCGCCCCCCGGCGGCTCGCGCTCGAGCAGGCTGCGCAGCGACTCGCCCTCGACGAGCTCCATCGCGACGTAGTGCACGCCGTCGGCGATCCCGACATCGTGAATGTTGACGACCGCGCGATGCGCGACGCCGGCCGCCGCCCGCGCCTCGACGGCGAGCCGCTCGGCGCGCGCCTCGTCCTCGGCATGCAGCACCTTGATCGCGATGGCGCGGCCGAGCCGTGGATCCCACGCGCGATACACCGCGCCCATCGCGCCGGCACCGATCTGCGCGTCGATCCGGTACGGCCCGAGCGTCGAGCCCGCCAGTGCATCCCAGGCGCGTGCCGGTGCGGTCGCGCGGATCGCGCCGGCGAGCAATGCGCTGCACGTCGCGCAGGTCGCGACATGTGCCTCGGCGGGACTGTTCGCGAGCGCGCGCGCACCAGATGCCAGCGCGAGGAGCTCGTCCTCGAGAAGGCAGGTCTCGGATCGCGCGGTCTCGGTCATCGGGTCAATGCTGCGCGATCCACGACGCGAGAGGTTGCCACACCAGCGCGGGAGCGTCGTCGGCGAACAGCAGATCGCCGTGGCCGAAATCCTCGACGATCAGCTCCGTGGGTTGCCGCTGCACGACCAGCGTCTGGATGTCGCTCGACGATGTCAGCGTGGTCGCCGGGATGCCGAGCTCGCCGACGCCGCCTGCCGCACCGATGTAGAAGATCGGCACCCGGATGTTGGATAGCGGCGCGGGCACCGGCAAGCTCTCGCCGCACAGCATCGCGTCGAAGTCGGCGGCCTCGAGCATCGACTGGTGCGGCGTCGCGCCGGCGATCCACGCGGTCGCGGCGGCCTCGTCGGTCTCGCGGAAGCCGACCGCGACGTCCCCGTCGAGCTGTGGCGAGATCAGGTGATACCAGGGCGTGAACGGAACGAGCAGCCAGGTCTGGCCGAGCAGCAGCAGCATCGCGTCGCGGTTGCTGATCGGACCGAGGAAGTCGGCGAACGGCGTGATCTCGTCGGGCGCCGAGCGCGCCAGCGTGCCGAGCGTGATGAACAGATCGTTCGGCGAATCGGTGATGCCCTCGGCGACCAGCTGGTACTCGCCGGCGGCCGCCGCGCACGCGGCCTGGCGGTCGGCCTCCTGATCGGCGGTGTAACCACCCCACCAGTCGAGGGGCGCGATCGCACCGACATGACGCTGGCCCGCGGGCAAGCCGCCCTCGAGTCCGGCCACCGCATACGCGAGCTGCGCACCGTGCGAGAACCCGACGAGCGTGATCTTGCCGTGGCCGCTGCCACCCGCGGCACGCAGCGTGCGCGCCAGCGCGAGCCCCGCGCGCGTGTCGGCGACTGCCTGCGCGAGGCCGATCGTTCCGAAGTCCGAGATGTCGTCGGTGGCACCGGGCAACGTCCACCGTCGATCGAAGCCCCAGACGTCGATGTCTCGTCCCGCGAGGTAGGGCGCGAGCCCCGGCGCCGGCGAGGCCGGCTCTCCGTGCGTGGGTGCGAAGTTGGTGACGAACGTCGAGAAGTCGCCGTGCAGCAGCGCCACCGCCCGCGTGGTCCGGCGCGGCACGAACGGCGCGACCTCGCGAACCACGCGATGGACGCGGATCGCGGCGTTCGGTCCCGAGCCGACCGGGAGCACCAGCTCGTAGTGATAGATATCGGCGGTGACGTGGCGCCGCGAGAACGCCAGCTGTGCCTCCTGGTCGACGGTCGCGACCTCCTCGGCTGCGCAGCCGGCAACGGACATCGAAACGAGAACAGCGAGATAGCGGGACATAGCGGGCCTCCTGCCGGTCCGACACGGCTGCCGCCGCCGCTTGCACGAAAATCGTCAGGCCAGGAGGCGAGCGATGCTGAGATCGAGCTGACTGTGCACCATGCGCGCGACGCTCGCCGCGGTCGCCTCGGTGATCGCGAGCCGCTCGACCAGGTGCTCGCGCGTCGCGGCGCCGATCGCGGTCAGCGCGCCCGAGATCCAGCGCGACGCGGTGGACTCGTGCACGCGATACAGCCGGCCGATCTGCGCGAGCTCGAGACCGTCGACGAAGCGCAGCCGCAGCACCGCGCGCTCGCGATCTGCGAGCGCGCCGAGCGCCGCCGCGAGCGCGTCGCGAAACTCGGCGCGATACAGCGTCTTCATGTGGCGCAGCTCGGGATCGGGCTCGCGATCGACGAGGTCGGCGAGGACGTCATCGCTCCGCGCGGGCTCGGCAGGCGCCGCGGCACCGGCGCGGGCATCGCGGCGCGCGTTGAGCGCGATGCGTTGCGCGGCGATCGCGACCCACGCGCGCAGTGATCCAGCCCCCCGGTAGCTCGCGATGCGCGGCTCGCCACCGTCGCCGACGACGAGCCTCACGCGCGTGCGCTGTACGACCTCGTCGACGAACGCCGGATCGCGATCGATCGTGCGCGCCGCCGCGGCGATGTCGCCGGCCACGTGGTCGTCGAACCGGCGAAGCGCTACCGCATCACCGCGCGCGGCTCCGAGGGCGAGCGCCAGATCGGCGGCGTGACTCGCCGACGCCCCCGCTGCGATCGCGGCCTCGACGTGTGCGAGCGCATCGGCGGCGGGAATCGTCGTCCCGCTGACCATCGTTCGAACCCGATCGCGCCAGTCCTCGGCCACGGCGTGATGCTATCAGCCGCGCCGCAGGATCTCCGCCGCCTCGACCATCGCCGCGAGCTTGCCGGCGGCGACCTCGCGCGGCAGGTACTTCATCCCGCAATCGGGCGCCAGGATCACGCGCTCGGGTGGCAGCACGGTGAGCGCGCGGCGAACCCGCGCCGCGATGGTCTCCGGCTTCTCGATCGCGGGATCCGACAGGTCGAGACAGCCGACCATCACCTGCTTGTTGCCGAGCCCGGCGAGCTGCGCCGGATCGAGCTTGCTCTGCGCGGTCTCGACGGAGACCTGCGCGCACGGCGCGGCGGCGAGCTCGGCGAGGAACGAGTAGCCACTCGGCCGCTCGTGGATGATCGCGGCGTAGCCGAAGCAGATGTGCACCGCGGTGGTGCCGGTGATGCCGCCGAGCGCGCGGGTCAGCGCGGCGATGCCGTAGCGGCGCGCGTCGTCGGGGCGAGCCTGCAGGTACGGCTCGTCGATCTGCACGATGTCCGCACCCGCCGCGAACAGATCGCGGATCTCCGCGTTGACCGCGGTCGCGTAGTCCATCGCCGCCTCGTCGCGCGACGGGTAGTGCTCGATCTGCGCCTGCTGGCTCATCGTGAACGGGCCGGGCACGGTGATCTTGATCGACCGCTTCGTGTTGGCGCGCAGGAACCTGACGTCGTCGACCTCGACCGCGTGGCGGCGGCGGATCGGCCCGACCACGCGCGGCACCGGGTTCGGGTGACCCGAGCGATCGAGTGCGGTGCCGGGGTTGTCGAGATCGACGCCGTCGAGCGCGGTCGCGAAGCGGTTCGAGTAGCTCTCGCGCCGGATCTCGCCGTCGCTGACGATGTCGATGCCGGCCGCCTCCTGCATCCGGATCGCGAGCAGCGTGGCGTCGTTCTGCGCCTCCTCGAGGAACTGCGGCGCGACGCGCCACAGCTCCTTCGCTCGCACGCGGGGCGGGAAACTCCCTGCGAGCTTCGCGCGATCGATCAACCAGTCGGGCTGCGGCATGCTGCCGACGACGGTGGTGGGAAACAGCTTCACGTGCGAACTATACGTCGATGCGCCTCACGATCCTCGAGCTGCCGGCGCGGTGGCATGCCGCCGATCGCGCGCTCGCCGAGGTCGATGCCGCGCTGACCGGGTCGACCGCCGATCTCGTGCTGCTGCCGGAGGCCTCGCTGCACGGCTACGTATCGCCGGAAGGCGACGCCGATCTGACGCGCTTCGCCGAGCCGATCGATGGTCCGACGAGCCTCGCGTGTCGCGCGCTCGCCGAGAAGCATGGCGTTCACCTGGTCGCACCGCTCGTGCTGCGCGAGGGTGCCGCGCTCTACAACGCAATGATATGTCACGCGCCCGATGGCTCGCGGCCGTTCAGCTATCGCAAGCGCCATCCGTGGATCCCCGAGACCTGGGCCACGCGCGGGGCCGAGCCACTGCCCGTGGTCGCGATCGCGGATCGCGTGGTGACGATCGCGATCTGTTACGACCTCCACTTCCTGCCGCGCGAGTCCGCCGACCAGCTCGAGGCCGCCGACGTGCTGCTGTTCCCGAGCGCCTGGGTCGAGAAGCCCGACTTCCGGATCCCGCGCCTGCAGCGGCTCGCCCACAACTTCGGGCTCGTGATCGCGAACGCGAACTGGGGCGCCGGCGAGCTCGTCGTGCCCGGCCAGGGCAACTCGTGCGTCGTCGCGGCGGACGGCAGCGTGCTGGCGCGTGTCGAGCGCGGGCGGATCGATCTCGAGCTATAGCCCGAGCCAGCCGGGGACGCCGAGCGCGCGCGCGCCGACCAGGATGACGAACGCCAGCGTCAGATCGAGCAGCGTCATCACCGCGCCGTAGCGCAGGAAGCGCCAGAACCCGATCTCTCCGCGCGGGCCGGCGCCCTCCATGACGATGATGTTCGCCACCGAGCCGAACAGCGTCAGGTTGCCGGCGAGCGTCGACGCCACCGCGAGCATCACGTAGCCCCACGTCGGCTCCGGCATGTTGGGGACCCAGGCGACGGCGACCAGCACCGCCGGCACGTTCGACACCAGGTTCGAGACGATCACGATCATCGCGATGAACGCGAGGTCACCGAGGGTATCGCCGCGCGCGATCAGCGGTGCGACCTGGTCGAACACCAGATCGAGCACACCCGCATGCTCGACCCCGGCGATGACCACGAGCAGGCCGCCGAAGAACACCAGCAACTGCCAGTCGAACCACTGGAACATCTGCTTGGGCGGCGTGCGTGCGACCAGCATCAGCGCGGCGGCGGCCGTCATCGCGGCGCCGTCGAGCGGCACGTTCGCGATCGCGAGGATGACGAACAGCAGCAGCGCTCCGAGCGACTTGACCGCGAGCGCGCGATTGATCGCGGGCTTCGGGATGTCGATCGCGGCCAGCGGTCCCGTGGGTAGATCCTTGCGGAACAGCCAGGCGATGACGAGCGCGTTTGCCGCCAGGCACGCAACCCCTACCGGCAGCGTCAACGCGAAGTACTGCGCGTAGCTGATCGTCTCGTGCGCCGCGGCACCGACGATCACGTTCTGCGGGTTGCCGGAGAACGACACCACACCGCCGACGTTCGCCGACGACGCGAGCGCGAGCAGGTACGGCAGCGGCGGCAACCGCGCCTCGACCACGACGGCGACGACCAGCGGCGTCAGCAGCACGCACACGGTGTCGTTGAGCAGCAGCGCCGACAGCGCGCCGATGATGGCGACCAGGCCGAACAGCAGTGCACGTGCGGAGCGCGCGCGCACCAGCACCAGGTACGCGGTGAGCCGGAAGAACCGCGCCTCGGAGAGATAGGCGGCGATCACCAGCACGCCGAACAGCAGGGTGATGATGTGGAGGTCGATCGCGTGCAGGGCGTCGTCCATCGGCAGGCCGCCGACCACCACCATC
The DNA here is from genome assembly GCA_023430775.1 of Pseudomonadota bacterium. Classification (GTDB taxonomy): domain Bacteria; phylum Myxococcota_A; class Polyangia; order Haliangiales; family Haliangiaceae; genus JABFXX01. The sequence continues at coordinate 19,102 of JAEYYY010000828.1, forward strand.
GCGACCGCGCCGACCACGGCGCCCGCGGGTCTATCCAGGCCGATCCAATGGAGTTGTCGGCTGGCGATCACCAGGTACGTCAGGCTGAAGACGACCAGGGAGCCGACCACTGCGACACCTACGATACGCCGCCTTCGCGCGGGTTAGTGGGTGCGAGCCAAGGTCCTAGATCCCCGGTCCCGGCCGGGCGTGGGGACCATGATGGCGTCCTTTACCCGTCGCACCGCGTTCATCCTCGGATCGATCCTCGCTCATGCCGGCATCGGTGCCGGCGTCTTCATCTCCCAGACGTGGGACATCGAACGTCTCGACACCACGTTCCGGTCTAGCCCGGGGCTCGCCGTCCTGATGCCGCCGATGCCGGCACCGGCGGGGTCCCCGAACCTGCCCAAGGTCGAGATCGAGAAGAAGCAGAAGAAGATCGTCGACGAGGTGGTCCAGCTGACCGAGCGCGACGACAGCACGGCGAAGCCGGCGCCGGTCCCGGTGATCGGCATCGGCTCCGGCGACGGCTCGGGCTCGGGATCGGGCTCGGGCAGCGCGGGAGACTGCCTGGTCGATTGCGGCCCCGGTGATGGATCGGGCAGCGCCGCGCCGCCGGTCAAGCAGGACCCACCGCCCGAGGACAAGGACACGTTCGTGCCGCCGAACGTGCTGACGATGATGCGGACCAGCGGCAGCACGCAGATCCATCCCAGCGACGTCACCAAGATCGCGATGCAGCGCGATGGCCGCGACAAGACCACCGGCGTCGCGAAGGTGTGCGTCTCGGAGACCGGCGCGGTCACCCAGGTGTCGATGATCAAGAGCACCAGGTACCCGGCGTACGACGCCCAGCTGATCGCCGGGATCAAGACCTGGACGTACAGGCCCTACGCGGCGAAGGGCCGCAACGTGAAGGTGTGCGGCACCGTGACATTCGTCTACGGCATGAAGTAGCTGGTATGGTTCGGCCCGCTGTGGCCGCGGTCATCGAGGTAACAGACCTCAAGAAGACGTACCTGACTCCGTTCGCCCGCCGGCGCGTCGAGGCGCTGCGCGGCGTGACGTTCTCGGTCGAGGAGGGTCAGATCTTCGGGTTCGTCGGCCCGAACGGCGCCGGCAAGACCACCACGATCCGCACGCTGATGGGCCTGATCCGGGCGACCAGCGGCTCCGCGAAGCTGCTCGGTCAGGCGATTCCATCGCGCAAGGCGCGCGAGCGCGTCGGCTTCTTGCCGGAGTCGCCGTACTTCTACGACTACCTGACGGTCCCCGAGCTGCTCGATCTCGCGGGCCGGCTGTTCGGCGTGCCGGCGGACGTGCGGAAGAAGCGCGCCGACGAGCTGATCGAGCGCGTCGGGCTGGGCCGGGCGCGCACCCAGAACCTCAAGAAGTTCTCCAAGGGCATGCTCCAGCGCGCCGGGCTCGCCCAGGCGTTGATGAACGATCCCGCGCTGGTCGTGCTCGACGAGCCGATGAGCGGCCTCGATCCGATCGGGCGCAAGGAGGTCCGCGATCTGATCGTGTCGCTGCGCGAGGCCGGCAAGACGGTGTTCTTCTCGACCCACATCCTGTCGGACGTCGAGGCGATCACCGATCGAGTCGCGATCATCGCGCGCGGCGTGCTGTCGACGTCGGGCACGCCGGCCGAGCTGGTGGCCAAGACGATCCAGGGCGTCGATGTCACCGTGCGCCTCGCGGCCGACAAGGATCTCGGCGAGCTCGCCGCGATCGGCAAGAACCTGCGCCGCGCCGGCGAGGAGCTGTCCCTGCTGTTGCCCGCCGAGACCGACGTCGACGCCTGGCTCGCCGGCGCCCACGCCGCCGGCGCGAAGGTGGTCCAGGTGTCGCCGCGCCACGAGACGCTCGAGGATCTGTTCCTGCGCGAGATCGCCGCCGCCGACGATTCGCCTGCTGCCCGGGAGGGACGCACGTGACCGGGCGAATCTGGGCGATCGCCCTCAACACGTTCCGCGAGGCGGTGCGCATCCGCGTGCTCTACGGGATCCTCGTGCTGCTGCTCGGCGCCAACCTGATGTCGCTCGTGCTCGGCTCGATGGCGGCCACCGATAGCGCGCGGGTGACCAGCGATGTCGGGCTCGCCGGCATCTCGCTGTTCGGATCGCTGACCGCGATCTTCCTCGGCGTGTTCCTGCTGTACGGCGAGATCCAGCGGCGCACGATCCACACGATCGTCAGCAAGCCGATCGAGCGCTGGGAGTTCGTGATCGGCAAGTACCTCGGGATGGCCCTCGTCCTGACCGTCCTCGTCGCGGCGTTCAGCCTCGCGATGTTCGGCATCCTGCTGCTCAAGGACGTCGCGATCACGCAGGCGATCCTCAAGGCGGTGCTGCTGTCGTGGTGCGAGGTGCTGGTGGTCGCCGCGATCGCGATCTTCTTCTCGTCGTTCTCGACGCCGTTTCTGTCGGGCATCTTCGCGCTCGCGCTGTGGGTGATCGGCCGCGTCACGCCGGATCTCGAGGCAGCTGCCAAGGCCGGCTCCGCGGTGATCAGCGCGGTCACCAAGTTCACGCTCTACGTGGTCCCCGATCTGCACCTGTTCGCGGTGTCGGGCCGCACCGTCGACGGCGCGCAGGTCAGCATCCACGGCGAGTTCGTGTCGTGGGGCTATGTCGGGCTGTCGTCGCTGCACGCGCTCGGCTGGATCGCCGGCCTGCTCGCGCTCGCATCCGTGCTGTTCTCGCGGCGAGACTTCGTGTGAAGAAGCGGCTGCTCCGGTCACCCCGGCGGCTCGCTGGCGTCGCGGCGGTGATCGTCGCGGCGGTCGCCGCGCTCGGGCTCCGCGTGGTGCTCGAGGGTCGCGCCGCGCTCGCGGAGGGCGATGCCGCGATCGCCGACAAGCGCCCGGCCGATGCGATCGCGGCCTGGGAGTCCGCTGCGCGCTGGTATCTGCCCGGCGCACCGCATGTCGGCGAGGCCTACGATCGGCTGCGCGAGTTCGCCGCCAACCACCAGAGCCTCGCGGCGTGGCGCTCGATCCGTGGCGCGGCGCGCGCGACCAGGACGCTGTGGCAGCCGCACGCCGAAGACCTCGCCGAGGCCGACCGCCAGATCGCGGCGCTGACCGCGCTCGATCCCGAACGCGCCCCGGCCGGCGGCGATCCCGCGGCGTTCACCGCCTGGCACGCCGAGCAGCTGGCCACCGACCCGCGCCCGGGGACCGGGTCTGCCGCCCTCGCCATCCTCGGGATCGCCTGCTGGCTCGCGGGGATGGCCCTGCTCATCCGGCGACCGACCCGGCTTCGTGGGGCGATCGCCGCCTGTGGCCTCGCTGCCTGGGCGCTCGGCCTTTACACGGTGTAGATCTTCCCGGCTCGCGAGCTTCGCCGCATTTCTGGGGTACGTTCCGCGCCGAGGGACACATGGCGAAGAACCTAGGCGGCGCGATCATCGATCTGCTCGACTCCGAGAAGGTCGAGCTGCGGACGGCAGCGGCCACCGTGCTCGCAGCGGTCGGCAAGGGCGACAAGTCGGTCGAGAAGGCGTTGACCGAACGGCTCGAGGATGACGATGGTGTGGTCCGCCGGATCGCGCTCGACGGGCTCGCCGATTTCGGTGTCGGTGGCATCGCCGGCAAGCTGGTTCCGCTGCTGCACGGCGACGACGAAGCGATCGCCGAGCGCGCCGCGCAGGTCCTCGCCCAGCAGGGCGCCGCGGCCGAGACCACGCTGCGCAAGGAGGTCGCCTCCGGTCCGGTGTCCGCGCGCCGCGTGATGGCGCAGCTGCTGCTGCGTCGCGGCACGCAGCCGGCGGTCGAGGCGGTGATCGATCAGCTGCCCGATAACGAGTTCGGCGAGCAAGCGCTGCAGCTGGTGCGCGCGGAGCTCGATCACGGCAACGAGAAGCTATCGAACCTGGTCGAGAAGATCTGTGTCGGCCGCGCCGCCGAAGCCAACAAGGAGCTCGGCAAGGCGTGGACGAAGGCCCAGAAGGCTGCCGACAACGCGGCGAAGGAAGCCAAGGCGGCGGCGAAGAAGAAGCCCAAGAAGGGTGTGGTCAACGGCAGCAACGGCATCAACGGCCACGCGATCGGCACCGATCCGCTCCGCGATCCCGATGTCCAGCGCGGCGCCGCCGAGCTCGGCAGCCTGTTGCGGTTGATCGGCTACCTGGCGCGACCGTCCACCCAGTCGTTGCTCCTCAAGTACGCCGATCCCGAGGAGCCGCGGCCGATCCGGCTCGCCGCGATCGCCGGCCTGCGCCGCATCGTCGCGCAGAGCGAGGCCAAGGGCACGGAACGCGTCATCGAGCAGCTGATCGAGTTTGCCGATGGCGATGATCTCGCGGTCGCGCAGTCGGCGGTCGACACGCTGCGCGGCGCGCGCATCCCCGAGTCGCTGGCGAAGAAGTTCGCCGGCCTCGCGAAGTCCAGGAACGTGATGGCGCAGAAGCTCGCGATGGAGCGGCTGCCCGCCGGTGGTGGTGCGAGCGCGGTCAAGGCGCTCGTCGAGGCGCTCGGCGGCAACGATCCCACGGCACGCGACGCTGCCGCCCGCGGCCTCGCCAAGGCTCCCGAGGCCGTGCTGCCCCTGATGCGCGCGCTGATCGCGACCACCGACGAACAGGCGGCGCGCCGCTACGCCGGCGTGTTGCGCTCGCACCGCGGTCACATCTCGAACCAGGCGATCGAGGAGCTCGTCGACAAGGTCCAGGAGTACGTCGACAGGCACAACAAGGGTAAGGCGAGCGCCGACGAGATCGTGCTCGAGCGCGTGCTCGCCGAGCTGGTCGCCGACATCGCGCCGGCCAAGCACGTCGAGCTGCTGTTCGAGCGCGCGCGCCGGCTGCGCAAGGCCGGCAAGCCGGTCGAGGCGTTCGGCAGCCTCAAGCCGCTGCTGCGGTCGCGCGCCGATCTCGATGCCGCGATCGACGACGAGCAGCGCTTCTTCCTCGCCCTGCTCTCTCTCGAGGCGGCAGGCGAAGGCATCATCCGCACCACGCGCGCCGACGACCCGGTGTTCGACCAGTTCTCGCGGCTCGCCGCGAAAGGTTACCCGGTCGCCAAGCAGCTCACCCGAGAGAAGGACGTCACGGACGAGGCGATCTACGCCCTCGGCTTCCGCCTGCTGGAGTCCGGCGATGGCTCGAACGAGGAGCTCGGCGCCGAGCTGCTCCAGGGCATCATCGAGGAGCGGCCGCGCAGCAAGCTTGCCAAGTCGGCGAAGAACAAGCTGCGTCTCACCGGCCACCTCGACGAGGACTAGCGGATGAGCATCCGGGAGGCGTTCTTCGTCGCGGTGCTGATCGCCATGTTGAGCGCGATCTTCTTCCTCGCGCGCTGGCTGCGTAAGCGCCAGGACAAGTAGCGCCACGACAGAACATCCCCGAGCGTGAGGGGACCGCAAGCAGCGTTGACCCTTCGCTGCAACAAAGCAGACCCTGATCGACATGTCCAACCAGCTGGTGGAGCTGGGGGGTGGGAGGACCGACGACCGTCCATGGGGACGAACCTTCGCTCGGTTCTCGCAGCACAAGCTCTCGGGTCAGGTCCAGGTCGCGGAAGGCGACAGGAAGTTCGTCGTCGCATTCGCCGAAGGGACGGTGATCGGTGCGCGCTCGCCGCTGGCCACCGATGCCGCGGTGCGCGTCGCGCGGCTGGCAAATCTGATCTCGCCGATGCAGGTGTCGAGCTTCGTCCACGAGCACGGCACCACCCCGGCCGGGGATGACGTCGATCTGGTGATCGCGCACGCCAAGCTGTCCGCCGAGCAGGCGACCGATCTGCGCCGCAAGGTGATCGCGCATCGCGCCGCTCGCACGTTCTCGGTCGAGGCCGGCGGCGTGACGATCGAGACCGTGGCGTCGATCGAGGTGATCCCCGGCTGCGTGCTCGACCCGCGCGCGATCATCTATCAAGGCGCCCGCAACAACCTGTCGGAGCGCCGCTTGATCGCCGAGCTCGCGCGCATGGGCTCGTGGCTGCGCATCAAGCCCGGTATCGATCTCGATGCCTACGGCTTCGGCACCGTCGAGAAGACGCTGCTCGAGCGGCTGCGGGTCGGCGGCACGATCGCCGAGCTCGAGAGCTGCTCGCCCGGGCTCGACGTTCGCATGGTGCGCGGCGTGCTCTACGCACTGTGCTCGACCGACGCCTGCGATCTGCGCCCCACCGCGCCGGTCGCGGTCGCCGCGGTGACCGCGCCGAAGGGCGAGCTCGCGATCCCGCAAGCCCTCGCCAGCGCGCTCGACTCTCGTCCCACCGAGGCGATGGCGCCGCTGACGTTTTCACCCGAGCCGGAGTCGCTCGATGCCCTGGTCGCCGCGCCGGCGCGCAGCGAGGACATCGAGGATCTCCCCGCGCCACGGTTCGCCGACAACCTGCTCGCGCCCAAGCCGCGCGTCGAGCACGATGACCTGCTCGCGCCCGTTTCTCGGGATGCCGGACGCGACCGCAACGCCACCATCGTCGACGCCTCGCCGCGCCTCGACCTCCTCGGCGTCACCGTCGACGGTCGCTACGTCCTCGATCGCAAGCTCGGCGAAGGCGCGATGGGCGCGGTCTATCTCTCGCACCACACCAAGCTCGACCGGTTGTTCGCGGTCAAGGTGCTGCACCGCCGCCTGCTCGACAACCCGAAGTCGCGCAAGCGCTTCGAGCGCGAGGCCGAGCTGACCAGCCGGCTGTCGCATCACAACGTCGTGCGCGTCGTCGACGTCGGCGTCATCGAGGACCTGCCCTACCTCGCGATGGAGTTCGCCGAAGGCACCAGCCTCGGCACCGTGCTGGTCGATGCACCACTCCCCAAGCCGCGCGCCTTCAACCTGCTGCGCCAGCTGTGCGCCGGCCTCGGCCACGCGCACGACGCCGGTCTGATCCATCGCGATCTCAAGCCGTCGAACATCCTCGTCGACTCGAGCACGCCCGAGGAGATGCTGCGCATCGTCGACTTCGGGATCGCGATCCTCAACGAGCCCGAGGGCACCGAGCGGCTGACCACGCGCGGCGTCATGCTCGGCACGCCCGACTACATGGCACCCGAGCTCGGCCTCGGCTCCGCGATCGATCACCGCCTCGATCTCTACGCGCTCGGCGTGATCGCCTACGAGATGTTCACCGGCGTGCGACCGTTCGCCGGCGACGGTGTCGACATCGCACTCGCGAACGTCAACAGGCCGGTGCCGCCGATGACGGAGCGCGCGCCCGGCGTCGATGTCGATCCGCTGGTCGAGGCGCTCGTTCGCAAGCTGCTCGCGAAGACGCCGGCCGCGCGTCCCGCCGGTGCCGCGGAGGTGCGCCGCCTCCTCGATCTGATCGACAGCGATCGCGCGGCTGCTGCTGCCGCGCTCGGTGTCGTCGAGACGCGCGCTCCTGCCGAGACCAGGCCGGTCGTTGCTCCGGTCGAGGCCCCCGCCGAGATGGCGGCGGGCTCTGGACCGACGACGCGCACGCCGACCGACGAACGCGCCGCGATCAAGACCCGCGCGATGTGGCAGCTCAGGCGCGAGGAACAACCGGCGTTGCGCCCGCCCGCACCGGTCGTCGCCGCCGACTCGGCGGCCGCCCTCGCCGTCGAGGCTCCGCCGCTCGCCTCGGCGCCGGCCGTCGCGGGGGAGGCGGGCCCGGGCGCCCGGCCG
>JAEYYY010000836.1 GCA_023430775.1 Pseudomonadota bacterium
TCGCTCTCGTCGTCCTCTTGCGGATTCAGACAGCCCGGGTCGTTCGGGAAGTCGACCAGGCCGTCGCCGTCGTTGTCGCGGTTGTCGCTGCACTTCGGAAGCGCCGGCGAATCTTCCGTCTCGTCGATGCCGCTATCGCATCCCGGGTCGTCCGGAAAATCGATCAGACCGTCGCCATCGTTATCGATGCCGTCACCGCATTGCGGTCCCATCGGCACGTCATCGTCGGAGAATGGAATGTTGTCGCCGCACCCGACGGCGAACACCACAGCGATCGAGCACAGCACGCGGAACATGGCGCGGCACGCTACACCTCGACGACGACGAGGTGAGCGCGGCTCGTGCAGCTTCACATTCGTACAACGAATAAAGTGATCGCCCGCCGATGAACACGTAACGCTGCTAACGAGAAACGAGACGAGTGCGGCGCATGCGCACGGGGTGAACCGCTCCTCACGTGCGCGAGCGCCTCGCCTGAGAGCTTCTCGGAGCGGTTGCGCGTTCCCGAGTTTCGGTCATGGTGCGGACTCCTGCGCCCCTCGAGAGGCCGGGATCCCAGCGGTGGCGTATGCGCGACCGACTCTCTCCACCCTCGTCCGGAATCACCGTGAAGACCGTTGCCGATCTGCGCGCGGGCGACCGCGTGCGCTATCGCGGAATCATCCTCGACGTGTTGCGCGTCGAGGACACGATCCCGCAGTTCACCCGCGAGCCATTGCGCGTGATCTATGGCCAGGCAGGCGATGCCGCGCCGGCGCACGTCGCGTGGCCGGTGGGTGACTTCGTCGAGATCATCGCCGAAGCAGCCTGACGAGCTCGCGCGCTGCTGTATCGTGAGGCGTGATCGCGGGGTGGTTGCGTGACCGGCTATGGCGCGCGGATGACTGGTGCGCCGAGCTGGCGGCGATCCGCGCGACCTGTCGCTCGCCAGATCGGGTGTTCGAGCTCGCGCGAGCGGTCGAGTACTGCAATCCCGATCGCGGCGCGGCACTCGCGCTGTACGTCGATGCCGCGCGTACCGGCCATGGCGAGGCGCTGGAGCGCGGGCGCGCGCTGGCCAAGCAGCTCGGAGCGCATCTGACCGAGGCCGAGCTCGCGCTGGCGATGGGCGATCCGCTCGCCGCCGGCACGGCATTTCTCGACGGCGGGTTTCCCGAGCTCGCACTCGCGCCGCTCGAGCAGGTCCTGCGCGCGAAGCCCGCGGGCGCGACGATGGCGAGCGAGTACACGCGGCTCGCGCAGGTCGCCCCGCTGGTCGCGTTCGCGCGCAAGCACGCGGTCGACGTCGACGCCGAGATCGAGCGCAACATCGCCACCCACACGCCGGATGGCTACCTCCATGCCGAGCGCATCGCGCGCCTCGCGGGGTTGACCGGCCGCGCGCGCGAGGTGACCGCGGCGGCGCGCGCGGCGTTCCCCGACGAACCGAAGCTCGCCGGGCTGATCGCCTCGCAGTTGCTCGCGCGCGGCAACGCCGACGACCTGCTCGCGCACTATCGCGGTCGATTCGATCGCGCGGGCTCGCGCGCCGAGTATGTCGAGAGCGTGCGCGCGGCCGGCATGGAGCTACTGTCGCGCGGCGTCCAGCCGGGCCTCGGCTTGCGCCTGCTGCGGATGAGCCTCGACGCGGCAGACGACGCGCTGTTGCCCGAGGTCCGCTCGCACATCGCCGCGTGGCAACAGATGTGGTTGCACGCGCAGCAGCAGCGCTCGACCGCGGAGCTGGTGCCGCTGATCGTCAAGGCGTTCACGTCGCCGCTCGCCGAGGACGATGCCGTGTTCCTGGCGCGGCTCGGGCTCCACATCGCGTGGCGCGACGCCGGCGACCTGCTCGCCGCGCAGCCATGGGCGGCAAGCCTGATCGACTTCGTGCCCGATCATCCGCTCGCGATCGCGTTCATCGATGCCGCCGTGCCCGAGGAGCCGGTCGAGCCGGTGATCACCTTCAGCGCACCGAAGCAGACCTCGAAGATCCCCACGCTCGACGAGGCCGGCGTCAAGCGCTCCGGCCCGGCGACCTCGGCGGCGAAGACCACGAGTCGCGTCGAGCTGCTGCGCGTGCCGGCGCGCGTCACCAAGCCGAAGACGGTGCCGCCGCCACGCGCCGCTCGACTCGAGCGCAACACGTCACCGATCCCGATGTCGAAGGCACCAGCGCAGGCGATCGCGCGCGCCGAGCGCAAGGTGGTGCCGGTCGATGTCGTGGTCGAGTTGCCGAACGGCGCGTTCTTCTCGACCGTGGTGCGCGATCTCAGCACCACCGGTGCGTTCCTCGTCACCAAGCGCGCGATCGATCTCGAGACCGTCGTCAGCCTCGAGCTGCGCGTTCCCGATCGCGCGCAGTTGATCCAGACCAGTCATCAGGTCAAGGCCCGCGTCGCGCGGCGCTCCGATCTCGGCTGGGGTGTCGCGTTCGTCGATCCCTCCGAGGAGCTGGTGGCGGCACTTCGTGCGGCCACCGAGTGACCGGTCGAGCAGCCACCGGTGCGCCTCAAGCTCGCGATCCTGCACGCGGCGTGGGCGGCACGCGACGTGCTGTCCTCCGTGGGCATGCGGTCGTTGCTCGTGCTGGTGTTGCTCTCGGGGATCGCTTCGGCGGATGCGACGGTCACCGTGAGGTCGGCCACCGATAACTCCCGCACCACGACGACCACCGAGAGCAAGCAGCTCGAGGGGCTGATCCGGCGCACCATCGAACGCATCGTCGCGCGCGCGCCGATCACGTTGCCCGGGAACCGCCAGGTCGATGCCAGCCTCGAGAGCCTGTCCACCGACAGGATCGGCAACACCGTGGTCGTCGCCTCGACGATCAGCGTGATCGTGACCGACGACGCCGGTCGCGTGACCAGCGTGCTCGAGACCTCCGCGAAGGTGGAGACGCTGGCGCGTGGCTCGCGGCTCTCGCAGCTCCGCGAGGAGGCGGTCATCAACGCGCTCGAAGGCGGCTACTCGAAGGTCAAGGATCGCCTGCACGGCAAGAAGCCCCGGTAAGCTCGGCGCGATGCGATGGCTCGCGCTCGTGGTGATGCTGGGGTGCTCGTCCCCGGCACCTCGCGCGGCGCTACCGCCGAAGGCGACGTCGTGGAAGAGCGTGACGGTCACGCTGTCGCCGCGGCCCGGCTTCACCGGCGTGCAGCGGGTCAACTTCGCCGTCCCGCTCGCGCGCGGCAAGCTCGACAAGCCCGAGCTGGTGCGCGTGATGAAAGACGGCGTCGAGATCGCGGCCGGCCGGCGCGCCCTCGCGCGCTATCGCGACGGCAGCGTGCGCAGCGTGCAGCTCCAGGTCGAGACCGACGCGACCGCGCTCGAGCTCCGGTTCGGCGAACCACCGACCACCCGGCCGCTCGTCCTCGTCGACGTCGCGACCACGCTCGAACCGGCAGACGGCACGCAAGGCCCGAAGGTGTGGACGCTGCTGCCGGCAAACTGGCTGGTCGGCAGCGGCGTCGCGGGCCCGCAGGTGCCGATCGGCGATGCCAAGGTCGACGCGTTCGAGAACGTCTGCGACTACGACAGGCACACGATCGATCAGTTCCTCGCCGAGCGCTCGAACCGCGGCGTCTGGCTCTACGATCGAGGCACCACGATGTATCGCGGCCACGTGCGGCGCGGCGATCTGCGCACGCTCGAGTCCGCCTATCGCGAGACCGCGATCTATCGCGCGGGCATCGCGGGCACCGGTGCGGCCACCCGGATCGCGGTACCCGGCGCGGTCGACGATCTGAAGTATCACTACGCGCAGAACCTCGCGATCCACTACCTGATGACCGGCGACGATCGGTTTCGCGAGAGCGCCGAGGACATCGCGACGCGGGTGTCGGCGATCTGGAGCAACTTCGCCTACGCCGGCGACGATCGGTTCTGGACCGAGCGCCACGCCGGGTTCGCGTTGCTCGCGTACGTGTGGGCGCGGATCGTCACCGACGATCGCGCGGCGGAGCTCGACGAGCGCGCGAACACGTATGTCGACGCCTATCTCGCGATGCAGGCACAGCCGGCGAGCTGGCCCGATCCAGACGCGCGCTGCTTCGCGCACACCGCCGCGGCGCACGGCGAGGACTTCGGCACCTGGGGATGCAGCCCGTGGATGAGCGCGATCCTCGCCGACGCGCTCGATGCCTACGCGACCGAGATCGGCGGCGAGCGTGCAACTGCTGCCCGGCGGGCGATCGTCAAGCTCGGCCGGCTGCTGGCGCGCGATGGACTCGATCGCAGCGGCAAGCCGCTGTACTGGATCGGGCTCGGCGATGCCGCCGACGAGCTCGACGACGACGACGAGCACTGGGGCGAGGCCGCCTACGTCATCGCGATGGCGTGGCACCACGACGGCAAGACCGATGGCTCGCTCAGAAAAACCGCGATCGATCTGCTCGTCCGGTTACATGCCGACGGGGTAGCTCCGCACACGCGCAGCTTCAACTGGCAGTGCCGATCTGCCGTCGCTGCGCCGTTCTACCTGCGCGAGCGATGAGGCGCGGCTCACGAAAGCTCGCTATCCTGATCGGGTGACTGATCGGCGCGTTCGCGGAGTCCTGTTTCTCGACTACGTGAAGATGCTGAAGTCGCAGAAGGGCGTCGACTGGCGGCAGCATCTCCCCGAGCAGGATCTGCTGTTCCTCGCGACCGCGATCGAACCGGACGGCTGGTATCCGATGGCGACGTTCGAGCGGATGGGCAACCAGATCCTGCGAACGACCGCGCGCGGTCAGATGCTCACCGTCCAGCTGTGGGGCCGGTTCTCCGCGGGACAGCTTCGCACCGCGCATCCGAACCTGCTCGCGCCCGGCGATCCGGTGGAGACGCTGCAGCGGTTTCGCGTGATGCGCGAGACGTTCTTCGACTTCAACGCGCTCGAGGTGCCGCTCCTCAACGACGAGGAGGCGCAGATCGTCGTCCGCTATCACATGGGCATGCCGGCCGAGGAGGCCGCGTCGTATCAGACGATGGGCTTCTTCGAAGGCCTGCTCGAGATGGCGGGGGCCAAGGAGCTGCACGCGGCGTTTCGCGAGAAGTCGTGGGAGGGTGATCCGCGCACGCTGATCGCGATCCGCTGGCGCAGCCCGGCCGACGGGTAGGCGCTAGGATGGCGGGCGATGCGAACCCTGGCCTTCGTCTCCGTCATCGTCGCCTGTAGCAGTGGACCCAAGCCGGCCCCGGATCAACCGGCGCCGCCGACGTCGAGCATGCTCGATTGCGACAAGGTCGCCGATCACGTCGCCACGATCGCCGCCGCCAGGCCGCGGCCGGGCATCACGCAGGGGCAGATCAAGGAGATGGTGGGCTCGCACTGCAAGGCGGACGCGTGGACCGACGACACCAAGCAGTGCCTCAACGCGATGACCACGATCAAGGACGGGCGCGCGTGCGCCGACAACATGACCGAGGAGCAGCGCACCGCGATCAAGACCGCGGCGCGTGCCCTGCGCAAGGATGGCAGCGAGCCCGTTGCCGACGACAACAGCTCGGACTGGATCCGGCACGTCGTGCAGGATCAGCCGGATTGATCAGACGCAGCGCGACGGCGAATGTCGCGCGGCTTCGATCGAGACACCTGGTGGCGGATCCGCTAGCTACGGAACAGCCGTCTCGGCTGCCCCCTGAAAATCGGAATTTACAGCGGGGTGCGACAGCGGTTTGGTGACGCTTGACCCCACCGATCCAGGGGTGTGGCGGAAAACCCTGGGGTCGTGGCGCGAGATCGTGTGGCCTATCGTCTGCACGAGGCCGGCTCATGGGGAAACGAATCATCCGGGGCACCGGCAAGGTCCTGCTCGGGGATTTCCGGCCGGGGCAGTACATCGGGGACTACGTGATCGATCAGGAATTGCCGACGGCTGGCACCGGCATCCTGTACGCGGCGCACCACGTCGCGGTGGAGGAGAGGCGGGTGGTGATCCGCGTCGTGCCCGCCGGCGACACGCTCGACGACGTCGCGCTGCACCTCGACGAGCTCGATCATCCGGGCACGCCGCGCATCTTCGATCAGGGCATGCTGTCGGATCGCCGGCGCTGGGTCGCGGTGGAGCACATCGCCGGCTCGACGGTGGCCGACGTGATCGCCCACCGCACGATGTCGACGTTCGAGTGCCTCGCGCTGCTGCGCGATGTCTGCGAGCTACTCGCGCGCGCGCACGGAAAGGGCATCGTGCACGGCAACATCCGGCCGGAGAACATCGTCGTCCCCGACGATCGCCGCACCACGATCTGTCTGGTCGGCTGGGAAGGCGCGCGCATCGCGAACGGCGATACGCCCCAGCCGTTCGTGCAAGGCAACGAGTACACCGCGCCGGAACAGCTGCGCGGCGATGGCGACGATGCGCGGACCGACGTCTACGCGCTCGGCGTGATCGTCCATCGCGCGCTGCATGGCGTGTGGCCGCACGAACGCCCGGAGCGCAAGTCAACGCTGCTCGAGACGCTGATCGATCAGATGCTGTGCGGGCGCGCCGATCTGCGGCCGACCAGCGCGCGCGTGCGAGCCGCGGTCGCGTACCTGTGCACCGCGAGCCGGATCGACAAGCGCGAGTCGTGGATCGTGCCGACCGTCGCGCTCGACCTCCACGCGATCGAGGAGCAGACCGAGGTCGGCGAGCTCGACAAGATGGACAAGCTGCCGGGCCCCGACCTGCTGAAGCTGCTCGATCCGCTGCGCCGCCGCTAGGCCAGCGAGGGCAACACGGTCGCCAGCCGCGAGCGCCACTCGGTCGAGTACCAGCGCGACGAGAAGCAACGCTGGAGCAGCTCGATCATGATCGAGACCGCGGTCGACGCACCGGGTGATGCGCCGAGCAGTGCGGCCACGCTGCCGTCCGCAGAGGTGACGACCTCGGTGCCGAACTTGAGGCTGCCGGTGCCGCTGCCGTCGTTCTTGATGATCTGGACGCGCAGTCCCGCGATCTGGACCTCCCAGTCATCGTCGTTCGCGCTCGGGCAGTAGCGGCGCAGCCGCGACACGCGCTCCTCGACGGACAGCATCGCCTGACCGACCAGGTAGCGCGTGAGCTCGAAGTTCTCGATGCCCGCGGACAGCATGGTCCGCACGTTGTGGATGCCGATCGAGCGCAGCAGATCGAGCGCCGAGCCTTGCTTCAGGAACTTGGTGGTGATGCCCGCATACGGGCCGAACAGCAGCTCCTGCCGGTCGCCGATCCAGCGGGTGTCGAGATGCGGCACCGACATCGGCGGCGCACCGGTCTCGGCCATGCCGTAGACCTTCGCGTGGTGGCGCTCGATGACCTCGCGGTTGGTGCAGCGCAGCCACTGACCGCTGACCGGGAACGCGCCGTAGCCCCTGGCCTCGGGGATGCCTGTTCGCTCGAGCAGCGACAGCGAGTAGCCGCCGGCCCCGATGAACACGAAGCGAGCGCGCACGGTCTGGTGCTCGCCGCGCTCGAGATCGCGGACGTCGATCTCCCACAGATCACCGTTGCGCTCGATCGCCTGGACCTCGTGGCTGAGGTGGAGCTCGACGCCCTTGTCGACCAGCGACGCGAACATGGTGCGCGTCAGCGCGCCGAAGTTGACGTCGGTGCCGCGGCTCATCCGGGTGGCCGCGACCGGGATCGCGGGATCGCGGCCGTCCATCACCAGCGGGATCCAGCTCGCGATCTTGCCGGCATCCTCGGTGTACTCGAGATCGCGAAACAGCGGCGAAGCGGCGAGCTCGCGAGCGCGGGCGCGCAGGAACGGCACGTCATCGCCGTCGACGAAGCTCAGGTGCGGGACCTGGCGGATGAACGACGGTGTCTCCGGGAGATCGCCACAGGCGACCAGCGATCGCCAGAGCTCGAGGCTGAGCCCGAACTGGGCGGCGATCCGCAGCGCCTTCGAGCAGTCGACGCTCTCGCCGGCGGCCGGCGTGTAGTTGAGCTCGCAGTAGCCGGCGTGCCCGGTGCCGGCGTTGTTCCACGCGTCGGAGCTCTCGGCGGCGGCGCGATCGAGGCGCTCGAACGCGGCGATTCGCCAGGAAGGTTCGACCTTTCGGAGCAACGTTCCTAACGTCGCACTCATGATGCCCGCGCCGATCAGGACGACATCGTGCTCGCCTTCACCCACCATCGCCGTCCAGCTTATCGTATCGGGGCTGGAGGCAAGAGCCCATGAGCGACACGGCGAGCTGGTTGGCTGGACAGATCGAGGACCATGGCCCCGACAAGTCGGATGATCCGTCGGCGGCGGCCCGCCTCGCGGAGGCCTATGCAGCGCTCGCCGGAGCGAAGGCTCCCGCGTTCGGCATGGACTTGCCCGAACAGATCGACAACCGCGACACGATGCGGCAACGCGCGCTCGAATTGCTCAAGCAGTGGCTCGCCAAGGTCGATGCCGAGACCAAGGACAAGATCCGCGCGCAGCTCGCCGGCTACGGGATCGGAAGCGGGCCGCCGATTCCACCAGCGCCCGGCGATGATCAATCGAGCGTGAAGTAGAACGTCGCGCCGGCGCCCACCGCACCCTCGGTCCACACCCGGCCGCGGTGGCGGTGGATGATCCGCTGCACGGTCGCGAGGCCGATGCCGGTGCCGGGAAACTCGCGCTCGGTGTGGAGGCGCTGGAACACGCCGAACAGCTTGGCGACGTACTGCATCTCGAAGCCGGCGCCGTTGTCGCGCACGAACACCACGCGCTTGCCGTCGCGCTGCTCGGAGCCGAGCTCGATGCGCGGAGCCGCGGTCTTCGACGTGAACTTCCACGCATTGCCGCACAGGTTGTCGAACACGATCGACAGCAGCGCCGGATCGCCGACGGCGGTGAGGTCGCCGCCGACGACGACCTCGACCTGGCGGTCTGGATCCGAACGCCGGAGCGTGGCGATCGCCGCCTCGAACAGCTCGCCGAGATCGACCGGCTGGCGGTGCAGCTCGACGCGCGTCACCTGCGACAGCTTGAGGAGCGCGTCGATCAACGCACCCATCCGCGTCACCGACGCCGTCATCCGCCCGATGTAGCCGCGGCCGGTGTCGTCGAGCTTGTCGCCGTACTCCTCGAGGAGCGCGCCGCCGAAGCCGGCGACCGACCGCAGCGGTGCACGCAGATCGTGCGCGACCGAGTAGCTGAACGCCTCGAGCTCGCGACTGGCGGTCTCGGCTTGCTCCTTCGCGAGCCGGAGTGCCTCGACATCGCGCTTGCGATCGGTGATGTCCTCCGAGATGCCGAGCAGGTACCTGGGCGTGCCGTCGGCGTCGAGGATCGGCACCTTCTTCGTGTGGAGCCAGCGCTCGCCACGCCCGGTCTGGATCGGCTCCTCGGGGATGTCGACCAGCGCTTGCCTTCGCAGCGTCTCGCGATCCTTCTCGATGAAGAACTTCGCCTCGTCGGGCGGGAAGAAGTCGTTGTCGCTCTTGCCGATCAGCTGCGCGCGCGGGATGCCGAGCAGCTCCTCGCCGGCGCGGTTGAAGCGCACGAATGCCAGCCGCTCGGCCTCCTTGACGAAGATCATGTCGGGGATGTTCTCGACGATGGCATCGAGGAAGGCCATCGCCTCGCGCTCGCGCGCGATCGCGCGCTTCAGCTTGTCGACGTTCTCGGCGTCGCGGAACATCCGCGCGTTGGACACCGCGAGGCCGGCGAGATTCGCCAGGTGCTCGGCGACCTCGCGATCGAGGTTGTCGTAGGCCGGGAGGTCCTTGCGGTGGCGCATCACGGAGATCAGGCCCAGCGTCTCGCCGCGGACCCGCATCAGCACCCCGATCAGCGAGTGGACACCGACCTCCTCGATGAACGTGTAGCCGACCTCGGAGATCCGCGGTCTCAGCGCCTCGACATCGACCCGAGGCAGGAACAGGGTGCCGTCGGTCGGGAACGTGGGAGCCAGGGTGTTGTTGAGGGGACGGCCGAACAGAAGTTCTCGCACGCGCCCAGCGGTCCGCGGATGGTCGTCGTGGGTGGCGACCGGCGTGATCGTCTTGCCGTCCGGGCTGAGGAGAGAGACCGCGCAGGTCGCGGACATCACCTGCGCCCCGCAGCGCGCCACGATCTCGAGCAGGCGATCGTAGTCCGTCGTGCTCTCCGCGAACTCGGCCGCTGCCGCGGACACCGCCGCCAGCGCGTTCCTCATTCGATCGGTCATCGCGAGCCACTATAGCTCCGGCGCCGACATGTGTGCGAAGGCTGACCTCCACCTCGACGTCCATAAATTCGCTGCCCGGCCGAACCACTGGACGTGCGTCTGCGTGTCCTCGCCGCTCTGCTCGCGGCGCTGTTGCCCGGCCAGGCGATCGCCGAGGTCGATCTCGGCGATGTCGAGGACATCGAGTCGCTCGCCCTGTCGGATCTGCTCGAGCAGCCGGTCACCTCGGCCTCGCACTACGCGCAGAAGCCGGGTGGCTCGCCGATCGTGGTGTCGACCGTCGATGCCGATCTGATCCGCCTGCTCGGCTATCGCACGCTCGGCGATGCGCTGCGCGGGACGCGCGGTGTCTACTCGACGAACGATCGCAACTACAGCTACCTCGGTGTCCGCGGCTTCAGCTTCCCCGGCGACTACAACACGCGGTTCGCGCTGTCGATCGACAACCACCGGATCAACGATCCGATCTACGGCCAGGGCAACACCGGCGCCGAGCTCGGCTTGCCGATGATCGCCGTCGACCGGATCGAGCTGATCCGTGGCGGCGCGTGGTCGGTGCACGGCGAGAGCGCGCTGCTCGGTGCGATCCAGGTGGTCACCGCCAGTGGCGCGACGCGCCCCGGCATCCACGTGACGTCGACGACGCGCGCGAGTGCCGAGACGTTCCACGATCCCGCGGGGCGCGGCACCGTCGAGTCGCGCGGCGAGGACGTGTCCGCCAGCTACGGCATGGTGCGCGGCGGCTACGATCTGTTCGTCGCCGGCGCCTACTCGTACGACCCCGGCATGTCCGCGATCTACATGCCCGAGCTCGCGGTGACCGACGAGCCGTGCGTCGGCTTCGACAAGCGGCCGCGCCCGTGCGACGGCGTGGTGCGCGGCGCGGATGGCGAGGAGGTCGGCTCGACCTACGTCGCCCTCAAGAGGCGCGGCCTGACGCTGCGCGGCTTCGCGGCGACGCGGACCAAGCGAGCACCGACGGCGGCGTTCGGTACCCTGATCGGCGACGCGATCGACACCACCGACACGCGCCTGTTCGGCGATCTCGAGTACGCGCGCAGCGGCAACCGCGGCGACCTGGTCCTGCGCTTGACCGGTGACTACTACGCCTACCAGGGGCTGTACCCGTACGCGTACTTCGAGCAGACCGCCGCGGTGTCGCGCCCGCTTCGCGCGGTCAACATCGACGGCGCCGAGAGCACGTGGTGGGGCGCCGAGGCGCG
>JAEYYY010000849.1 GCA_023430775.1 Pseudomonadota bacterium
ACGCCGAAAAGAGAGACTCCATGCGGGGCTTGCTAACTAGTCGACTCTCCGTCGCTGAGAGATCCTGTCCGTGTACCGGACGCAGAGCGTTGCGATGAAGCTGACCTCGTCACACTGGCGAGATCCACTTCCACTCCTTCTTGTCGAGCGCGGGCGGGCGTCGAGCTTGTCGACGGTCGGCTCGCCCATACGAGCAGGTCATCCCGAGCGGTAGCCTGGGCGCCTTCGGCTTCTTGTCGGGTCGCGGGCATCGGAGTGCGGCATAGAATCGAGCCGTGACGACGGAGCGAACGCTTCCGACCTGGGCTGCCCCGGTCGGCGTTGCGGTCGCCCTCGCGGTGCTTGTCGGGTGGTCGTTCAGCCAGCGGTGGACGGTGCTGACATCGACGCCGTTCCCCGTCGGCGTCGACGGCTATTTCTATCCGGTACAGCTGCGCTCGATCCTCGAGACCGGCGGCCTCCAGTATCCGGCGAGCCCCCTCGCGTTCTACTTGATGGCCCCGTTTGCGGCGGCGACCGATCCGATCACCGGCGCGAAGCTCGGTGCGGCAGTGCTCGGTGCATTGATCGCGTTGCCCGCGTACGGCGTCGGCGCCGAGCTTTGTCGCGATGGCGATGACAAGGGTCGCGGCGCCGGGCTCGTAGCTGCGGCACTCGCGACCAGCAGCGCCGGCTCGATGTATCTCACCATCGAGTTCGTCAAGAACGGCATCGGTCTCACCGTCGCGATGACAGCGCTGTGGCTCGTGCTGCGAGCGCTGCGGATGCCGAGCCGGCGGACCGCGGGCATCGCGATCGCCGGCATCGTCGCCGCGATGCTGACGCACAAGATGGCGGCGGGTCTCGTGCTCGGGATCGCGATTCCGGCGGCGATCGTCGAGGCGTACCGGCGAGGCAAGCTGAAGTGGCGGCGCGCGTTGCCGCTCGCGATCGCCGGCGGTGTGCTCGGGGTGATCGTGTTGATCGGCATCCTGATGCCGCAGCGGTTTCTGTCACCGACGGATCTCGATCTGATCGAGGGGCTGTTCACCAGCAACGCCGATTGGTCGCTGCCCGTGCGCCAGGGCAAGCTGCGCCTCGACTACGAGCCAGTGATCGCGCTCGTGCTCGCCCTCGGCGCCGCCACGGTGCTCGTCCTCGAACGGCCTACTGCCCGAGCGCGGTTGCTCCTGCTCGCCGTTGTCATCCAGGTCGCCGGCGAGCTGATCGGCGTAGGCACGCTGATCGCGGGGAGCGGCGTGATCCTGTGGATCGTCGCGGGCGGCGGCATCGCCCTCGCGTTCGGCGGCATGTTCCTGCGCCACCGCGTGATGCGCTGGCCCGGTGCGACGCCGGTCGCACGCGAAGGCGCCGGGAGAAACGTCGTCGCGTGGAGCGCGATCGCACTCGCCGTGCTGATCGGGTTGCCGTGGCTCGACACCAGCAGCAGCCAGGGGCTCGCGATGCGCCTCCGCGTGATCGCGTTCGTGCCGATGGCCCTGTGCGGCGCGATCATCTTGCGCGCGTTGCCGCGGAGGCTAGGACGCTTTCGCACTCCGATCGGCGCCGCTATCGCAGCCGTCATCGTGATGATCCACGCTGGCGCTCGCAACCCCGAAGGGCTGATTCCCACCCACCCGGCGCTCGTCGCCAGCGCCTCCGCGGTACGCATTCCCGACGATGCCGTCGCGATCGTCCCCGAGCGCCACATCGCGTACATGGTCGCGTGGTACGCGCGCGCGAAGATCAGCTTGCGACCGGAGCTCGTCGAGCCGGAGCGCCGCTATCGGGTGGTGCCACTCCACTTCATCGGCGTCGGATCACAGCTCGATCGGGCGTTGATCGGTGCCCGCGAGGATCCGAGCCTGAGCATCACCGGCGTGCATCCACTCCATCCGAATGGGATGGTCGTGGTGCCCGAGGCGACGTGGCGTGTCGTGCTCGAGCGGATCGAGGGCATCGAGCGGATGCGGCTCGACGCCTGGCCGACGCTTTAGGATGCGTCCTTGCTGTTGTCCTTGGTTTCTTTCTCGGCGTCGGCGTCGTCGGCCTTGAGGGCTGTCGCCTTGGGGAGCGTCGTGGCGGAGCCGGCCATCATGCGTTTGATCATCGGCGACACCACGAAGAGCAGCACCGCGATCACGAGGGACGAGACGATCAGGACGGTGAACAGGAACTTGTAACCGCGCGACTCGGAGAAGCCGGCGGCGCGACCCGCGATGTAGTTACCGATCGCGGTGGCGAGGAACCACGTGCCCATCACCATGCCGGCGAGGCGCTGTGGCGCGAGCTTGCTCATCGACGACAACCCGACCGGCGAGATGCAGAGCTCGGCCAGCGTGGACACCAGGTAGAGACCGATCAGGAACCACGGGCTGACGCGGTTGTACTCGGTCTCGAGGGCCATATCGTGGATGAACGGAACCGGCTTGAGTGCCTCGAACGTGTCGCTGCGCTCGGTGATCGCTCCCAGCGTGGGTAGCAGCACCACGAACGACAGGCCTGTGAGCACCATGCCGATCGCGAACTTGGTGGTGCTCGTGGGTTCCTTGCCTTGCTTCGCGAGCCGCAACCACATCCAGGCGAACGGCGTGGCGAGCGTGACGATGAAGAACGCGTTGGGGAACTGGTAGAAGCTCGCCGGCACGTTGTCGAAGCCGAGGAACGGGCGGTCGACCATGTTCTCGGCGTAGAGCGACAGCGTGGTGGATGCCTGCTCGAACACACCGAAGAAGCCGATCGAACCGAGGAACAGCACCAGCATCGCCGTGATGCCCTTGCGCTCCTCGGGCTGGACCAGCTTGTAGTACCCGACGAACAACCCGATCGCCGCGAGCAGCAGGCCGATGCCGAAGATGTTGGACAGCAGCGGTCCCGACAGCCCGACCGCCTGATCGATGCCGACGAAGATCGCGACCAGCGCGACGATGCCGGCGCCGATCAGCTTGAGCACCAGCACGTCGCGCGCCGCGCGCTTGGGATCGCTCGGAATCGTCGGATGGAGGCCCGTCTCGCCGAGCGCCTTGCCACCTTTCCAGTACTGGAGCAGGCCGAGGATCATGCCGATCGCAGGCGCGGCGAACGCGAACTTCCAGCACAGGTTCGGATCGATGCCGTTGTTCTCGAGCATCTCGCGGAAGGTGTCGCTCTGCGCGATCAGCATGCCGATGAACGGCGCGACCAAGGCACCGATGTTGATGCCCATGTAGTAGATGGTGAAGCCGGCGTCGCGGCGGATGTCGCCCTGCTTGTAGAGCTGACCGACCAGCGTGGAGATGTTCGGCTTGAGGAAGCCGGTACCGATCGCGATCACCGCGAGACCCGGATAGAACGCGGCATCGATCGGGAGGGCGAGCAGCGTGTTACCGATCGCGATGCCGATGCCACCGACCATCACCGCCTTGCGCTGACCGATGAAGCGGTCGGCGATCCAGCCGCCGGGCAGCGACAGCAGGTACACGGACGACAGGTACAGCGACATCACGACGCCCATCGCGCCGGCCGACATGCCGCGGCCGCCGTTGGCCACCGACGTCACCATGTAGATCGCGAGGAACGTGCGGGCGCCGTAGTACGAGAGGCGCTCCCACATCTCGGTCCAGAACAGCGTCTTGAGGCCGGCGGGATGTCCGAAAAATGCTTTGTCCGGGTCGCGGTCAGCCATTGCGCGGCGGACCATAGACCGAACGGTCCCCCGCCCGAAACCCTGGATTTTGGGATCCTCTTCACCCTGCGACGCGGGGGCGTCCCAGCGCTGTGACGGCGCCTCGGTGACGTCGGAGGGCGGCCAGCAGCCCGATCTTGCAAACGGTGGCCGTTTGGGAATGATCCCCCGCCATGAGGATTCCGACTCGGGCGTGGGTGGCCGCGCTTGCTCTGCTGACCGCGTTCATCTCCTGCAATCCGGCAACGCCACAGATCGCGTTCAAGCACGGCGAGCGTCGTGGCCGACTGGAGAAGAACGGCCTGCGGTTCGTCATCATGCCGGATCCGAGCACGCAGCTCGTCGAGATCGATGTTCGCTACGAGGTCGGCGCGAAGGAAGACCCGCCGGGCAAGGCCGGGCTCGCGCACCTCGTCGAGCACATGATGTTCCAGCACAAGCCGGACGGTCCCGACACCAAGCCGCTGATGCACTTCCTCATGCAGAACGCGATCAACATGAACGCGTACACCAACCCCGACACCACGCATTACATGGTGTACGCGCGCGCCGAGCAGATGGACGCGATGGTGAAGGTCGAGGCGATGCGGATGCACTACGGCTGCCAGACGATCAGCGAGGCCGAGTTCCTCCGCGAGCGCGATGTCGTTCGCAACGAGATCCGCGGCGGCAACCGCACGCCGGAGGGCTTGATCCCGCAGATGGTGATGTCGTCGATCTATCCCAAGGGTCACGCCTACGAGCAGGAGACCGGCGGTAACGACGAGCAGCTGTCGACGATCACGCTCGCCGACGCCTGCCAGTTCATGAAGGACTACTACGTGCCCGAGCGCGCCACGGTGATCATCGCCGGCGGCGTCCAGGTCGACGAGGCGGTGACCTCGATCAACAAGTGGTTCTCCGCCGTCGAGAAGCGCAAGCCGGCGCCGCGCCGCAAGGTCGATCCGGTCAACGTGTCGCGCGAGCAGAAGACGATCGAGCTCGACATCGAGCGCCCGTACCTCACCGTCGCGTGGGCGCTGCCCGATGCCACCACCCCCGAGGGCGAGCTCGCCAACTTCGGCGTGTGGGGCGCGTTCTTCGACGCCGCCAACAAGGCCGACAAGTACGACTGCGCCACCGGCACGCAGCCCGCGCTGCTCGGCGGCCAGGAAGCGCCGGTGTTCATGATCGCGATGGAGCTCAAGAGCTTCGATCGCGCGGACGAGTGCCTCGAGTTCGTGTTCAAGGCGGCGAAGCAAGCGCACCGCGGCTGGGACGAAGGCTCGTGGCAGCAGATCGAGGAGAGCAAGAACCGCAACAAGGCGCAGTTCATCGCCGGCATGGAGCCGCTGTTCGGCGGCCGCGGCAACACGATGGGTGACCTCGTGCAGTTCACCCGCGACTTCGACTTCGACTCGAAGGAGCTCTACGTGTTCCACGAGCTCGACAAGATCGGCAAGTTCGATCCGGCGAAGGTCGGCGCCGCCGTCAAGAAGGCGCTCGATCCCGACAAGGCGCGCATCGTGTTCTTCAAGCCGAACCACCAGACCGGCCTCAAGGGCGACAAGCGCAGCAAGGTCGTGTTCAAGACCAAGTCGCACGACAAGATCGAGCAGCCGGATGTCGATCCGTCGGAGGCGCGCCGGCCGTTCCGCGTCGCCACCGAGCTCAAGGGCCTGACCGGCGCGCAGCGCTACACGCTCGGCAACGGCATGCGCGTCGTGCTGATGCCCTCCGAGTCCACGATCCCGATGATCTCGGCGCAGCTGATCTTCGACGTCGGCGGCGCGATCTCGGCCGACAACCCGATGCTCGCCGACAAGGCCGCCGACTTCCTCTCCGGTCCGATGGACTCCGAGGCCGTCGGTCGCACCGGCGTGTCGATGGGCTGCGGCGCGACGCCCGATCACACGATCTGCAACGCGCGCGGCATGAACATCTACCTCGACGTCGTGATCAAGGGCCTCGAGCGCATGATCAAGGCCGGCCAGTACAACCAGACGCAGGTCGAGAACTGGCAGAAGGGCACCAAGCTCGCGCTCAAGCTTCGCCGCGCGCAGCAGCGCCTCGAGTTCCAGCGCCAGCAGCTGTCGGCGATCTACGGCCCCGATCACCCGTACACCAGGACCGGCGCGCCGAACCCGAGCGCGGTCGAGCAGGTCGGTCGCGACAAGCTCACCGACTTCCGCAACAAGCACTACAGCGCGGCCAACGCCACGCTGATCGTCGCCGGCGCGTTCGATGTCAACGCCGCGAAGAAGCAGATCTCGAACACGTTCGGCGAGTGGGGCGGCGGCCACAAGGACAAGCCGATCTCGCCCGAGCCGCACAAGCGCACCGGCCCGATGTACATCGGCGTGATCGGCGACGAGGACCCGCAGATGGACGTCGGCATCCTCTATCCCTCGCCCGCCGGCATCGACGGCCAGCAGGCCGCGCGCATGGTGCTGTCCACCATGCTCAACGACAAGATGTGGGAGATCCGCAGCCGCCTCGGCTCCACCTACGGCGCGTACGCCAACCGCGATACCCGCGTCGGCCCGTCGTTCTACGACATGGGCGGCTCGGTCGATGCGCCGCGCGCCGGCGAGTCGATCAAGGCGATGCGCGAGAACATCGACTCTCTCCGCAAGGGCGTCGAGTTCGATGCCAGCTTCGCGCGCGCTCGCCGCAAGCTGATCCAGAGCCTGCTCGGCGAGTCGACGATGTCGGCCGAGCTCGCCGGTCGCCTCGGCTTGATTGCCCGCTACAAGCTCGACCCGAACTACTACAACAGCCTGCTCCAGCAGGTGGCGGCGGTGTCGCTCGCGCAGGTCAAGGCGCTGCTCGCGAAGGAGCTCGACCCGGCGAACGAGGTGGTCGTGGTCCTCGGTGATCGCGCCGCGGTCACCAAGGCGTTCGCGGACGCCGGCATCACCGACGTCAAGCTCGTCGAGCCCGACTACAAGTAGATCGCCGTAGCGGGTTCTGGGATCTGTGACGCCAGCGCGCGTCCCGAACGCAGCGCACGCCGGGGTCGCGACGACAGCGCACGGCACTCGCGAGCGTTCGTGAGTCGACGGCGAGATCGAATCGTCGAGGCGAATTCTCGACGGTAGAAACTCGCATGCTCACCGTCCGCGAAGCGACCAAGGCTGATCGTCCCGAGATCGAAGCGCTGCTCGCCGAGATGATTCCCGGCTGCGACGTGCAGGCGCGAATTCGCTGGCTGTACGAGACCAACCCCGGCGGGCCGGCGCTGACCTGGCTCGCCGAGGAAGACGGCAAGGTCGCCGGCTGCACCTCGTTCTTTCCGTTCAGGCTGTGGCTCGACGGCAAAGAGGTCCGCGGCGCGCTCGGCGGGGATGGCTACGTGCGGCCCGCGTTTCGCCGGCGCGGCATCGGCGCGATGCTGCACGAGGCGTCGCGTGCGGCGATGCCGGCCCACCAGATCATGTGCATGTACGGCGCGCCCGGTGCGATGAACGTGACGCCGCTCAAGAACGGCGGCTCGCGCGAGACCGGTCAGGTCGTGCGCTGGGTTCGGCCGCTCAAGGCCGAGGCGCTGCGGGTGCCGTCGCCGTTGTCGAGTGCGGTGTCGTGGGCGCTGCGGCCGCGCATTCACGCGCGCTTGATCCCCGCCGTCGCCAACGATCCGCGCATCGATGCGGTGTGGGAGCAGGCGCGCGACGGCATGAAGCTCGCCGCCATCCGCGACGGCGCGTTCTACACCTGGCGCTTCCAGGCCGCGCCCGCCGGCAAGCAGCCGACGTTCGTCATCATCGAGCAGGATCGTCCGATCGGCGCCTGCGCGCTCGAGTCGATCGGCGATGGCCGGATCCAGCGCATCGTCGATCTGATCGCGGTGCCGGGCGAGTGGCGGACCTGCCTGCTCGCCGCCGTCGAGCATTGCCGCAGCACGCCGGCCGAGCTCGTCGATATCAAGCTGCTCGAGAAGGACAGCGCGAAGCGCCCGATGTACCGGTCGCTGTTCGTCGACCGCGGCAAGAAGCCATTCCTCTGCATGATCCCGCCGGGCGGTGACGAGCGGCTGGTCGATCCGTCGCGCTGGTACTACACCAACGCGGACTCCGATCTCGACGTTCATTCCTGATCGCCGTGCCGCCGGCATTTCACGTAGGCTGGTCGGCATGCGTTTGCTCGCGCTCGCCGTCCTCGTGACGTCCCCCTCCGTCGCGCTTGCCAAGGACCAGGTGTTCAAGGCCGGCGATTACGAGATCGTCGCGACCGATCGCAACATCGAGGTCCGCAAGGGCAGGCGTCGCGCGACCTTGATCGCGGGTAGCGCGTTCGATGTCGACGTGAAGGTCGACAGTCGCGCGAAGAAGGTGACGATCAACCGCAGCGAGGAGTGCTCGTCCGCCCTCTCGAGCGTGTTCACGTTCGACGCGCTCGAGGCCCGGCTCCTCAACCACGAATCGGTGAGCCTGCACCTCAAGAAGGATTGGGCCACTGCAGCGAAGGGCTTCGCGCAGGCAGCCAGGCTCGATCCGACCTGGAACTTCGCTGCGAACAACCTGGCCTCGGCCTTGACGAGGCTCGGCAAGCTCGACGAGGCCAATGCCGCTCTCGCATCGTGGTTCAGCTCGGCGCCGCTCGCGACCTACATCCAGGTCTCGATCGATCCAGATCTGCAACCGCTCCTGACGACCAAGCCGGTCATGGCTGTTCGCAACTCGAAGCCCGGAACGATCAAGCTCGGCGAGCGCGGGCTCGATGGCGAATACGCGTACTCCGCCGATCGAGGATGGATCGCGGTGCACCACGACGACACCGGTTACCCGCCATGCGGCAACTACGCCGACATCGCGATCTACGACATCAAGACCAGCAAGCAGGTCGGGACGATCGACATCGGAGGAGTCCCCTCGTCGGGCGGTCCCTGCGGTTCGCACGGGCGGGCCGAGATCACGAAGGCCAGGACCGAGCGACTCGCGAAGCTCGCGGTGGCCGAGAAGATCCTGACCGACTTCGGCTTCATCAAGGTCCCCGCCGAGGAGGCCCAGATGTCGGATCGCGACGACGGCAAGCGAACCGCGCGCCTGCCCAAGGCGAGGCTCGGCGTCGTCCAGACCGATACCGGCATCCGCGTCCTGCGCGGCAACACATCGCTGGCGACCGGACCGGGTGGTGCCGGACGGCTCGGCAAGGTCGCCTACGTGCCAGACGCCCGCGCGATGGTGGTGTTCTCGTACGTCCCGAGCGATACGTGCGCGCGGCACGACGAGTCCGTCACCCATGCCCCCGATCCACCGGCCGCGAAGAAGTAGCTGTCACAGCAGGTCGACGAAGACCTCGCCGCCGCCGATGGTCACCGGGTAGCGGCGCAGCACCAGCGTCGGATCGTGCGTGCACTTGCCGTCGCGCAGATCGAAGGCATAGCCGTGGCCCGGGCACGTCAGCTCGCCGCGCTCGAGCGTGCCCTTCGCGAGCGGCACGTCCTCGTGCGGACACACACCGGGCACCGCGACCACCTCGCCGTCGACGACGGTCGCCAGCACCGGCCAGGTCACGCCCTGGACGTCGAACGCCCTCAGCGTGCCGGCCTGCAGATCGAGCCGCGCGCACAGCCGGACCCGAAACGCCATTACTGCCGCCCTCGCTGCCGCGGATCGAAA